>CAJTOV010000087.1 GCA_910577765.1 uncultured Lachnospiraceae bacterium
AAAGGAGAGAGGGATTATGTTGAGAAAGCTTCGCAAGAACTACAGACGCCTGGTCGCTTTTATGCTGACCATAGCCATGACATTCACCAACGTGGGAACGAACCTGAATGTGGCGTTTGCAGCCGGTGAAGAGCAGGAAGCTCTGTTCCTGGTTGATGGCACAGATCTTAGGGAAGCAATCCAGGACGCCATTGATGGCGGTGAGACATTTCGTTTCAGTTCCCTGGAGTTGAAGACAGACAGCAAACGTCTGAAAACTTCCTATGAGAATCTTATTGGAGGAAAGGATGGCCAGGTCTACCAGTTAGATGTGGATGTGGATGACCGCTATGCCCTGGACGGCACTTCTGTGGAAGTGTTCTACAATGCGGGCACAGACAACGTGATCTTCCTGTTCGTCAACGAGAGTGACATGGTTGTCAAGTTCCGGGCCAGCGTGGATGGATATGAGACCGCAAGGGTGGCAATCAATCCCAATGCAGCCAACGTGGACGACACGGAAGCCTCCTATGTGGAAGATTACAGCAATACGACTGTGAAGGATGATATGCCTCATACCGCTGGGGCAGAAGTTCTGAACCCAACTGACACAGCGGACTCAGATGCAGACGAGGGAACGGAAGCAGATCCAGCGGAGACAATCCAGACAGAGGGAGAAAACGGGGAAGCCGAGACTTCCGAAGCAGACAGCACAACCGAAGCAGAAGGCACAGAAGCTGTGGAAACCACGGAAGCTGAGAATGCCGAAACCACGGAGGCGTCCGGAACCACGGAAGCTGCCAGTGAGGCAGACGGAGAAAGTACGGAGGCTGTGGAGACTTCGGTGGAGGAAACCGAAGAAACGACCGTAGAGGCGTTTGACGATGGAACCGAAGCAGAGCCGGAGGAGACCGAGGCCCCGGCAGAGCCAGAGGAAACCCAGGCAGAGCCGGAGGAGATCGAGAGCCCAGAGGAACCGGATGCGGATGCTGATGAGGCAGCTTCTGAGGAAGGGACCGCTGTCGCCAGCATTTCTCTGAGGAACCTGCATCAGGTGGCATCCAGTGTGCAGGTGCTGGATGATGCGGACATTGTCATTGATTCCCAGGATGTTCCCGGGGACGAGAAGCCGGAAATCGATGAGGACACCCAGGTGAAGGTCGAGACCTCAGAAACAGAGGCCGATGACAAGGCGGAGCCGGAGACAACAGAAGGGGAGACCGAGGAGACCAGAGCCGCAGAGACCCAGGAGACCACGGCGCCGGAGGCTGAGGAAACCACTGAGGCCCCGGAGACCAGTGTGTCTGAGACAGAGGACAGCGCTCCTATGGAGACCAGCGAAGCAGCCGGGGATGCGACAGATGCTGAGACAGATGCGGCAGCCACAGAGGAGGAAACCAGCGGCGCAGACATTATTATAGAAGAAGAGACTACGGCAGCAGACGAGAGCAGCGCTGCCGACACGCCGGTGAAGGTGGAAGAGACCACAGCTCCGGAGACCACAGTACCTGCTGACAATGGCAGCGCGGACCAGAATACTCCCGTGGTGGAGGAAGAAGGCCAGGAGCTGGAGGACGATATCAACGGTACCATGCAGTATCATGGCACCCTGGACAGCAAGGCATTTGACACAGTCACCATCTGGGGCCGGGCAAATGCAAGGGCTGTGCGGGTATCCCTGGAAGCTATTGACCAGATCGTCGGCTCTGTAGTAAAAGAAAACAGCAGCTATACCCTGTACATCAGCCATGTGCTGACCGCTGGGGAAGCCCAGTATGTGAAGAACGAGGTCATTTCTCTGGAAGAGGCAGATTTTGCGGATGGACAGTATGATCTTGGCAGCCATGAATATGTAAAAGAAGGAATGCAGCTTTCCGGGGCCGCACCGGTGGTGGCCGTGGAGGACTTCGCGGAAGAAGACGGTGTGCCCACTGCCTTTGCGGAGATGGAGTACGAGATCCTGGACGGCTGGCATATTGTGCCGGAGAGCTCCACGGAACTGGACAATGGCGGCATCAGCCTGTTCAGCATGTTCATTGGAGATCTGGACGGACTGGTTCTGGAGCCGGATGAGGATGTGCTGGTGGTGACCGTCAATATTCTGGATGGCGACGATATCCCCATGCAGGTGCCGGATTCCTTTGAAGTGCCCATGGAAAACGGGAAATTTACGGTCAACTATAAGATTCCCGTGTATGACGGCTATGAGCCGGAACTGCGGGACGGAAATGGACTGACACTCTCAGATGGAACCCTGACCGGAACATTTACCCAGGCCGGGGAGATTGAGGTGAACCTGGTTTACCAGGCGTCAGAGACGGTCTACCATGTAAAGCATCTCTTCCAGACCCTGGATGGGGACTATGAGGAGAAGGCAGAGCATCCGGCAGAGGAGAAAACCAGCACTGTGGGTACCGTGACCCAGGCGGAAGCCAAGTTTGTGGACGGTTTTACACCTATGGGCATTTCCCAGGATGTGGTGCAGCCGGAGGGCGCTACAGTAATTGAAATTCGTTACAACCGCAACGAGTATTCCCTGCTGTTTGATACCATGGGCGGCTCCTATATTCCTACTATTACCGGGAAATATGAGACCGAAGTGGATCTGAACAGTGTGGATGAGCCCGGTCGTACCAGCTACACATTTGTGGGATGGTATAGCGATGAAGCGCTGAGCCAACCGGTAAGCAGCGTAGTTCTGGATAGTGATAAGCGGGTCTACGCCAAGTGGGATGGAGCCGTTGTGGACTATAAGGTAGTCTATCTGAAAGAAAATGCCAACGATGCGGATTATTCTTATGCGGGGACAGTGACTTTGCAGGCAAAGGCAGGGACACAAGTGACGGCGGATGCCAACACTGTTAAGCCGACGGAATTTAATAAGGATAATGATGCGAGGTATTTTGAGTTCTTGGATTCGGAGACCAAGAATGTAGAAGCTGACGGAAGTACGGTTATCCAGGTGAGGTATACGCGGAATCAGTATACTATTACGTTTGAAGGAACTTCCTTTAACGGAGGGTATAAGATTGTATGTGGGAAGACAGAGCATGTACATGAGGAAGTGCAAAAGCATTCAGCAATTTTTGGTGAATATTATACCATAGGATGTTATGCAACGGATGCTTGTAAGAACGCAGGCTGGTTCCATAGCCATAGTTTATCATGTGATGCTGGGTATCCCACTTGCGGTGTGGAAGAACATTCCCATACTGATGCTTGTAAAGAGTATGTACCACCGCACGGAAATCTCCAGATCACTGCAAAATACGGTGCCTTCATTGGAGATGAGTGGAACCGTCTGGTGGGACCTGGCACAGATTACGAAAATAGGAACTGGTACTGGAGTGGGAGTTTAATAACTACTTATCAGAGTATCATGCCAGCCGAAGATAAGCCGCTACGTGGAACAGAAATGTCCGGAACCGAACGTAATCTGTATTATTATGTGGAGGATTCAGCAGGAACAGAGACAGCTCCAAATGACAATAGCGGCAGAATGTTCCGGGAGGTCAATCATGTAAAGATTTTGAGTGATACTAGACCCACATACGAAGAAGAATTCTACAGTATGGAGGGGATGGGATATGAAAGATACCGCAGTACAGTAAAAGAGTGGGAATATGGGCAGAATGGAGGGAAGCCAAGCAAATGGCCAGGTACCACCCTCAAGTTCTATTACTCCGCAAAAGACTACGAACTTGCCCTCAACAACCTTGCCAACACCTCCGTCCCCAGAAAGGAAACCGTCAAATACACCGCCAGCATCGCCGGCATCCTCACAGAGGAAGAAGCCAAATTCGCAGAAGGCGTCTTCGGCGGCTGGTATCTGGACCCGGAGTGCACCAAACCCTACCAGGGCAACAAGACCATGCCCATGGGCCTGGTACTCTACGCCAAAAAGATCGTCAAGACCTACACCGTAGAGTTTGTGGATTCCGAAAATGCTGATGAGAAGTACGACCAGCAGGAAGTCGAGGCAGGAAAGCCCAGCCACGGCTCCGCCTATCCGGAGAAGGACGGCAAGATTTTCGACGGCTGGTACACCGATCCCGAGTGCACCCAGAAGTTCGACATCAACAGCCCCATCACCGCGGACACCAAGGTATACGCTAAGTGGAGAGAATCCTCCACCATCAACTATACGGTTCGCCATGTAACCGCAGACGGCCGTATCATCAGCCAGTCCACGGTTACCGGAAATGTAGGCGACATGGTGGTAATCAAAGCCATCAAGCCAGGAACCGTCAACCCGGACTATGCAGAATACAATGTCCCGGATACCATCCAGGTGGAGCGCCGTCTGACCCGTGGTGAGAATAATGACATCACCATCACCTACTCCAAGCTTGCAGACCTGACCTATGAGATCCGGTATGAGTACAACGGAAACATCATTTCCGAACTCAACGAAGGCGCCAAACCCGCCAGAGCCTACCAGATCACCATCCAGGCCGATGTGAAGAAGCTGACGGAGCAGGGCTACCAGCTTGCGGAAGGCGAGCCGGCCAAGAGGATGGTAAGCCTGGTATCCGACAATACGAAAAATGTCTTCGTATTCAAGCTTGCCCCGGCTACCTACCGGATCACCTACAATCTGGACGGCGGAGCCCTGGCACCAGGCGTGACCAACCCGGACAGCTACACCCCCGCTGAGATGACCGGAGCCATCGTGCTCAGCAATCCGTCCAAAGAGGGCTATACCTTCACCGGATGGGAGCTGACCACCGGCAAGGTAGGCGGCGGTAATGCCTACGATGGTATGCAGGTAGAGATTGAGAATACCAGCTACGGCCACCTGGCATTTAAGGCCACATACGAACCCAGAAAGGACCTGACCTACACGGTCAACTACTACAAGGCAGGAACCACTGAGAAGCTGCTGAAATCCAGGGAGGAGAAGAACCAGACCTTCGGCGCCACAGTCGAAGAGACTGCACCGGAGATTCCCGGATACAGTGTGGATGAGGCAAAGAAGTCTGTGACCATCCAGGTTGACAACGGCCGGAATGTGATCAATTTCTACTACACCCGAGTATCCAACCTTCACTACGAGGTTCACTATTACTACCAGGATGGAAGCTTCACCCAGGAAGAAGTAACCGAAGGTGATAACGGCACCTACAAAGATCCGATCCCCTACGATGCCACCACACCCAGGACTTACAAAGGGAAAAACTACGTGCTGGAGAAAGTCGAGAAGACAGGCGACGGAACCATCTCCACTCAGGAAGACCAGAACGTAGTCAAGGTGTACTACACTGTAGATGAAAAATCCGATCCGGGCAAAGACCCCGATCCCACGAACCCAGGAGACGGCATTCCAGACAAATACCAGGTTACCATCACCTATGTGGCAAAGGGTAAGGGTACAGTCACTGCCCTGGAAGGCGGCACGGTAGAAGAAGTCCGTACTACTGCGGAAATCAGAAAAAATGCAGACGGAACCATCACGGTTGAAAGGGAAGTGGATGTATATCCCTACGCAGCCGTGCAGGCAACTCCCGATGCAGGCTACAGCTTCACCGGCTGGACCAGCAATGGAACCAGCTATAAGAACACCGACGAGATCAAGACCCAGAAGATTACCACAGATACCACCTTCACAGCCAGCTTTACCGAGAATGGCAATGTGACCATTTTCTACAAAGCCACAGAGGGCGGAACCGTGGCTCCGGACAATGAATCCCTGAAACCAGCTACCGGCGTGGCCCAGGGCTCCACTGCCCAGCCAAAGGATGGCTATAAGTTCGTCAACTGGACGGACAAAGACAACAACGAGGTAAGCGGGGAAGTGACCTTTGTACCGGCAAAGACCGGCGCAGTCTGGGTAGACGGAACCACCTACACAGCCAACTTCACCAAGCGTACTGACCTTCCTTATGAAGTCCACTACTTCTATGGTGAAGTGGAGGACACAAGAAATGCGGTTAAGGAGCCGAACGGCACGTTTGGCGAGAAGATTCCTTACACAGCAGAACCGACAGCCACATACCAGGAAAAGAACTACACCCTGGTGAAGATCGAGAAGACAGGCGACGGAACCGTCACCACGACCCCGGAGAAGAACGTGGTCAACGTATACTATCTCCTGGATACAGAAGGACCCAATGGGACATCTGACGGTATCCCGGACAAATACCAGATCACCATCACCTACGTGTCTGGAGCCAACGGAACCGTAGACGGAACCATCAAAGAGGTCCATACGGTAAAGACCTTTGAACGGAATGAGGATGGCACCATCAATGAGGCGACTCTGAGAGATAACCCGGCTATCCCGGCTGCTGCTGTCACGGCCAAAGCCAACCCGGGCTACAAGTTCGACAACTGGACCAGCGATGGCGTAGAGTATAGTGCTGTATCCGCCATCCAGGCTCTGAAGGTCAGCCAGAACAAGGAATTCCAGGCCAACTTTACAGCAAGAGAGGATCTGGGGTACGAAGTCCGTTACTTCTACGACGGGACGGCAGGGAAAACCATGAAAGACAAAGGAATCCTGAATGCAGAGATTCCATACACTGCCGAGCCAACCGACACCTACGACCAGAAGCATTACACCCTGGAAAAGGTTGTAAAACACAGCAACGGAATCATCACCGCCGAAGTGAAGAAAAATATCGTGGAGATCTACTATCTCCTGGATGTGGAAGGCCCGGACGGGAAGCCCGACGGTATCCCGGACCAGTACCAGGTCCGCGTCACCTACCGCTCCAGCAGCAACGGAGCAGTGAAAGGCACTTTGAAAGAGCTTCTCACCACCGTAAAGCTTGAGCGTGATCCTGAGACCCAGGTAATCCTCAGCGCCACACCGGTTGAGGCCCATCCCCAGGCAGAGGTGACGGTGGAGCCTGCCGACGGTTACGAGTTCGCAGGCTGGACCAGCGTCAGCACTGAGGGAACCAGGGAAGATTATGCAGACGCAGAAGATATCCGGGCTGTGGATGTCCGCGCGGATAAGGAATTTACCGCCAACTTCACCAGGCTCACTAACTTAGCGTATGAGGTGCACTACTACTTCGGTCAGGAAGGTGCGTACACCACCTATACCGAAGCCACAGAACTGGCAGTAGGTCCGGTCAATGGAACCTTTGGAGACAAGATTCCTTACGACGCGCCAGATTCCAGAACCTATGGCCGCCAGGGCGAAAACGAAAGGAATTACACCCTGGAGCATATTGATGATCCCAGCAACGGAATTATTACCACAAAAGTAACAGACAATGTGGTGAGAGTTTACTATACCCTGGACGCCGAAGGCCCCGATGGAATGCCTGACAACATCCCGGATAAGTACCAGATCACCATCACATATGTAGCAGAAAGCAACGGAGCATATGGAACGGTAGAAGGAACCACCAAAGAGTTCCACACCATTGCTGAGATTACACGGGATCCAGATAACCAGACCATCATTAAGGTAGAGGAAACTCCGGCTGCTCCAGAGGCCAAGGTAACCCCGCAGCCAGCCGACGGCTACAAGTTCGTCAACTGGACCAGCGGAACCGACAGCTATCCGGATACGGCAGCGATCCAGAAGCTGGAAATCAGTCAGGATACCACTTTCATCGCCTACTTTACGGAAAAAGCCAACGTGAACATTCTTTATCAGGCCACAAAGGGAGGATCCGTAACCACAAAAGAAGAGCATCCGGCACCGGCCACAGGCACGGTCCAGGGTTCTGCTGCAAAGGCAGATGACGGTTACCGGTTCACGGGCTGGACGGATCAGAATGGTGAGGCAGTTGCCGATGAGAATACCCTGACCTTCGTACCGGAGAAGCCAGGCGCAGTCTGGGTAGATGCTACCTACACCGCCAACTTCACTGAACGCACGGATCTTCATTATGAAGTCCATTATTACTACGGAAACGATGGAACAACTTACCAGGAAGACACGGATAACCGGGTAATTTCAGACAAGGGTAAGTTCAACGATCTGATCCGGTACGAGAGTCCGGTAAGCTGCCAGTTTGAGGGCAAGACCTATACCCTGGAGAAGATCGAGAAGCCCAGCAACGCCATTATCACCACAGAGAAGGCAAAGAACGTAGTGAACGTATACTACCTTCTGGACAAGGACGGCCCCGACGGAAACCCCGATGGCAAGCCGGATAAGTACCAGATCCGCATCACCTACGTGCCAGGCACCAATGGAACCGTAACCGAGGATGTGACCGGAGCCAGCAAAGAGTTCCACACAGTCTGGACCTTTGAACGCAATGAGGATGGCACCATCAACATGGACACCCTTAAGAACACCCCGGCCAGCCCGAAAGCCGAAGTGACGGCCGAAGCCAACCCAGGCTACCAGTTTGAAGGCTGGACTACCACCGGACCAGACGGCGATGAGTCTTACGGCAGCGTAGACGCCATCCGGAACCTGAAGCTTAGTGAAAGCAGACAGTTCCAGGCCAATTTCACTGCCCGGACTGACCTGGGCTATGAAGTCCAGTACTTCTACGACAAAGTCAAGGGTGACGACGTGAAGGGCCAAGGTACCCTGGATATGGCGATTCCCTATAAAGAGAAAGCACCGCAGACCAGAGAGTTCCGTGGAAAGAACTACATGCTGGAGAGCATTGACATTACCTCCAGCAATGGAATGATCACACCGGAACAAGATAAAAATGTGGTGAAGATTTACTACACCCTGGATGCAGACGGCCCCGATAGGAAACCTGACGGCACACCGGACAAATGGCAGATCCGCATTACCTACAAGGCAGGAGATTACGGCCAGGTAACCGGAACCACCACAGAGTTCCATACCGTCAAGACCTTTGAGCTGAATGCTGACAAGACCATCAAAGAGGGCAGTGTGGAGGATACTCCGGCTATCCCCAGGGCAGCCGTGACAGCCGATCCCAAGCCTGGTTATAAGTTCGTGGACTGGACCAGCACCGGGCGGGACGGACAGCAGGAGTCTTACAAGAAGATCACAGACATCCGGGCACTGCGGGTCAGCGCCAACAAGGAGTTTACAGCCAACTTCACTGCGAGAACAGATCTTCCCTATGAAGTCCATTATTTCTACAACGAGACCGAAGATAACGAGACCGAAGATACGGACAGTGCAGTGATAGGCAAGGGAACCCTTGATCAGCCCATCCCGTATACTGTGGAAAGAACCACAGAATACAATGGGAAGAAATACATGCTGGAACGCATCGACGCTCCCAGCAACGGAACGATTACACCGGAAGAAGAGAAGAATGTGGTGAACATTCACTACACCCTGGACGAGGATGGTGAGAATGGAACGTCTGACAGCATCCCGGATAAGTACCAGATCCGCATCACCTACAAGCCAGGAGCCAATGGAACCGTGTCCGCAACCGGAACCGGAACCACCACAGAGTTCCACACCATCGCCACCTTTGACAGGGAAGACGACGGCACCATCAGCAATGTGGTGGTGACTCCGGTGAACCCCGGCGCCGAAGTAATGGCTAAGCCGGACGACGGCTACCAGTTCACAGGCTGGACCAGTGGAGGAGACACCTTCAAAGATGTCACGGAAATCCGCCGTCAAAAGGTTGACAAGGACACTGAGTTCACGGCTAACTTCACGGAGCAGACTAACCTGCACTATGAGGTTCACTACTTCTACGACGGCACGGAGGATGGCTTCCGGAAGGTGGAAGAGAATGACGGGATATTCGGCACCGCCATTTCCTACAAAGCCCCGCCCACCAGCATCTTCAACGGACAGAATTACGTACTGGAGAAGATTGAGAAACTTAGCGGTGGAATCATTTCCATTGATCAGGCAAAGAATGTGGTGAACATCCACTACACCCTGGACGAGGACGGCCCCGGCCCCGACAAGGAGCCCGACGGCAAGCCGGATAAGTACCAGATCCGCATCACCTATGTAAGCGGCGGCAATGGCAGCGTAACCGGAAAAACCGAGGAATTCCACACAATCAAGAAATTTGACAGGAATCCGGACGGAACTATCACCAATGTCACCGACACTCCGGCGAAACCGGCAGCGGCCGTGACGGTCACCCCGGCAGAAGGCTATAAGTTTGTCAACTGGACCAGCGATGGCGAGACCTATGCAAAAGCAGAAGACATCCAGAAGCTGAGTCTGGGCACCAGCAAGGTGTTCACGGCCAACTTTGCAGGACGGGAAGACTTAAAGTACGAGATCCATTACTTCTACGGCCAGGAAGGCAGCTACCAGGATTACCAGGAAGCAGACGAACTGGCAGTGAAGAACAGCAACGGCGTTCTGAATACAGCATTCTGGCAGAAGGCAGAGCCCACCAGCCAGTACCAGGGACAGAACTACACCCTGGAGCATATTGAGAAGCCCACCAATGGAATCGTCACAGCCAAAGAATCTGACAATGTGGTGAACATTTACTACACCCTGGATGCAGACGGCCCGGAGGGACAGCCCGACGGCAGCCCGGATAAGTACCAGATCCGTCTGAACTATGTGCCAGGCGCCAACGGAACCGTAAAGGAAGTTGTAACCGGAGGCAGCGAAGAGTTCCACACGGTGAAGACCTTTACCCGGAATCCCGACGGAACCATCGGCAATGTGACCGATGCCCCGGCCACCCCGGCAGCAGCCGTAGAACCGGCAGCCAACCCAGGCTATCAATTCACCAACTGGTCAGACGGCACTACCAGCTACACCGGTACAGATGACATCCGCAGTCGTACCTTCATGGAGAGTATGACCTTTACAGCCAACTTCACTGAGCTGTCCAATGTCACCCTTCTCTATCAGGCTACTGCCGGCGGAAGCGTCAGCAGGACCGAAGAGTCCCTGCCCCCGGCTACGGGAGTTGCCCAGGGTTCCACCGCCAAAGCAGCCGACGGCTACAGGTTCGTCAACTGGACGGATGCGGCAGGAAACCAAGTCAGCGACCAGGAGACCTTCCGGCCCGCCAAGGCAGCAGGAAGTGCATGGATTAACGGAACCACCTACACGGCCAACTTTACCCGGCGGACGGATCTGAAGTATGAGGTACATTACTTCTATGACCGGACCGAAGATGAAGGCCAGAGAGTCCTGGGAACCAACGGAACCTTCGGAGCCCAGATCATTGACTACACACCGGCGCAGACCAGCGCCTACAATGGTAAGAATTACGTGCTGGAAACCGTTGAGCGTCCCAGCGGCGGAATCATTACCACTGATGTGACCAGGAATATCGTCAACATTTACTACACTCTGGATGCAGACGGCCCCGACGGTACACCCGACGGCACACCGGATAAATTCCAGATCCGCATCCGCTATCTGGCAGGCGCCAACGGCAGTCTGGAAGGAACCACCGAGGAAGTCCACACCGTGAAGACCTTTGACAGAAATGCGGACGGAACCATTACCAACGTGCAGGATGCCCCGGCAGCCCCGGTGGCAGCGGTGCAGGCAGTACCCGGCGACGGATACCGGTTTGTAACCTGGACCAGCGGCAGTGACCGCTATGACAGTGTAGAAGCGATTCAGGCACTGTCCCTTAGCAGAGACACAACCTTTGTGGCCAGCTTTACAGCCAGAACCGACCTGGGCTACAGCGTCCACTATCTGTATGACGGCGAGGAAGACAGAGACAAAGCAGTATCTGTAAACAATGGAACCTTTGGGGCGGCGATTCCCTATACCGCAGAACTGACCAGCTCCTTCGCAGGAAAGAATTATGTCCTGGAGCGGGTTGAGAAGCCCAGCGGCGGAATCATCACCACCAGCATTGCCAGAAATGTGGTCAATATCCATTACACTCTGGATGAGGAATCGGATCCTGGCACCAAGCCCGATCCGACCAAACCCGGAGACGGAATCCCGGATAAGTACCAGATCACCTTCACCTACCAGGTAGCCGCCGGTGCCCATGGCACTGTGACCGGAACCACCCAGGAAGTGAAGACCATCCAGGAGATCGTCCGGGACAAAGACACCCAGGAGATCATCCAGGTGGGCCCGGTGACCCCGGCCCATCCCGCCCAGCCAGCCACGGTTCAGGCCGAGAACGGCTACCATTTCCAGGAATGGAGTGACGGAAACCGCAGCTTTGCAGATGATGAAGCTCTGCGGGCAGCAGGATTTACCAGCAGCAGAACATTTACCGCTTCCTTTGAAGCCAACGCCCAGACCTATCGGGTGGAGCATGTGGATGAGGATACAAATACGGTTATTGAAACCAGCGAACCCAAAGCAGCCGTCTTTGGTGCGGTGATCCGCGGCATTGACGAGAAGAAGAGCGTGGCAGGCTACGCATTTGTGCGGGCAAAGAATCTGACTGTGGGAACTGACAATGAAAAGAACATTGTCCGGGTATATTACAGCGCAGATACCAAGTCCGATCCGGACGCAGATCCTAAGCTGGATCTGGACCCGTCCACACCTGGCGACGGAATCCCGGATAAGTACCAGATTACCTTCACCTATGAGGCGGCGGCCAATGGTACGGTAACCGGAACCACCAGCGAGGTAAAGACCATCCAGGAGATCACCAGGGATCCGTCCACCGGAGCCATCACAGCCGTGAGTCCGGTGAAGGCAGTGAACCCCACCCAGCCGTCCACCGTGACAGCCAACCAGGGCTACTACTTCCTTAACTGGAGCCATGGCAGTGCTATCCTGGCAAATGACGCCGCAGTACGCGCCGGAAGCTATACTACCAGCGAGACCTTTACTGCTAACTTTAAGGAGAATCCCAACAACGCGTGGACTGCCCAGAAGCAGGTAACCAACATCCCGTCAAGAGGCTATTTCCGGGTAGGCGAGGATGCCCACTTCACCATCACGGTCACCAATACGGGTAACCGTCCCCTGACCAATGTGAAGATTCACGAGACCTTAAAGGGCGCCGTGATCAGCGAGTCTGCAAACGGCAGATACAACCTGGTAAATGGCGACGCAGTGATCCCAGAGCTGGCCGTAGGCCGCAGCGTGACGGTGGAAGCCACCTACAAGGTAACCAGGGAAGATCTGTTCAACAGAGAATTCCGCAACATTGTAGTAACCAGCGCAACTATTGACAGCGAAGAACCCGGTGCCGAACCGGTGGACGATGTCACAGCCGATACCGGCAGAATTCCCGCAGGTGCCCAGGGCAGCGGAGGAAGTTCAGGCGGCGGTGGCGGTTCCAGCAGCGGAACCCGGAGCCCGGGAACCGGCGGTGGCCCCGCAGGTCCAGGTGTTCCAACCGTAACCATTGATCCAGAAGCAGTACCCTTAGCCAATCTTCCGGAAATGGGCAACGACGACATTCTCGCCCTCATTGATGACGAGGAAGTGCCGCTGGCAGCCCTTCCCAAGACCGGCCAGGCAGGAAGCGCAGCCCTGATGCTGATGATTTCCAGCATGATGCTTGCAGCATTTGCCGTAGTTACCAGGAAGAAGGAAGAAGAGCAGTAAGGAAATGTGAACGGATTGTTCATGATGATGTGGCTGGTGAGCAGTCATAAATAGGTAAGGGAAAGGGGAACTGTTGTATGTGCAGCAGTTCCCCTTTCCCCGTTTTTTAATATTTCCCATTCATCACACACTTGCCGGAGTATTTGATTTATCCGCAGAGGGAGGGACATCTATGAACAAACGAAATTTACACCAGATGAACTTGCAAATCACAGCTGCCGATGTTAGTATAAGGATACAGAAGAACCGTATCCCGGACCATGGAAACGGGGGACGGCTGATGGCAGATAGACGCAATCTGGAAGCTGTTAACATCCGGTGGCACCTGGGATTCTACGGGGCAGCGGAAATCGAATTTCTGGCTAACAAAGGAGACCTTGATTTTGTCCGGGAATACAACCTGGGCAAAGGGCCGCTGCGGGTATGCCTGCCTATATAAAGGACTTGGGCAGAAGGTAGACCAGATTCCCCTGAAGGAACTGTCCATATCCATTTTTAGGGAAGTATATCCCCAAAAGCTGTTTCAGATTCTGGGAAGCCTGGGAATGAAGATTGAAAGTCCCTATCCCGGCATCTACTATCTCCGGGGCTGGCAGGCAATGCCCGGCACACAGATCGTGGTAACCGGAGAGCTTGACGGGAAGCACCGGGCACTGCGGGTCCTTTCAAAAAACGCCATGGAAGAGGATGTACGTGGGTTCATTGAGGAAGCATCCCGGCTGACAGAGCCGGGAGACCGGAGTAATGCAGATGCGGTTATGCAGATCAGCGTATCCGCCAACAGAGTGCTGTATGAGAAGATAAGGAGGTGCAATCCGGCTATGTGTGAGGCGTTGAGAGAACTGATGAAGGATGAGATTGAACATAAGCTGGCTGCCAGTTCAGGGAATGGTTGGGCTGATGGTCACTATTATATCTTCTCCAAAGGCCGCCTTACAGACTCACTGCTGGACCAGGAGCAGCGGTACCGTAATTCCGGCTGCTCCCGCTTTGTTCTGTCTAATTTCGGCTGCGCCTACAGTTCTGCAAATTATTGCTTGTGTGTTTCACACACGTTCTCCACAGCTTAATTCCAAAATAATCCACCAAAAACTCTGGAAACGCACTCAATACAAACACCCTATGATTTTGAAGCTGCGGCTTTTCCATTTTATATATTTGAAATGGATTAACACCTTCTACATATTGTTCATAAGCAATCGTATTATCACTATCCATAAGACATGAAATTCGCATAGCGAATACTTCTACCAGATTCTTCCAGATTGTTATATTGTAGACTTTAAAGTTTGGATAAAACGAGCGTTTTGCAGACATGAATTTGTAATTCTTCATATTGGCTGCTGATACAAAACAATTCTCTGTATATCCGCACTTACCTTCTTCAAAATCTCTCAGTGCTTCCACCATTGGATAACTGATATACAGCTTCCCATTCTCTGTTTCATTATCAAAGCTCACAAGCATCTGCTCTAACGCATCAGAATCATCTTCCTCACTCAAATTGTTTTGGTGCCCATCATAGTCGAAAAAGAGGTACACCTCAGAAAAATCATCTCTGGCCAGTCCTTCCAACTGTTTTTTTAATGTCTCATGTTTTTCCCGCAGCACTTCTATAATGTCTGTATCAAAATCGTCTTCTTTCAGCTTTTTCCAGAGCATATAGATATTCTGTCCGGCAGGAAGTGTGAGTATCTTGAAATTCCCATGAACAAAAAATACCTTGGATATATTATCAATGATAAGAGGTTCTCTGGCTTCACCTTCGACTATGAATGCTTTATAGTCTTTATCTGCCATTAAACGCACCTGCCTTATACATTTTCTGGAGATTATGAGCAAAACGCAGTTCCTTTTCTGTCAGGTCAGAAATTGCTTTAATCTTATTATCTTTCAATATAAAGTAGCAATCCGGTCTCAGCAAATCATTGCTCATAAGATCCGTATTATGTGTTGTTGTAAATATCTGTACACCCTGAATCGTCCTCAAACGCTTTTCTACACTTTCTGACAGTTCAAAATGATAAAATGCATCGAACTCATCAATAAACACAAAAGAAGCCTCCTGCATTCGAACATACCAATAATAGAAAAGTGCAAGTGAGAGTGTTCCGGTGGAAGCAATCTTGAAAAAGTTTACATCGTGGTTATTGAAACGACAATAGATGGATTTTTTGCCATCCACTTCGCAGGAATATAAATTGTATACAATACCGTTTTCTTTTAAGAAGTCTTCAAATTCTTTAACTTTTCCACTGTTTGCAATGCCTTCTGCGATACTTTCAGTTCCATTCATAAAGCCTTCGTACCCTCTGCTGTCAAGTGAATAGAATAACAGCATGTGTTCCACAAAATCTATGAATTTCTTAAAGATCAGATTTTCTGTATTTTCTGTCAAAATAGAGTTGCTGCTTACATACTTCACTCTTGATATGGGACTGTTACTTTTGATAGTTGCATTTAAAGCTTCTGAACCCTCAAGACGTGTAAACCCATCACCTTTGACAAAGTCGAAATATACAATTTCTTTTTCATCAATGGACAGACTTTCTTCCTGAAGCGTATTTGCATTGGTTTTCTTATACTTATAGATAACCTCATGTTCACCAAATACAAATACATATTCAAATTCTGCAAATGACTTTCTTCCACTCATATTCAAATATAAGTCATAACTTTTCAGAAGTTTCTCTTTCTCGGTTAAATGGGTGATAATGTCAAAAATAGCCAGACCAAGATTCGATTTACCACAACTATTGATTCCATATATAATTCCCTTTGTTACGCATCCATTTGCGATAATCTCCGAATGGAAACTGTAGTTACTTGGAGAACCGGTATCGAATATAATCTTATCCCTAAATCCTTTAAAATTTTCGACGCTAAATTTCTTCAACATGGCAATCCCATCCTTTCTTCTATTCTATTATATTATTATCCGAAATTTTTTGCAAGAGCATCCGTATTTTTTTTACGGAACAGCCAAACAAAAGTTACTATTCACGGGGGGCATCTTCTTGTCCGGCTATGCCGGACAAGAAG
>CAJTOV010000088.1 GCA_910577765.1 uncultured Lachnospiraceae bacterium
ACATCGGGCGAACGCCCGATGCTTCTTGTCCGGCATAGCCGGACAAGAAGATGCCTCCCCGTGAATAGTAACGATTACAATACTTTTCCAAAATATTCCCAATGCTGGCGGCACACAAAAACATATGCTAAAATGACATCTGAACAAGCTGTCCCATTTCATCTGCCCTTTTTCCGAAATTTCCCTGTCACACCGGCAGGGGGGCATTGTCTAATTAAACAGGAGGTATCATTCAATGAACAATAAAACCAATCAGGAAATGCAGGCTCTGGTGGACCAGGCAGTGGCAGGAGACAAAAATGCCCTGGAATCCCTTGCTGCCGGTGTACAGGACATGGTATTCAGTTTATCCCTGCGGATGCTGGGTACTTTTGCGGATGCGGAGGATGCCACCCAGGACATTCTGCTGAAAATGATCATCCATCTATCTTCCTTTCGAGGTGACAGCGCGTTTACCACCTGGGTATTCCGCATTGCGGTGAACCATCTGAAAAATTACCAGAAACACAGGTTCGCCCACTGCCCCTTAAGCTTTGAGTATTATGGAGATGACATTGAAAACGGGAACATCCGGGATGTGCCGGACCTGACCCAGAATGTGGACAGGAACCTGCTGGCAGAAGAGCTGAAGCTGTCCTGCACCAACGTGATGCTCCAATGCCTGGACCCGGAAAGCAGATGTATTTTCATACTGGGCACCATGTTTCGGCTTGACAGCCGCATGGCAGGAGAGGTTCTGGACATGTCCCCGGAAGCATACCGCCAGCGGCTTTCCCGCACGCGAAAAAAGATGGCGGAGTTTCTTTCACAGTATTGCGGGGAATACGGAACCGGCAGATGCCAGTGCAAAGACCGGGTCAATTATGCAATCCAGAACCACCGGATCAATCCGGCACACCTGGACTTTATGACTGCCGGGGAGATTTCCCTGGAAGCCATGATGCAAGTGAAGCAGGCCATGGAAGACATCGACGATGTATCCCAGGACTTTTCCTTCTGTAAGCCCTACCGGTCTCCGGAGCGGGCCAGGGAGCTGATCCGGGAATTCTTAGGGTCTGCCCAGCTTTCCACGATACAGAAACCGGAAGGGAGATAACCGAATATGAATACACAGTACATAACGGATTATTTATCCGCACTAAGCGCCAACAACAGCCGTGAATGGTATCACGCAAATAAGGACAGCTACAGGAAAGCAAACGGTGAATTTGAAGCACTGCTGCAGGCACTGATCCTGGAAATCGGAACCTTTGACAGCAGCATCCTGCATAACCAGCCCAAAGATCTTACCTTTAAGATCGTAAGGGATACCCGTTTCAGCCATGACAAATCCCCTTACAATCCTGCGTTCCGCGCCCATATTGCCTCCAAGGGCAAGCTGCCGGTTCCGGTTGGATATTATCTCATGATCAGGCCCGGCAACCAGTCCTTCTTAGGCGGCGGCCTGTTTGCCGATATGTTTAAGGATGCCACAGCCATGGTGCGGGATTATATTGCAAATCATGGGGATGAGTGGGAAGCCATCCTTCATGATCCGGTGTTTGAACCGTATTTTACGGTGCAGGGAACCGCACTGAAGAATGTTCCGGCAGGATACAGCAAGGACCATCCCCAGGCAGAATACCTGAAATTCAAAAGCTGGTATCTGGAATATCCCCTGAAGGACGAAGCACTGCGCCATGGGGAAGCATTTCCCGCAAAGGCAGCGGAAATCTTCCGGATCATGAAGCCCTTTAACGACTATCTGAACCGGGCCCTTGCAGGGTTCCAGATGCCCACAAGGTAACCAAAAACCACAAATGCTCCCGGCTGTATGTCCACAGCCAGGAGCATCTTTTTGTCCGCGTCCCTTACTCAATCTCCGTCAGCCCCTTCACTGCCCATTCATAAGTCTCAATGGCCAGCAGCAGAGCCGTATCCGCCGTCTCCCAGGCTGCTTTCTTCTGGTAGAAGGCAATCTCCGTGCCCAGATAGTCGGCCCTGCCCAGAAGTCCCAGCTGGTACATGCGGTCATAGCCTGCCTTGCTCTTTAAGGCACCCTGGTAGCCGTCGCTGGCAGCCTGGTAGGCTTTCTTTTTCGACATCACGTCGTCGTAAAGCTTCTTCATCTGGATGGTCAGCTTCTGGTCCCCTTCATTGATGATATCCATGCGGGCGCTGATGCTGGCATTGGAGGTGCCCTTGGCAGAGGTACGCTGGGAAATCAGGGTAGCATTATTTCCGATGGCCTTGCGGGTATCCTCTTCCAGGTTCATGGCATCAATCCGTGCCAGGTCCACCGAAGGAATCGGCGCCACCTCCGGGCTGCCGTCTGCCGGCCAGCCGGTCATGGTACATAAGGTAGGCCGGATCTGAAGCAGTCCCCCGTCAATGGAGGCCAGGGTGCTTTTTGCCGAAAGCTGGCTGGTCTGGGCTTCCAGAACCTCCCGCTCCGTGGCCAGCCCCAGGGACAGCTTGTGGGAAGCCAGCTTATACTGTTCCGCGTAAAGCTCCTCCAGCTTTCCCAGGGTCTCCCGCTGCTTTTTCAGGGAATCATAGGAAATCATCAGGGACTGGGCAATCTTGACAAACTGGTTCTCGGTCTTCTGGAGGGAAATGGTGGTGGAGCGGTTCAGCATGTTGCGGGAAGCCGAATCCATCTGGGAAGCCACGGCCTTCAGGATGGCCTCCTGGGTAGCGTAGTTGACCAGATTCTCCACATCATACTCTTCCTGGGCTGTCTCCTTCATCCGCTCCATCTTATAGCGGTGGCTCTCCAGCTCCTGGGCATTGGCCTCCAGGGTCCGCCTGGTCTCCTCTAAGTCATCCCAGATACCGGAAACCACGGAATTGTACTCATGGACCAGATTGGGAATCTCGTCGTACTCCAGAACATTGTCCTGGAGACGGGCCCAGGTGTCCGCGTCATAGCCGGATTCCACCTTGTCTCCCAGAGGACCTACGGTCCCGGTGGCATAAGCGGGAAAGGAAAACAGGCTTCCCACACAGACAGATAGGGACAGCAGGGCCGCGGACAGCCGCCTGGCCACTGGGAAAAAAACCTGTGCTCTTTGTTCCTTTATCATGACTGACCTCCCTGGCTTCCTCCTGCCAGTCCGTTCAGCACCCAGTCGTAGTCCTGGACTGCCTGAAACAGGTTCAGCCTGGCGGTCTCCACGTTGATCCGGGCGGTCTCGGCTGTGTTCTTCTGGGTCAGATAATCCATCCGGGATACATTGCCCAGCTGGAACTGGCGCTCTGCGGCCGCAAAGTTCTTCTGCTCCAGGGCTGCCTGGGCCTGACTCAGCTCAAAGGCTGCCTGGGCCGCCGCCACACTCTGGTAGCTGGAGTACACGGAGGCGCTGATGCTCTGCTCCGCCTCCCGGATGGTCTCCTTTAAATCCTCCTGCTTATCCTGGCTGCGGGCATTCTCCAGCTTCCGTCTGCTGGACTTTAAGGAAAAGCTGTTCTCCATTGCCTGGGCCTTGTCTGTCTCCGGGTTCATGGCGGCGATCCGCTGCATATCCACCTGGGGAATCTCCCGAAGCTCCGGGCCGGCATCGTGGGTCCAGCCCAGCATCACCTGGAGCCGCTGTTTCCCGGTCTCCATGGCAGAGACATCATCCTGGATGTCCTTTTCCCCGTTTCTGAGATTCTCCTGGGCCGCCAGCACCTGCACATCCGTACCCATCCCCAGGTCCCTGCGGCTGACTGCACTGCGCAGGGCCTCCTGGAGAAGCTCCAGCTTCTTCTGGTCTGTCTGAAGCTTCAGCTGGTTCAGATAGTAACTGATCATCCCCCTCTGGGCTTCCGATGCCAGCAGGGCCTCTGCACCGCAGAAATCATAGTAATAGGTCATGTAATCTTCCATGGAGTCATCGGCCTTCTCCCGCATGTCCCGGATGGTCTGTTCGCTGGAAATGATGCTGGCCATCATGGTGGCATACCCTGCGTCGTCCACATCCGGGTAGTAGAGATTCCCTTCCAGATCATCCGCCAGCTGCCGGTATCGGTTAGACCATTCCACATTGGTCTCCCCGTAATCCTTGCGGAAGCTGTTGAGATCAATCTGGTTCTTCTTCACCGTGGCATTGTACTCATGGATCAGGTCCGGAATCTCGCCATACTCAATCACATCATCCCGCAGCCTGGCCCACTCTTCCTCAGACCGGCCAAACTCCGGGGTGGCTCCCAGGGCCGCTGCCGGTGCCGTCACCGCCAGCAGCCCGGCCAGCCCCAGAGGCACAATCCGTCTCAATCTGTTCAAGGTGTCCACCTCCTGTATTCTCTGCAAATCCATAGCCTTTGCAGCAGCCCGGACCAGTACATCGTTGCACTAATTCCCGAGTAACTATTTACTTCGGGATTAATGCAACGATGTACCAGCTCCGGACCGTTGCAAATCCTTTAACTGTACTATCTGTATTAGTATACCATATCTTCCTCATAAATACATCACTGTTTATTTACGGATTTATTACGATTTGTGATACGGTTCACTGGTACCCAGCGAACCGTATCCCCGGCTGGGTGTGAACGGTAACCCGTCACCGAATGCAGGGCGGGAAACATAAGCGGATGCCCGATGCTTCTTGTCCGGCAGCGCCGGACAAGAAGATACCCCTGCCCAGCTATACCCTTAATCGTAATCAGGCTCCTGCTTCCTGCTCCGGTTCATGATCAGGTAGTAGGCCGGCAGCACCAGAAGCGCCAGCACCGTGGACGCGATCAGTCCGCCTACATCCACCAGAGCCAGGCCCTGCATGCTCTTGCCGCTGTCCCCATAAGCCAGGCACATGGGAATCATGGCCACAATGGTGGTCAGGGTGGTCATGAGAATGGGTCTCAGACGGGTGGCTCCTGCCTCAATCAGGGCCGTCTTGATATCCATCTCCTGCCGGTACTGGTTCACTGTATCAATGTAGAGGATTCCGTTGTTTACCACGGTGCCTGCCAGCATCAGAAAGCCCAGCAGGGAGGCCATACTGATGGGCACATCCGTCACCCACAGAAGGCCAAAGGAGCCGATTAAGGCAAAGGGAATGGTGGTCATGACCATCAGGGAGAACTTAGGCGACTCAAACTGGGCCGCCATGACCACAAATACCAGGAACACGGCAATGGCAATGGCTCCGCCCAGACTGGCAAACTCCTCCATCATGGCCTCGTCCATGGCATTGGAGGCCCGGTGGATGGTGGGGGTCAGATGGCCGGTCACCACGTCCTCATACAAGCGCTTCTCAATGGCATCAATCTCCCGTGGATCCTCGGTGGTCACATCACCGGTGATAGTTACCTGGTACTCCCGGTCCATACGGATAATGTTGGCCGGGGTATCCCGGAAGGTAATGTCCGCCACATCCGTAAGGGCCACAGACCCTCCTGCACTGTTGGTCAGCACGATTCCCTGGAGCTTGTCAATGGTATCATACTCGTCATCGGGATACTCCACCTTCACACTGACTTCCTCGCCGTCCACATCCAGGGTGGCGGCCTCGGTGCCTCCCAGCATGTTCCGCACCGTACCGGCCACCTGCATGGGGGTGATATTCTCCGCCTGGGCCTTGACTGCGTCAATATCCAGCTTCACCACCGGCGCCGCGTTCTCCAGGGTGCTGTGGACCCGGGAGACCTCGCTGCGGCCTAAAAGCTCATCACAGATGGCATCGGAAGCCTGCTTTAATTCCTCGTACTGGGTGCCTCTGAGAATGTACTCTACACCGCCGGAAGAGGACATCATGCTCATGGAGGAATTGGCCTTTACCGTAATATTGGCTCCCGGAACCTTAGCCATAAGGGGCTTCCACTCCCGGACCACCTGGTCCGTCTCCCGGGACCGGTCATCCTTCAGATAAGCGGTCAGGGAGGCACCGCCGCCGCCCATGCTCATGCCGCTGCTTCCCGAAGTCAGCATATAGGAATCCAGATCCGGGTCCTGGGATACAATGGCTTCCACCTGCTGGAAGATCTGATCTGTCTCTTCCACCTTAAGGCCCGGGCGGGTCTCAATGGATACACTGACCTGGCCTGCGTCATCGGCCACCATCAGTTCCATCCGCAGCTGGGTAGCCATCCAGATGGAACCTGCCAGCATGATGATGGACAGGACAATCAGGGTAAATTTCCTGGGCAGAAGTTCCTCCATCAGACTTCTGTAGCCGTCCTGGAGCCTCTTCACAAACCAGCCCGCGGGAGAATGCTCCTTCTCCTGGGGCCGGAAAAAGCAGTAGCACAAAGGTACAATAGTCATGGCACTGACCAGGGACGCGGTCAGACAGAAGATAATGGTAAAGCCCAGAGGCTTAAACATCTGTCCCGTCATACCCTGGAGCATAGCCAGGGGCAAAAATACCACGCAGGTGGTGGCCGTGCCGCCGATAATGGACTGGATCACGATGCCGCTGCCTTCCAGGGCCGCTTCCCGGTATCCCACGATCCCCTTGCCCTTTGTAGACCGGAAACAGCTTTCCAGCACCACAATGGAGTTATCCACCATCATACCTACACCCAGCACCAGGCTGCTGAGGGTGATGACATTTAGGGTGAAGCCCATGGCCTGCATCAGGATTAGAGCCACCAGAATGGAGATGGGAATGGAGGTTCCCACGATCAGGGAGGCCCGGATCTCTCCAAAGAACACGTATATAATCAGCATGGACACAATAACCGCCATGGCCATGGTCTGCCACACACTCTGCAAAGAGGTACTGATGGAATCGCTGGTGTCATTGACCACCACGATCTCCAGATTCTCATCCTCCGCCGTCAGCGCCCGGATCGTCCGGTTCACTGCCTTGGACACCTCCATGGCCGAAGCGCTCTGCTGCTTCTTGACTCCCAGGGAGATGGTATCCCGGCCGTCGTAGCGGGCCACGCCGCTGACGTCATCCAGGTTGTTGTAGATATTGGCCACGTCCTCCAGGTAGATCACATTGCCGCCTCCCAGGGAAATGGGAATTTGCTTCAGCAGGTCCATGGTGTCATACTCCACACCGGCACTGACCGACAGCTTCTGGCCGCCGACAATAGTATCCCCGGCCGGCAAAGTGAAGTTGGTGCTTCCGATGGAGGATGCAATAGTGCTCATGTTTAAGTGGTACTGCTCCAGCTTCTCGGGAATCAGCTCCACCTTGATGTATTCCTCCTGGCCGCCGCTGACGCTGACCTCGGTGACCGTGGTGATCTTCTCCAGCTCCGGCACTATCCTCTCATCCACATAGTTGTACAGATTGGATTCGGTCTTGTGGTTCACTGCCAGGGAGACTGACGGCATATCGTCAATATTCATCTCCACAACCATGGGAGATTCACAGTCATCTGGCAGGGATGCCTCCAGCACATCCATTTTCTTCTTCAGGTCGTCGTAGGCCTCGTCAATATCCTTGCCGTAGTCATAGGAAATAACCACCAGGGACATATTCTCCATGGATACTGCCTGCACCTGGTCCACACCGTTAAGGGTACCGATCTCATTCTCAATCTCCGTGGTCACCAGGTCATTGACATCCTCCGGGCTGGCGCCGGGATACACGGTGGCAATGATCAGCATGGGCATATCCATGGTGGGCATCAGCTCCAGCTTGGCGGAAAGCACCGACTGGATGCCGAACACAATCAGGCACAGTACCACCAGAATGGTGGTTACCGGCCGTTTGAGGGAAAATTTTGTCAAACCCATGGCTGTCTCCTCCTATTCTGCCTTCTGGACTACAGACCCTTCGAACAATTCGGAACTCCAGGTTGTGATCACTTCATCCTCTGCCCCGATGCCGGATACAAGCTGAATCCGCTGGGAATCGTAGATCCCCACCTCCACCGGCACATGGTGGACGGTTCCGTTGTCATAGGTGTACACATAGGCGTCGCCTCCGCTGTAGTACACCGCATCCACCGGAAGGGTCATCACATTCTCCGCCTTGTCGGAGGTGACACTGAGCTTTACCGAGGAGCCGGTGGACAGGGCGTCCCCTTTCTCCACAGAGGCCTTTACCTTGAACAGGCCGGTGGCCGCGTCAATCATGCTGCTGATCTCCGTGACGCTGCCCTGGTATTCACTGCCGTTTTTCTCGATACGGACACGGCTTCCCACCTGCATCTGGCCGGCGATCTTCTCCGGCACGGAAAAGGACACAGCCTTGCTTCCTTCCCCGGAAATGACGCAGATCAGGTTCTGCCCTGCCACATTGTCATGGACCTCAATATCACAGATCTCCACCTTGCCTGCAATGGATGCGGTGATATTGCTGTATTCCACCTGGTTGTCATAATTAAGCTTTGCCGTCTCGTACTGGATCTGGGCATTCTTTGCCTGGGTCTGGGCCTGCTCGTAGGCGGCGCTGGCAATGTCCCCTGCCGCGAACAGGGCCTTCTGCCGCTGTAAGTTCCGCTGGGCGTCATTTCTCCCCATCTCCGCGGCCTGCAGGCTCAGTCTGGCATTGTCCACCTGCCGGGTGTCAATGGTACAGATGGCCTGGCCTTCCTGGACCATGTCCCCGGCCTTCACAAAGACCTCCAGCACCTCTCCCGGCATCTTGGGATATATGTACACCACATCCGAAGGCTCCACCTTGCCCACCAGGTCCCTGTATAGCTCTATGGTACCGGTCTGCGGGGTCTGGACCTCCACCACCGGCACGGCTGCCTCTGCCTCCGGGGCCTTGGGCTTTAAGACCCGGACGGCTGCCAGGGAAGCTACCACGGCCACTGCCGCCACACCTGCAACAATCACACTTTTTTTCATAGCTGTCTCCTCTTAGTCTCCTTCAAACTGATCGCCGGTATGCGCCCCGCCGCAGCAGGGCCATGCCCCGGTAAAATCCCTTCCTGGCCTCCTGACGGTACAGGGGGTATTCGTAATACTGTCTGATCTGCAGCAGCAGCACCGACGCCCCCATAGTCAGAATAGGCAGGAAATTCTGGATGTCTTCCTTATATAATAAGGTCTTGTCTATCCGCTCATAGACCCATCTCCCAAGACTACCCTCCCCCCCCACCTGGGTGGGATCAGGCATTCCCTCCAGGCCGAATATTTTCAGATTCTCCTGGTTGGAAAGAATATTCCGGGTGATCTCCAGCATCCCGTCGCCCCGGTCAATGGCTTCGGCAAAATATTCAAACAGATGCTCCAGAAGAAAGAACAGATCGCCCTTTCCCTCTTCCAGCTTCCTTTTGCAGAAGCTGTGGACATCGTTGCAGCTGTCCTCAAAGATCCACCGCACCACGTCCTCTTTATCCTCAAAATATGTATAAAAACTTCCCCGGGAAATGTCGGCATTCTGGATAATCTGGTTGATGGATACCTTTTCATATGGAACTCTGGATAATTCTTTCTTTGCCGCTTCCCGGATTACCTGCTTCTTATTCTCCGAAAGCCGTAGAAATCGTTCCGTCGGCATCTTCCTGCTCCCCCTTCCTTGAACCGGCTTCCGGCAAAAGAACTGGGTCCCTGTACCGCCGGCTTTATGACAAGCTGTCACCTTTCATGACAACATGTCACCCATTATAATGACACCTTGTCATGTTGTCAATAGATGTTATAAAAATTTTATCTTTTTTGTGGCACCGGGTCCCGGAATGTGCTAGAATAAGGCCCGTGGGCCGTAACCATCCAGACGGCCCCTCTTCCTGCCGCAGCAGAGGCCTGGAGGAGGCATCGGATGTGAACATTCAAAGGAGAATCATCATGGGATATTTTTATTTGCTTTGTGTGGCCGTTATGTTCAGTTTCGGCGGCACCTGCGTAAAACTGATCAAGCCTTACTTTGGCCCCGGATATATTACCTTCTTCCGGTTTGTCATCGGTATCGGGTTTCTGCTGCTGCTCCGCTGCTTCCGGCGCCAGGATATCCGCAACGGTCCCAGAACCGGCCCCTGGGGAAAGACCCTGGCCGGCTGGATCCTGCTGGGAGCCGTGGCCAAATGGCTGGCCTATCTGACGGAGAATTTTGCCCTGGCCCAGGGACCTTCCTACGGGAATATTGTGGTACAGCCGGCCCAGACCGTGTCCCTGACTCTGTTCAGCGTGTTTTTTCTCAAAGAGAAGCTGTCCCGGCGGAAGCTGTTTTTCATCTTTCTGTGTGTCAGCGGCGTGCTGCTGATCTCCTGGAACGGCCGGTCCCTGGACAGCTTTTTCCAGGAAAATGCACTTCTGACAGTGCTGTTCCTGTGCACGGGCCTGTTCGCTGCCACCCATATTCTGGCCCAGAAAATGGTGGCGGACCGGATGAACATCATTGACAGCAATCTGACCATTTTTGCGGTCTCCGGGGCGCTGGCTGCCGTTCCCCTGGTGCCGGGGACCCTGGCAGGCTCCCTGGCCGGGGTACAGCCGGATCTGCCCTGCATACTGGCCCTGCTGTTTTTTGGGTTTATTACCGGGATCGGGTTTTACTTAAATGCCAAGGCCATTCCCCTGGTACCTTTTTATATGGTGGGCACTATCCAGAGTATGATGGTGATTTTTGCGATTATGTGGGGAGTGGTGTTCTTTCATGAAACGGTTACCCTTTATGTTATCGGGGGGACCGTAGTATTTATGGCAGGGCTCATCGGATTGCAGATCGGGTGATTACCGAAAGAAGAAGGGAGCATAAGTGAAAATCGGTTTCTGTTTATGGCCGTCTTCCGGCCTTGTTATTCGTTACTATTCACGAGGGGCATCTTCTTGTCCGGCTATGCCGGACAAGAAGCATCGGGCGGACGCCCGATGTGGAAAACCAGTTTTCCCCGCCCCGTGAACTATAACAGTTATTCCGTCCTATGGCTTACCTGGTAGACCTCCTCCACAATGCGTTCCATGGCATCCAGGATTTTCTCATAGCCGGTGCACCGGCACAGGTGGCCGGAGATCAGTTTCCGAAGCTCCTGCCGGTCGTATTTTTTGCCCGTTCCTACAATCTCCACGGCACTCATGATCAGGCCCGGGGTACAGAAGCCGCACTGGACGGCCGCTTCTTCAATGAATATCTTCTGGATGGGGGACAGCTCTCCGTCCGGGCCTTTCAGGCCTTCCACGGTCAGCACGCTTTTCCGGTCCGCCCACATGGCCAGGTAGATACAGCTGTCAATGGCCTCCCCGTCTACCAGTACGGTGCAGGCGCCGCACTCTCCCACCTCACAGCCTTTCTTGACAGAGGTCAGTCCCAGGCGGTTCCGCAGCACATCCAGCAGGGACTCCCGCTCATCCACCGCCAGCTCCTGCTCTCTTCCGTTGACCTTTATATGGATGATCCTAAGCATTGCTTTCACCTCCTGTTGCCGGATTCCTGTCTCCGGTTGGCTCTCCCGTATCTGCCAGCGCCTTTTCCAGCGCTGCCGCCAGTGCCCGCTTTGCCAGTTCTTCAATGAGCTGCATACGGAATTCCCTGGAGGCTCTCCAGGAGGTCCGGGGATTCACCTGGGTCAGGGCCATTTTCCCGAAAGCAGCCGCTGCCTCCTGGTCGTCTGCCCGGCACTCTTTCAGAATCTCCTCCGCGTCCCTGCACCGCAGGGGGGTGGGGCCTGCCACACCGTATGCCAGACGCACATCCCTGATCCGGGTTCTGTCCTCAGACAGTTTGACCCGCACGGCGCAGCCCAGGGTGGCGATCTCCATGGCTTTCCGCTTTCCGTATTTCATATAGTGCCCGTACCAGCCTTCGTAGGCATCCCGGTGGATCACCACATATTTGCAGACCTGGCAGCGGTCCCGCACGGTCCGTCCCGGTCCTGTGTAGAATTTCTCCACCGGTATCCTGTGTTCTCCGTCAGGGCCTTCCAGAACCAGGTCCGCTTCCAGGGTCCACAAGGTGGAGGCGGAATCTGCGGAGGTGGCCCCGTTGCAGATATTGCCGCCAATGGTACCCATGTTGCGGATCTGGGGACCGCCTACGGTGTCCACGGCCTCCCCCAGCATGGGAACCAGCCTCTGAATCAGCGGGTCATTGGTAATGTGGGTGAAGGCGGTGCCTGCGCCGATGCGGATATCCCCGTTGTCCAGCAGCTCCACCCCCTTTAACTCCTTAAGATTGTGGATGGACACCAGGGACCTGCCTGCGTCCTTCCCCTCCCGGACCCGGATCAGCACATCCGTGCCGCCGCTTATAATCTGGGCCTGGGGGTCCCGGACCAGGGCGCCGATGGCATCCCCCACGCTCTTTGCTTCATAAAAAGACGAAATATCAAACATAGCTCCTTCTCCTCTCCACAAAGGGTTCCTTAAATCAGATTCTGCTCCCGGAATTTCTCAATCAGTCTCTGGGCTGTCATTGGCGCCCGGTTCATGTGGACTCCGGTGGCATGGAGAATGGCGTTGCGGATGGCCGGGGCCACGGGAATGGCCGGCGGCTCCCCCAGAGCCTTGTTGCCATAGGGGCCCGTGGGGTCCTCCAGAATCACGAACTCTGCTTTTAAGTCCGGCACATCCATGGCCGTGGGAATCTTGTAATCCAGCAGATTGTCATTAAGCACC
Organism: uncultured Lachnospiraceae bacterium; assembly: GCA_910577765.1. Classification (GTDB taxonomy): domain Bacteria; phylum Bacillota; class Clostridia; order Lachnospirales; family Lachnospiraceae; genus Brotaphodocola. Next base: position 12,428 of record CAJTOV010000088.1, read on the forward strand.
CTTCCGGTTTTCTCATCCACCAGAAGCTCCTCGGACAGGCCGAAGCCAAGGCCCATGCTCATGCCTCCGTGTACCTGGCCCAGGGCAGTCTCCGGGTTAATCAGGGTGCCGGAATCATGGACATTGATGATCTCCTTTACGGTCACAAGCCCCAGGGGCATATCCACCTCCACATCCACAAAGCAGCATCCGGAGGCAAAGGTATTGCTTCTGCACTGGTGGGTGACCTCTGCGGTAATATGCCGGGAACGGTCCCTGGAATAGAAGGCAACTTCCGCCACCACGGCCAGATCAAGAAGCTCCCGGCCTCCCTTCCCCGCCAGAATCCGGCTGTCTGCCAGGTCCAGCATTTCTTCCCGGATTTCTTCCTCCCCGGACAGTCCCAGGGCTTCTCTTACCTGGGCCGCAGCCTGGTTCACCAGGTCCTTGTACACGGTTTTGGACAGATCCTTTCCTTCATGGTTCAGCATGTAGGCGGCATATTCCAGAATCCGGCGGCGCAGCTTCTCCCCGCAGGCTTTGCAGGCCATGCCGGACACATAGGTCTGTCTGGAACCGTAGGCCCCGGTGTCAAAGGGGGTGGTGTCCGTATCCTGGGTGGACACAATGTAAATCCGGTCCGCCCTGATTCCGGTGGTCTCGGCTGCCATCTGGGTAAAGACCGTATCGGCTCCCTGGCCGATTTCCGTGGCCCCCATACAAAGCTGAAGGGAACCGTCCTGGTTCAGCACCATACGGGCGGAAGCGGTCTCCAGGGAAATGGGATAGACCCCGGTCTTGTACATAAACATGGCCATACCCACGCCTCTGCGGACCGGGCCGGTCTGGCCGGCATAGGCTTTGCGCTTCCGGTCCCATCCGATGGCCTGCCTGCCCCGCTCCAGACACTGGTCCAGGCCGTAGGAGTGGAAGGTAATGCCGTTGGCCGGGTCCCTATAGCCGTCTTTGACCCCGTTCTTTTTGCGGAATTCCAGCGGGTCCATGCCCAGGGCCGCGGCTATATCGTCGGCCTGGCACTCGGTGATCCACACGGACTGGGGAATCCCGTAGGCCCGCATGGCTCCTGCCGTGGGGGATGAGGTGTACACGGTATAACAGTCCACTTCGGTCCCCAGCTCATCCTGGTAAAGTCCCTTGAACACATTGCCGCAGTTGGCGCAGATGGCGTGGCCGTGGGAAGCGTAGGCCCCGTTGTTGGCGTAAGCCTCCAGCTTCCTGGCCAGCACCCGGCCGTCCCTGGTAACCACCGCCCGGGTGCGGCCCTCTATGGCATGGCGGGTCCTGGTTCCGTAGATGGTCTCCTCCCGGCTGATCTCCAGCCGCACCGGACGGCCGCCCACTGCCATGGACAAAAATGCATTCAGCGGCTCATAAAGCACATCCTGCTTGTTGCCGAATCCGCCGCCGATATAGGGCTTGATGATCCGCACCCGGCCCGTGGGAAGTCCCAGGGCCTGGGCCACACACCGGCGCACAATGTGGGGAATCTGGGTGGAGGAGGTGACGGTCACCTTGCCGTTGGTATCCACATAGGCCCAGGACACGGGAAGTTCCAGGTGGCAGTGGGAAATCCGCGGCGTATCATAGGTTTCCTCCAGTACCAGAAGCTCCTCCTCCCCATACCGGCTCCTGGCCTCCTCCAGTCCCTGCTCAAAGGTAAAGTCCGGGCGCACCATGGTCATATGGGAGTGGGCGATAACATTGTCCTTGCGGATATCCGGGTGAAGGGGCACAGCCCCCTCCTTCATGGCCGCCTCCACGGTCACAGCAGGTTCGTATTCCTCATACTCCGCCCGGACCAGACGGGCGGCCTGGGCGGCTGCCACCTCTGTCTCGGCAATCACCGCCGCAATGTCATCCCCGTACAGCCGCACCCTCTGGTTCAAAAGTCTCCGGTCGCAGATATCCCGGTGATGAAGCTCCGCGCTCCAGGGATGGCCGGCTGTAGGAAACTGCCATTCCGGTACGTCAAAGCAGGTGATAATCTTCACCACCCCAGGCACCTTCTTTGCTTCCTCCAAATCAAAGCCTTTCACCAGACCGTTGGCGATGGTGGAGTGGACCACTTTTCCGTGAAGAATGTCCCTGGGCTCCAGGTCTGCGCTGTACTTTGCCTCTCCGGTGACTTTCCCCCAGGCATCCACCCGGGTCATGCCTTGTCCTACCACTTTCATTCCCAATGCCTCCTTACCTTCTCCTAAGTTGTAACCGTCTCACAGCTCCCGCATCCCGGCCGTCATGGCAAAGCCGGTTCTATCACCGGGCACCCTGGCCGTCATGGCAAAGCCGGTTCTATCACCGGATTTCCGGCCACATATTTGGCCACAATCTCCCGTTCATCGGACAGATAGCAGACCTGCTCCAGCCGCTCCCGCAGGGTCTTATTCCCCAGGCGGTTTAAGCGCCGGTCATCCAGAACCACCGCGTCCAGCTGGTACCCGGGCTCAAACCTGCCTACCTTTCCGAAGAAGCTGCCTCCTGCCGCGGTGGCCATGTAAAATACCTCATCCAGGGTCAGGGGCTTTCTGTCTCTGTCTGCCAGCCGCCAGTACAGCCTGGAGACCTGGATGGCGTCGGTCATGGCCCGGAAGATGGACAGGCTGCTTCCCCCTGCCACATCGCTTCCCAGGCCCACCCTAAGCCCCAGGTCCAGAAACTCCCGGACCGGCGCAATGCCGGATGCCAGATTCATGTTGGACTGGGGACAGTGGGCAATCCAGACGCCCCGTTCCAGCAGCCGTTTCTGCTCTTCTTTACCGGAATACACGCAGTGGGCCATGATGGCAGGGCATCCCTCCCCGCCCAGCAGGCCGAACCGGTCATAGGCATCTCCATAGAATTCTGCCTCCGGGCAAAGGTCCTTCACCCACTCCAGCTCCCCCGGATTCTCCGAAAGATGGGACTGGACCGGAAGGCGGTACTGTATCTGGATCTCCTTTAACCGTCTCATAAGCGCATCACTGCAGCTGGGAATAAACCGGGGTGTCAGAATGGGCTGCACATGCTTATAGCGGCCTGCGCAGGCCTCCAGCCATTTTACCGTGTCCCCGGCTGACTGCTCCGGGCCTTTCTCCCGGAGAGTCTCCGGGCTGTTGCGGTCCATGTTCACCTTTCCCACCATTCCCTTCATTCCCGTGGCTTCCAGCTGCTCCATGAGAATCCGGGTGGCCGGAAGGTGGATGGTGGCGAAGATGCAGGCTCTTGTGGTGGCGCTGTTTTTCAGATCCTGGGTAAATACCTGGTAGGCTTTTTCTGCGTAAGCCTCATCCCTATAGCGGGCTTCCACCGGAAAGGTCCGCTGGTTCAGCCACTCTAACAGCTCCAGGTCCATGCCTGTGCCCCGGAATTCATACTGGGGGGCGTGGATATGCAGGTCCACCAGCCCCGGAATGATCAGGCATTGGCCAAAGTCCCGGACCGGTACCTGCTTCCATGCATCCGGAAGCTCCTGTTCCACTCCCTGGACCACACCGTCCTGAACCAGAAGGCAGCCCCGCTCCTGAAACCGGAGCCGGTCCGGCGCTGCGCTCCAGCAGAGATTGCCCCTTAAAATCTGTCTTGTCACATAGAATCACTCCTTCATCCTATTAAAATGATTGATTG
>CAJTOV010000089.1 GCA_910577765.1 uncultured Lachnospiraceae bacterium
TAGAGCAGCATGTGGACAGTCTTATGTCCTACGACTACAGCGGCCTTACAGAGGCAAAGCTGTTCCGTCAGCTGACCGAGGTGGATGACCGGAGGATCTGGGTCATTGCGGAAGCCCTGCGCCGGGGCATTTCCTATGTGACCATCCACGATATTACCAAGATCGATATCTGGTTCATTGACAAGCTGGCCGCCCTGGTGGAGATGGAACAGGCCTTAAAGAAAGGGCCTCTGACCCCGGAGCTTCTGAAGGAAGCCAAGCGTATGGAGTTCCCGGATTCGGTGATTGCCGCCCTGACCGGCATGACCGGGGATGAGGTAAAGACCATGCGCAGGCAGCAGGGAATCCGGGCTGCCTACAAGATGGTGGATACCTGCGCGGCAGAGTTTGCGGCAGAGACCCCTTACTATTACTCCTGCTTTGACGGGGTCAGTGAGGTGGAGGAAAGCCACGACAGGAAGAAGGTTCTGGTCCTGGGCTCCGGCCCTATCCGGATCGGCCAGGGAATCGAGTTTGACTTCTGCAGTGTCCACAGTACCTGGGCATTCAGCAGGGAAGGGTACGAGACCATCATTGTCAACAACAACCCGGAGACCGTCAGCACGGATTTCGATATTGCGGACAAGCTGTATTTTGAGCCTTTGACCGCCGAGGACGTGGAGTCCATTGTGGATGTGGAGAAGCCGGACGGGGCGGTGGTCCAGTTCGGCGGCCAGACGGCCATCAAGCTGACCGAGGCCCTGATGAAGATGGGAGTTCCCATTCTGGGAACCGCGGCAGAGGATGTGGACGCGGCAGAGGACCGGGAGCTGTTTGACCGGATTCTGGAGCAGTGCCGGATTCCCAGGGCAGCAGGCCGGACCGTATTTACGGTGGAGGAAGCCAGGGAGGCGGCCAGGGAGCTGGAGTATCCGGTGCTGGTGCGTCCTTCCTATGTTCTGGGCGGCCAGGGCATGCAGATCTGCATCAATGACCATGATGTGGAGGAGTTTGTGGGCATCATCAACCAGATTGCCCAGGACCATCCCATTCTGGTGGACAAATATATTGTGGGCAAGGAGATCGAGGTGGACGCCGTGTGCGACGGCAGGGATATAATCATTCCCGGCATTATGGAGCACATTGAGCGGACGGGAATCCATTCCGGCGACAGCATTTCCATCTATCCGGCCCCCAGCATTTCCCCGGAAATTGAGGAGCGGCTGGTGGAGTATACGGCCAGGCTGGCCCGGGCCCTGCACGTGAAGGGGATGATTAACATCCAGTTTATTGTGGCAGGGGAGGAGGTCTATGTGATTGAGGTGAATCCCCGGTCTTCCAGAACCGTGCCTTATATCAGCAAGGTCACCGGGATTCCCATTGTGCCTCTGGCTACCCAGGTGATCTGCGGCCACACCATCCGGGAGCTGGGCTATGAGCCCGGGCTTCAGAAGAAGGCGGATTACATTGCCATCAAGATGCCGGTGTTCTCCTTTGAGAAGATCCGGGGAGCTGACATCAGCCTGGGGCCGGAGATGAAGTCCACAGGCGAGTGCCTGGGCATTGCAAAGACCTTTAATGAGGCTCTTTACAAGGCCTTTGAAGGAGCAGGGCTTAAGCTGCCCCGGCACAGGAACATGATTATCACGGTCCGGGATTCGGACAAGGAGGACGTGGTGGAGATTGCCCGGAGATTCCAGAAGGTAGGCTACCGGATCTTTGCCACACGTGGTACGGCCAAGGTGCTGAACGATCACGGGGTCAAGGCCCTGATGGTGCGGAAGCTGGAGCAGGAGTCCCCCAACATCATGGACCTGATTCTTGGCCATGAGATTGACCTGGTCATTGATATTCCCCAGCAGGGGGCAGAGCGGAGCCGGGACGGGTTTGTGATCCGGAGAAATGCCATTGAGACCGGAGTCCATGTGCTGACTGCCATTGACACGGCAGCAGCGCTGGCAACCAGCCTGGAGAACCGGGCCCGGGAGCTGACCCTGGTGGATATTGCTACGGTGGAGAACCGGTAGGGTTTGATTTGGAACTGTCTGGACGGTGTACTGCCTTGCGGAAATTCCGCAAGGCAGTACCAGGACGGAGGGATCATGCTCTAGAAAGGTGGACTGGCAGGCGTTACTGTTAGCTGTAGCCCAAGATGCTGGAAAATATTGAGAAGTGTTCCGAGATTTGGGGTTGTTCTGCACGATTCAATCCGGGCGACTGAGGACTGGGGAATTCCGCACATGGCAGCAAGCTCCCGCTGGCTCAGTCCCATGGCAGTGCGCTGTTCCACCATGGCACTTACAATTTTGGAGATCCCTTCTACCTCCTCCAGGTCTTTGGAAATTTCCGGATCAACAGATTTAATATGTTCCTTGTAGTCCTTCCATGTTCTCATGTTTTTATATCTCCTTTCTGGAAAGATAATCATTGCGTTCAGCCTTTGCCTTTTCTATTTCCCGCTTTGGTGTCTTTTGCGATTTTTTGCGGAAGTGGTGGAGCAGAACAAAGGTATTATTATGATAGAAAAAATAAAATACCCGATTGCTGCCTGGACGCAGTTCCCAGATGCCATCATCCAGATGTTTGGTGATAGTTTCATTCAGATGAGTGCCATTATCCTGAAGCAACTGTATATACAAGCTGATCTGCTTGTGCTGAATACGTGCATCTTTACTGGTGGCGGCTTTTTTGCGCAGGTTTTCAAGAAAATCCCAAAGCTCTGATTTTCCGTCGGCAGTTTCATAAAATTCAACTGTGTACATTCATTTTTCTCCATTTTGTCTGCATGCCAGGTATCAGTTCTGATACTTGTGAACCATCTAAATGATAGCACAAATGCTATCAAAAATCAATAATCTATCTTGTTAAAAGAGCCACTTCATGTTAAGATAATTACCAGGAGATTTTTTGGGAAAGCTGGGAGGAAGACAGTATGAGAGATATCCTGATTGTGGTAGACATGCAGAATGATTTCATTGACGGGGCGCTGGGAACCGGGGAGGCCCTGGAGATTGTGCCCAGGGTGAAAGAGAAGATCGAAACATTCCCCGGACAGGTGATCTTTACGCGGGATACCCACGGAGAAGACTATATAGACACCCAGGAGGGGAAAATACTTCCGGTGCCTCATTGCATCCGGGGGTCCTGGGGGTGGCAGATCCGGCCGGATCTGGATGCCCTCCGCAGTGGGGAAGCCGTGGACAAGCCCACCTTCGGTTCGGAGCGTCTGGGAAGACTGCTTGTGGAAATGAACCGGGAAGAACCCTTAGGGAGTATCACCCTGGTGGGATTGTGTACGGATATCTGTGTGATCTCCAATGCACTTCTGGTAAAAGCATTTCTGCCGGAGGTTCCGGTAACCGTGGATGCGGCCTGCTGTGCGGGGGTGACCCCGGAGAGCCACAGGACAGCCCTGGAGGCCATGAAGGTGTGCCAGGTTCAGGTGGTAAATGAATAGTGTAAAACAGGACTGGAGTACCCCGGCCTGCCAGGTGTGGCGGGCCGGGGTACTCTATGTCTGGTCAGGCCGCTCCTTGGGCCCTGCTCTAATTGGCGGCAGCTCAGTTCGATCAGCTTCTGATCCATGCCCAGTTTTCTGCCCTGCTTCTCGCCTTGTTTCTGCCCTTCAATTTCTCCGGCCCGGTAGCCGTCATCAAATATCATTTTCCCGATCTGTGTCATTTCCCATTTCTCCTTTACCCGATTCCGGTAGTTTTTGTCGATGATCTTGTCCGTAAAGGTTATCACATAATCCTGTCACCACACGTAACAGTTCAGACGGGCAGCAATAGTCAAAATCAATAAAAAACAATTGACAAAACCGTTTTCATGAGTTAAAATGTACATATCACTCATGAAAACGGTTTCTTGTAAAGGAGGTAGAAACAATGGCAGTCAAAGTCCCGGTTTCCGTCGGGGAAACGCTGACATTCAGCAAAACCATCAGCGAGTATGATGTATACGGTTTTGCAGGGATCACAGGCGATTTCGCCCGCAACCATGTGAACGAACAGTATATGAAGGAGCATTCTCCCTATGGGAAGCGGATCGCCCACGGTCTTTTGTCCCTTTGTATGTCGTCCACCTGCTCTACAGCCTTTGCGGAGAAATCAGAAGTCACCTGCGTGTCCCTGGGCTACGACAGGGTACGGTTCCTAAAGCCGGTTTTCATCGGGGACACCATCACCGTGTCCTATACCTGTGAGGCGGTGGATGAGGAAAAGGGCCGTTCCTATTCCAGGGTGGAGGTCTACAACCAGGACAGAGAGCTCTGCACGGTTGCGACCCATATTTTAAGGTATCTGGGGTAAATGACACGGTTACAAATGTACTGCCGGAATCTTACGGAGCCTGATTTTGCGGGACTCCGGAAGTACACACAAAAAAGGAGGAGGAAAACAACATGAAGAAACGCACCAGACAGATGACGGCAATCCTTGTGGCAGCAGCTATGTCTCTCACCGCCTGCGGGGGAGGAAAGCCTGCAAAGACAGCAGCCCCGGCGGCAGCCGGAAGCAGCGGGGGAGCCCAGACAGAGGCAGCTCCGGCGGCTCCGGCCATTACGCTGATTGCGGCACATGTCAACAACGGGGAGAGTTCCTTTCACTATGGTATGACCCAGTTTAAGGAAAAACTGGAGGAGCTGTCCGGCGGGACCATGACCGTGGAGATCCATCCCAACGGGGAGCTGGGCGGCGACGAGTCCGAGCTGATCGAAAAGGTGGCTTCCAACACAGTGGATGTGATTGTGGTATCCCCGGGTGATCTTTCCAATGCGGTTCCCCAGGTGGACTTTCTGGCGCTGCCGTTTTTATACACCAGTATTGACCACTGGAAGAAATGTATCTCCGATGAGAAGGTAGGCGGTTACTTTGCAGACTTTGTGGACCAGGCAGGAAGCTTCAAGGCCCTGGCCTACTACATGTGCGGAATCCGCAGCGTGTTCTGCACAGAGCCCATTAACAGCCTTGCGGATATGAACGGGAAAAAGATCCGGGTAAAATCGTCGGAGAATGTTGTGAAAATCTGGAGCGCCCTGGGAGGACAGCCTACTTCCCTGGCCTATAACGAGGTATATTCCGGCCTTCAGAACAATGTGATTGACGCGGCGGAGAATGATATTGCAAACATTATGAGTATGAAGTTTTATGAACCGGCGCCCAACGTGACACTGACCCAGCATGACTATGCCACCCGTTACCTGGTTATGGGCGCGTCAAAATACAATTCCCTTACCGACGACCAGAAGGCCTGGGTGGACGAAGCCGCTGAGTACAGTGCTTCCCTGCAATGGGAATATGATGAGAAGTACGCTGACGAGTGCCGTGCCAGACTGGAAGAGGAAGGGGTGACCTTTATCCAGGTGGACACCTCCCAGTGGGTGGCGCCGGTAGAACCGATTCTGAAAGAGATCGCCGACAAGCTTGGAGTGGCCCAGGGGTACCAGGGGATTCTTGACATGAAATAATGGAGAAAACGTATGGAAGGTTTTATTGCAAAAATGAAAGGGCCCGTGGATGCAGTGGAAAAGGCGCAGATCGCTGTGGGCTGCGTGACCTTGTGTATCTTTATCCTTATGGTGGCCTATCAGGTGATTTCCCGTTTTACCGGAACAGTAGCTTTCTTTACGGAGGAGATCAGTACCACAGCTTTTATCTGGACCGCGTTTATGGGATCACCGGTCATGCTGCGCCGCTATGAGCATTACCGGTTCACCGGGGTGGCAGAGAAGCTTAAAGGGCGGGCATTCTGGGTCAATGAACTGATCTGCCTGTGCATCCTGCTGGTGATCAGTGTACTGATGACGGTACACGGTGTCCGTCTGGCCAGAATGTTCTACACCTGGAAATTCAGTTCCATGTCCGGCGTCAGCCGGATCTGGCTGTGGCTTTGCCTGCCGGTCTCCGGTGCTACCAGTCTCCTTTATGTGGTCGAAGCATTTCTGAAATTCCTGCATGACCCGGCAACCAGAAAGATTGTCAACGAGGCGGACAGGCTCCTGGAGGAAACAGAAAAATGATGATGGTATTAAGTGTAATCGTATTTATTGTGCTGCTTTTAATGGGGCTCCCCATCGCATACGGGATTCTGGCCACGGCACTGTTTGGGATTGCTTTTGTCCCCAATGTGGACCTGATTACAGTGATGCAGAAGATGGTCAGCGGGCTCAATTCTTTTACACTGCTGGCTGTTCCCATGTTTATCCTGGCAGCCAATCTGATGAATATCGGAAATATTTCCCAGCAGATGGTGGACTTCTGCCTGGGACTGGTAGGCCATATCAAAGGCGGTATGGGCTATGCCAATGTGCTGGTGTCCATGCTGTTTGCCGGCATCTCCGGTTCCTCCCAGGCGGACACGGCCGGAATCGGAAAGATCCTGATTCCGGCCATGGTGGAGGAAGGCTATCCCCAGGAAACGGCTGCCGGTGTTACCATTGCTTCCTCCACCCTGGGGGTGATCATTCCTCCCAGTATTCCCATGGTTGTCTACAGCAGTGTGGCAAGCTGTTCCATCAGCGCACTGTTCATGGGAGGCATTATCCCCGGCATACTGATCGGAGGCGGCCAGATGCTGGTCATCCATTATCTGGCTGTCAGGCATAACTATCCCCGCCATCCCCGGCTGGGCATGAAGAAGCTGGTCAGGGTCATGGTAGGCAGCATTCCGGCGCTGATTACGCCGGTGCTGATTTTAGGCGGTGTTTTGGGCGGGTTTATGACTGCCACAGAGTCTGCCTGCGTGGCCTGCATCTATGCGCTGGTTCTGGGCATGGGCATATTCCGCACGGTTAAGATATCGGACATGAAGGCCATTCTGGTGGACACGCTGCTTTTAAATTCCGTTTCCCTGTTTGCACTGGCTACGGCCAATGCCATGGGGCAGCTTCTGGCCTACTATAACCTGTCCTCCTATGTTCAGTTCTTCTTTGCCAATTATGTTAACAACCGGATCATCTTTATGCTGCTGGTTATTGTGCTGTACCTGTTTTTGGGGACATTTATGGATGCCTGCCCGGCCATTATCCTGTTTGCACCGATTCTTCTGGGTGCGGCGGAGTCTCTGGGGATCACCGCGGTGCAGCTTGGCCTGGTGATCGTCATCACCCTGGCAATCGGCCAGGTGACGCCGCCCTACGGGGTCTGCCTTATGCTGGGCTCCAAGATTGCCGGGATGCCTATGCAGAAGGCATTTGCGGCAGTGGTTCCGTACATTGCCATTTCCCTGGCAGTGGTGGTGCTGCTGGCATTCTTCCCACAGATCGGCAGTGTATTCGGCTAAGTGTACCAGACGCCGGAGCTGGGAAAAGGGAATCAGGAGGAGCTTATTATGACAAAGAGAAACATTGCGGTGGTCTCCCTGGGAGACTGCAGAAAGCCTTTTTACAATACGAGAAAACACATTGCAGAGGAAGAAACCAGGAAGCTGGTGGACGCATTAAGGGTATACTATGATGTCTATGAGCCCCAGGCGGTCTTTGATATACAGGAGGCGCTGGAAGCTGCCGACGAGATCCGCAGACGGCTGATCACCCAGGTAGTGATTCACATTCCCATCTGGGTGACGCCCAACCTGGCCCTGCGGGTGGCAGCCGCCACGCCATATCCGGTGGTGCTTTTCGGCAATACCAGAAAGGACAGTTCCAGTACCGTGGCTCTTCTGGCCACAGCCGGACTCTTAAGCCAGTGCGGGAAGGCCCACAGACGGGTGATCGGGGATATAGGCCAGCCGGAGGTTATGGACAAGGTGTGTCAGGTGCTGGGGGCAGTGGGAGTTACGGAGGAGTTAAAGCGCAGCAGCTTCGGCATGATCGGAGGACGCAGCATCGGAATCGGCACCACGGTGGCGGACCCGTCCCAGTGGCAGCGGCTCTTTGGCGTGGAGTTTGACCACTGTGACCAGTATGAGATCGTGTACCGGGCCAGGGAACTGGCACCCCAGCGGGTCAAGGAACATCTTGACTGGGTTAAGGAACATTTTACCATCCAGTACGGGGGACTGTTTACCGAAGAAAAGCTGGAACTTCAGGTGAGAAGCTATCTGGCCTTAAAAGACATTGCCGCAGAGCGCCACTATGACTTTATGGGGGTTAAATGTCAGCCGGACATGAGCGATCATTTTGTACTCCAGTGTCTGGGGGTGGCGCTTTTAAACAATCACGCGGATGCAGAAGGGGAGAAGCCGCCGGTGCCAACTTCCTGCGAGTGCGACTGCGACGGAGCGCTGACTATGCGGCTTCTGTCCCTGTGTGCAGGCGGGAAGCCTTCCTGCCTGGTGGATATCCGCAGCTTTGACAGCAGGGATAAACAGTTTATTCTGGCCAACTGCGGCAGCATGGCCCCCTACTTTGCAGATCCGGGAAATACGGAAAATGCTTTTCGGGAGACGTATCTTCTGGAGCATGTGTTTGGCCTGGCCGGCGGCGGGGCCGTCCAGATGGTGGCAGGAGCAGGAGCCATTACCTGCGCCCGGTTTATCCGGGAAAATGGCCGCTATATCCTGACCTGCTTTGAGGGCGAGATCTTCCGGATGCCCAGGGAAGAACTGAAAAAAACCAGTTACTGTTACCCGACCCAGTTTATCCGGGCGGATATCGATTATGACCGCTTCTTTGAGACCATGAATTCCAACCACCTGCACACGGTTTACGGAAGCTACAAGGAGGTTCTGCGGACCTTCTGCCAGATAACCGGAATTGAGTTTATCTGTTACAATGACTGACAGGGGGAAGCAGGCACATGAAATTAAAAGGAAAGACAGCACTGGTTACCGGAGGCTGTTTGAGGCCGTCCGGTCCACGCCGGACATTTCGGGACTCTCCGGTATCCGGGATGGACCACCTGATAAAAAGATGGATGACCGTTGGGCCCCTCCCGCAACGGTTACAAGGAGAGAACCATGAGCGAATTTATCTATACGGAACAAAGAGACCAGGTGCTGCTTTTGCAGATCCGGTATGAGCAGACCTTAAACTGTCTCAACAACGAGATATTAAAGGAAATAGCCGGGATTCTCAGGGAGTTTTCCCGTGATCCTGGGCTGCGGGTGGTGATCGTGACGGGAACCGGACGTTCCTTCTGTACCGGCGCGGACTTAAAGGCATTTACCCGGCTTTCCCAGGAGGACTGTGTGGACTACTGCATGGATTATGAGGAGGATATCTTCCATATCTTAAGTGCCTCCAGGAAGCTTTCCATTGCAGCGGTCAACGGCTATGCCCTGGGCGGTGGTATGGAGCTGGCCCTGGCCTGCGATTTCAGAATCGGCGTCCCAAAGACCCAGTTTGCGGCGCCGGAGTACGGCTTCGGATGGGTTCCCGGCTGGGGCGGCGTTCATAGGCTGGGAAAGCTTCTGGGAAGCGCCAGGGCCAAGGAGGTTCTGTTCTTAAAGGAAAAGCTTCGCGCCGAAAAAGCGCTGGAGCTGGGACTTCTCAGTGAGATTGTGGAGAATCCTGATGACCTTGTGGAGCGGGCCTTTGCCATGGGAGAGCAGCTTGCGGGACTGAATCCCCTGACCGTCACCTACACCAAGACCATCTTAAATGATTTTGACGTTCCGGTCTGGGATTCCCTGGCCCAGGGGCTGGTCAACGGCATTACCTCAAAATCCGTCTATGCCAGGGAACAGGTGGAGGCATTTTTCAACAGGAAGAAGTAGAAGGAGGAAGGGATCATGCAGATTATCACGGCAGACCAGGCAGCACGACTGGTGAACAACGGCTGGACCGTGGCCTTAAGCGGCTCGGCGGCTACCAGCCTGACGGCAGACCGGGTGTTTCAGGCTCTGGAGGAACGGTATCTTGCAGAAGGGGAACCCAGGGATTTGACGCTTTTTCATCCCCAGGGAATGGGGGATAAGGACACCTGGGGGATATCCCGTTTCGCCCACCGGGGCATGTGCCGGCGTGTGATCGGCGGCCACTGGGGCATGAGTCCCAGAATGGGAGCCCTGGCAATGGAGGAGGCTTTGGAGGCCTACAACATGCCCCAGGGAGTTATGGCACAGATGGTGCGCAGTATGGCGTCCAGGGGGCCTGGGGTGATCACGAAGATCGGCCTTGGCACCTACATTGACCCGCGCCAGTCCGGGGGAAAGATGAACCAGTCCGCCAGGGAGGACCTGATTGAGGTGGTGAACCTGGGCGGTGAAGAGTGGCTGCGCTATAAGCCGGTTCCCTTTGACCTGGCAATCATCCGCGGCACCACGGCTGACGAGGACGGCTATATCAGTCTGGAGGAGGAAGTCCACTATGACGAGGTCTGCTCCATGGCAGCGGCAGCCAAAAATAACGGAGGCATGGTCATCGTGCAGGTCAAACGTCTTGCCAGACGGGGAACCCTGGATGTGGCCCGGGTAAAGATCCCTGGTTATCTGGTGGATTATGTGGTGGTGGAGCCGGAGCAGCCCCAGTCAAAGGACTATTTCTACAGAGGGTCCTACTGCGGCGCAGTCAAGGAACCGGTTACCATGGGCTGGCCAAAGCCGGGACTTGATGAGCGGAAGTTCATCGCCCGCCGTCAGGCAATGGAATTAGGCCCGGGCATGCTGGTGAACATCGGTGTCGGCGTCTCCAACGGGGTCCCCTTAATCCTGGCAGAAGAGGGGGTCTGGGACCAGATCACCCTGTCCCTGGAACAGGGACAGTCCGGCGGCATTCCGGTCATGGGCCTGGACGCGGGAACCATGCTGAATCCCCGGGTTATTGTGGACCATCCGGTGCAGCATGACATGTATCACGGCGGTGTGCTGGATGCCACCTGCCTGTCGGCAGCGGAGACGGATTTCCATGGCAATGTCAATGTCAGCAAACTGGGTAAAAGCCTTACCGGCTGCGGTGGATTCATTGACATTTCCCAGGAAACCAGGAAGATCGTTTTCGGCGGGACCTTGTGCGCCAAAAGCCGTGTAAGTTTTGAAGGGGGAAAGGTAACGGTTCTGGAGCAGGGGACGATCCGCAAATTTGTCAGCCAGGTACAGCAGATCACTTTCAGCGGGGAACGGGCTGCCCGGAAAGGGAAAGACGTGGTCTTTATCACCGAGCGCTGTGTGTTCCGGCTGGAAAAGGAGGGCCTGACCCTGGTGGAGATTGCACCGGGTATTGACCTGGAGCGGGATATTCTGGACAACATGGATTACCGCCCCCTGATCTCTCCGGATTTAAAGGAAATGCCGAAAGAACTGTTTTACGACGGGCCCATGGGGCTGGCGGCCCGCTGGACTTAAGAAGGAAGGGGGAACCGGTATGTTCAGGGGGAGGATCATCCATACAGAGGAATCCTGTCTGGAGCTTGCAAAGGTCCAGGACCGGTTTTTCGGCCAGGAAAAGCGGCGGGTCCGACTGCTTCTGGCAGCGGTTCCCCTGGTCACCGGCTTTCTTTTGGGACCTGCCACTACGGTGGGGGCACTTTTTATTGTATTCGCCTGCTTCTTCTATTACCAGACCTCGTTTTTATACGAGAGGGAGGCCAGGAAGGCGTTTGAGAAGACACCGGAGTGTTACCGGAGGGTGGACTATACCTTTGGGGAAAACGGGCTGGAGGCCAGTGCCGGGGGAGCCGTGAGACTGATTCCCTATGGGTCCTTTTATGCGTTGATATCCGGGGAACACTATCTGTTTCTGTTTATCAACCGGGGGCAGGCCTACGGGGTGGATCTTGACCTGGTGCTCCCGGAAAAGCCGGAGGAGCTATTGGAGTTTTTGGAGGAGAAAACAGGACTTCCTGTTCAGCGTTGGGAAAAAAAGAAGGGCAGAGATTGAGAATGGAAAGACAAGAGTTTGAAATGGACGGCAGAACGTGCCGTCTGTATGAATACGATACACTGGTGGTCGGCAGCGGAGCCGCCGGATTCTCCGCGGCGGACCGCCTTTTTCAGTATGGACAGACAGGCACGGCACTGGTTACCGAGGGGATATGTTCCGGCACCTCCCGCAATACGGGTTCGGATAAGCAGACCTACTATAAGCTGTCTCTGGCCGGGGATGAGCCGGACAGCATAAATGCCATGGCCCGGGATTTCTTTTCCGGCCAGTGTGTGGACGGGGACCATGCACTCTGTGAGGCGGCGTTGTCCGTACAGTGCTTTATGCATCTGGTGGAGCTGGGAGTGCCCTTTCCCCAGAATCATTTCGGAGAGTATGTGGGCTATAAGACGGACCATGATCCGGGCAGGCGGGCCACCAGTGCCGGACCCTATACGTCAAAGATTATGACCGAGTGCCTGCAGCGGCAGGTGGAGAAAAAGAACATCCCCATTCTGAGCCATAGGCAGGCAGTGCGGATTCTGACAGCTGAGGGAGCAGTGCGGGGGCTTCTGTGCCTCAACCGGCGCAGGGGCCAGTGGGAGATATTTGCCTGCCGGAACCTGGTCTTTGCCACCGGTGCTCCTGCCGGAATGTATGCGGAGAATGCCTACCCGCCGGGTCAGTACGGGGCCACCGGACTGCTTCTGGAGGCCGGGGCTGTGGGGAAGAATCTGACAGAGTGGCAGTTCGGTATGTCCTCCCTGCGGCCCCGCTGGAATGTCAGCGGAACCTATATGCAGGCGCTTCCCCGTTTCGTCTCCACGGAGCCGGACGGAAGCAGTCCCAGGGAATTTCTGCGGGAGTATTTTTCCAGTGAAGGGGAGATGCTGTCCGCCGTCTTTCTGAAAGGCTACCAGTGGCCCTTTGATGCCGGAAAGGCAGCCGGCGGAAGCTCCCTGCTGGATCTGGTTGTCTATGAGGAATGCCATGGGAGAGGGCGCCGGGTATTTCTGGATTACCGGGAGAATCCGGGGGGAGGTAAGCTGGATTTTCAGTCTCTCTGCCCGGAGGCCTTTACCTACCTGGAGCGGGGGCAGGCCTGCTTTGGAAGGCCGGTGGAGCGGTTAAAACAGATGAACCTGCCTGCTTATGAATTTTTCCTGGAAAAAGGGGTGGATCTGGAGAAGGACATGGTGGAGATCGCCGTGTGCGCACAGCACAACAACGGCGGGATCTCTGTGGATGCCTGGTGGCAGTCCTGTGTCAGCGGTCTGTTTGTCATCGGAGAGGCCGCAGGAACCCACGGCGTCTGCCGCCTGGGGGGAAGTGCTTTAAATGCAGGGCAGGCAGGAGCTTTGCGGGCGGCCTGGTATATCAGCGCCCATAGGGGCAGGCCCGTGGACGGGGAAGAAGTCGTCAGGGAATGCGGAAAGCAGATCCGGGAGGTGTTCTGTCTGGCAGACCAGGCAAAAAAGCCGGGAAAGGAACCGCTGGGGAAGGTCTGGAAGCGGGCATCGGAGCGCATGAGCCGGGCCGGGGCAATCCTGCGCAGTGAAAAGGAGATTGAGAAAGCCCTCCGGGAGACCATACAGGAGTTTGCGGCATTTCCGGAAAGGGTGGGCATGGAGCATGAACGGCAGCTTGGATACTGGTTCAGGCTGCGGGAGACACTGCTGTGCCAGCTTGTTTATCTGGGAGCCATGGAGGATTATATCTGCCAGGGCGGAAAATCCAGGGGGAGCGCCCTTTACCAGGATCCGGCAGGGATATTGCCGGTGAAAGGGCTGCCGGAGGCGTTCCGCTTTCAGACAGACAACGGGGAAAAGGGAGCCAGCATCCAGGAGGCTGTATGGCAGGATGGGAAAGCCATATACAACTGGCGGCCGGTGCGTCCCCTGCCCAGGCCGGATAATTTTTTTGAAAATATCTGGAAGGAGTACCGCAGTTACGGTTCACGGGGCGGGGAAAAACGGACGTGAACAATAAAATATGTTTCCGAAGCAGTTGGAAATTATGGAAAATAATGGTATACTGACTGTAAAAAGGAGTGGGAACATGGTAGGGATTCGTGATGTTGCAAGGTATGCGGGGGTTTCACCCAGCACGGTTTCCAGGGCGCTGTCCGGCGTGGCGTTTGTGGAGCCGGAGACCAAGGAGAAGGTCATGAAGGCGGTCCGGGAACTGAACTATAAGCCCAATCTGGCGGCACGAAGCTTAAAGAAAGGCGGCAGCCGGCTGATCGGTCTGATCCTGCCGGATATCATGAACCCCTACTACCCGGAGGTGGTAAAGTGTATTGAGGACAGCGCCGCCAAGGCCGGGTATTCCCTGATTCTCTGCGATGCCCTGGGCAGTGTGGAGAAGGAGGCGGAATATTTTAAGACCCTTAACTACCTGTTTGCCGATGGGATTCTCTATATTGCCTCCACGGAAAGTGTGGAGCATGTAAAGCCCTATGTGGGAGCGGTTCCCATGATCGTGGTCAACCGTACCTTTGATCTGGATGTTCCCTGCATGAATATTGATAATGTGGATGCGGCCTGGCAGGCGGTCCGGTATCTGACGGAGCGGGGCCACCGGAAGATTTCGTTTTTTATCAACGACAAGGAACGGCAGTACAATGTGGAACGTCTGGAAGGGGCAGTGAAAGCAGTCCGGGAGGCAGGGATCACCGACTGGAAGTCTTTCCTGGTGGAAAACATCAGCTCGGAAGATGACGCCTATGAGAAGACCATGGAACTTATGAAGCGGGAGGACCGGCCTACCGCCATTTTCGTGTTTAACGATTATATGGCTTACGGGGTCTACCGGGGCATCACCAAGAGCGGCCTGCGGGTGCCGGAGGATATTTCCGTGGTGGGATTTGATGACATCCATCAGGTCAAGTATCTGGACCCGCCGCTGACCACCTTAAGACATTCATTAATCGACAACAGTGATATGATTTTCGGGAAGCTGATGGAGCAGATCCGTACCCAGACCTGCGCAGGCAGGAGTGTGGAATATTTTAAGGGAAGAATGGTGGAACGGGAGTCGGTGCATACCATCCGGTGAGAAAGAACGCCAGTCTATTTTCAGGGGAGTTTTAATCTCTGTGAAAATGGGGCTGGCGTTTTGTTATTGTACACTGGGGGTATCCCCGGCAGACAACAGTGGGGCAGGACCGGCAGCCCCTTGTCCACTGGGGGATCAGGCCAACGATAACAACGGATTTCGCTGTATAGCATACAAAAAGTAAAATATAATTGACATTTTGTAATGAATATGATATGATCCCTATAGTGAAACCAAGGAAGAGACAAGTGCCGTATCCAGGGCGCCCTGGGTATGGTGGACGCTTGGAATTTCACCGTGCCTGGTTTTATGCAATGATTTTCTGCCGGATGCGCCCTGATTTACATTATGGGCAGAAGGAGGTCTATGAAGAATTTGCGGCTTAAGTCGGCCCGTGCAGCCAAGGACTTATCCCAGGGAGAACTGGCGGCGGCAGTAGGAGTGACCCGGCAGACCATCGGGATGATCGAGGCCGGGGATTACAACCCGTCCTTAAAGCTCTGCATTCTGATTTGCAGGGCTCTGGACAAAACACTGGATGAATTATTTTGGGAGGAATGAGAAATGGATGAACGAATTCGGGACAGTTTCTTAAAAATCCGGTCAGAACTGCTGGCCATTGTCATGGGAATCTGTGGGGTATCCCTGATTGTCAAGTTTATGTTTCTGGGTGCAGACCTGAGTGACTGCATAACCGAGTATCTGGTACTGGTGGGTTCTCCCGTGTATCTGGTGATCCGGAGCCATATGCTGGGAGTCACCCAGCCAGCAGACCTGTCCGGGAAGAATAGGCTTCTGGTGGTGATGCTGGCAGGGTTCGTGTTTCTCATGGTGTTCATCCTGGTCCGGGAAAAGCAGGGGGCACAGACAGAGGGGATCACAGCCTTTATGAGTGTAGGGTCCTTTGTCATAAGCTTTGTGGGTGTCCGGTACCTGTACCAGAGACATGAGAGAAAACGGCAGGAGAAGCTGGATCAACGGTATGACGAGAAGTAGGGGGCTGTAGCCGCCCAGGCATCATACACCTGGTCAAAATCATATTCGGGGGCGAAGCTGGAAGCTGTCCGGCAGATATTCTGGATCAGCTCCAGTGCTTCCTCCAGTTCCGCGGCAATGGTTTCCGGGGTCTTTCCTTTCCGCAGCTTCCGGCAGCTTAGTTCGATCAGCTTCTGATCCATGCCCAGTTTTCTGCCCTGCTTCTCGCCTTGTT
>CAJTOV010000090.1 GCA_910577765.1 uncultured Lachnospiraceae bacterium
TCTGTTTTTGTCCAGTTTTCCCCGCCCCGTGAACTGTAACGCATGTTGAGGACACCAGCCGTTTTCTGCTTGCAAATACAGCCACTTTCTTTTATACTTATCTATTAGAAAACCCCTCCGTAAACAAAGGAACACACGCCCAAAGTCCGGGTGTATCCTTGTCCGCTGAGGGTAAAGTATCAGTATAGAAAAAGGAGTACTGCAATGGGTAAAATGTGTATTGGCGTGGATGTAGGCGGCACCTCTGTAAAGCTGGGGCTGTTTGAGACCAGCGGCACCCTGGTGTACAAGTGGGAGGTGCCCACCCGCAAGGACGAGGGAGGGCGGTATATTCTGGAGGATGTGGCCGCATCCATCCGTAATGTGCTGGCGCAGCGCCAGATTGACCTGGATGATGTCATGGGCGCCGGGCTGGGGGTGCCTGGGCCGGTAATGCCTGACGGCTACGTGGAAGTATGCGTGAACCTGGGCTGGAGGGACATGAATCCCCAGCGGGAGCTCAGCGCCCTTCTGGACGGTCTTCCGGTAAAAAGCGGCAATGATGCCAATGTGGCGGCCCTGGGGGAAATGTGGCAGGGCGGCGGCAAAGGCTACACGGATATCGTTATGGTGACCCTGGGCACCGGGGTAGGCGGCGGTGTAATCATTGACGAGAAGATCATTTCCGGTAAACACGGGCTGGCCGGGGAGATCGGCCATATCCACGTGCGGGACGAGGAATGGGAGCACTGCAACTGCGGCGGCGTAGGCTGTGTGGAGCAGATCGCCAGCGCTACCGGAATCGCCCGGGAAGCCAGAAGAAAGATGGCAGCCAGTGACGCGCCTTCCGCTCTCAGGAAATACGGCGACAGTGTTACAGCCAAGGATGTGCTGGACCAGGCCAAGGCCGGGGATGCCATGGCTCTGGAAGTGGTGGAGCTGGTAGGCAGATATCTGGGAGTCATGCTGGCCCAGGTGGCCATGACCGTGGACCCGGAGATCTTTGTCATCGGCGGCGGCGTGTCCAAAGCAGGCCAGTTCCTGATCGACGTGATCTGGAAGTATTATGACCATTATTCGCCGATTTCCAAAAACAAAGGAAAGATCGGCCTTGCTACCCTGGGAAATGATGCAGGAATCTACGGGGCGGCCAGACTGGTACTGGATTAGTACTGCATTGCGGAAATTCCAGTGAATAAAGCACCCGCTGCCTGCAGGGCAGTACCAGAAATGAGGAGACCCCGGCAGACTTTCGTCTGACCGGGGCAATTATGAAAAATCTATGTGTAATTTGTCTAATAAACTTGTTTGTACTGCTTTGTTTCTATGCATTTAGTATAGAATTTGGATATGAACAAAGTATGAACGAGATGTGAATTTACTGTAAAATTTCGTGGATTTTTACAGAAAATCAAAAAAATAATTGTAAAAATTATGAAAAATGATGAGGGGGAACGATTATGGCGGAAGAAAGGAAGCGCAGGACCATTGTCATTGGCCACAAGAACCCGGACACGGATTCCATCTGTTCGGCACTGTGCTATGCCAGGCTTAAGTCCCAGGTCACCGGCAACGAATATGTGCCGGCCAGGGCAGGGCATATCAATTCGGAAACCCGGTATGTGCTGGATTATTTCCAGGCCCAGGAGCCGGAGTATGTGGAGACGGTAAAGACCCAGGTCCGGGATATCGAGATCCGGGAGATGAAAGGCGTGGACAGGAATATTTCCCTGAAACGGGCCTGGAACCTGATGCAGGAGGTCAATGCGGTGACCCTGCCGGCAGTCAGCGACAACGGAGTGCTGGAAGGGCTGATCACCGTGGGGGATATTACCAAGACTTACATGAATGTGCTGGACAGCAGCATTCTGTCCAGGGCCTGCACCCAGTACGGGAATATCGTGGAGACTTTGGAAGGGCATCTGATCCTGGGAGATGAGAACGCGTATTTTGACCAGGGCAAGGTGCTGATCGCGGCGGCCAACCCGGACCTGATGGAGTTCTATATCTCCCCCCATGACCTGGTGATTCTGGGCAACCGGTATGAGTCCCAGCTGTGCGCCATTGAGATGGAGGCGGACTGTATCATCGTGTGCGAGGGGGCAGGGGTGTCCATGACCATCCGCAAGCTGGCCCAGGAGCACGGCTGTACGGTGATCACCACGGCCTACGATGCCTACACGGCGGCCCGTCTCATCAACCAGAGCATGCCCATTGGCTATTTCATGAAAACGGACAATCTGATCACCTTCGAGGACACGGATTTCATCGACGAGATCCGGGACGTGATGGCCAGCAAACGGCACCGGGATTTCCCGATTCTGGACCGGGAAGGCAAGTACAAGGGCATGATTTCCCGCCGGAACCTGCTGGGAGCCAGGGGCAAGCAGGTGGTGCTGGTGGACCACAACGAGAAGAACCAGGCAGTGGCCGGCATTGAGAACGCGGACATTCTGGAAATCATCGACCACCACAAGCTGGGCACCGTGGAGACCATTGCACCGGTATTTTTCCGGAACCAGCCCCTGGGATGTACGGCCACCATTATTTACCAGATGTACCAGGAAGCGGGGGTGGCCATTGACCGGCAGACCGCAGGGCTTCTGTGCAGCGCCATTATCTCCGACACCCTGCTGTTCCGTTCGCCTACCTGCACGGAGGTGGACCGGCAGGCAGCCCAGGCCCTGGCGCCTCTGGCGGAGATTGGGCTGGAAGAGTATGCCTCCGGTATGTTCGCTGCCGGAAGCAATCTGAAGGGGAAAAATGACGAGGAAATCTTTTACCAGGATTTCAAACGGTTCAGCGCCGGGAAAATATCCTTCGGCGTGTCCCAGGTCAGTTCCTTCAATGCCGGGGAGCTGGCAGAGCTGAAAGGAAGAATGCTTCCCTACATGGAAAGCGCCCAGAAGACCCACAATGTGGATATGCTGTTCTTTATGCTGACCAACATTCTTACGGAATCCACGGAGCTTCTGTGTGTTGGCGCCGGCGCCGAGAGCCTGGTATTCAACGCCTTCCACATGACCGGGGACACCGGGGACGATGCCGCGGACAAGAAAGACAACACCGTGGAGCTGCCGGGAGTGGTATCCCGCAAGAAGCAGCTGATTCCGGCGATTATGATGGCCTGCGAGGCGTAAATACTTCCGCCCCGGAGGCGGCAGAATGGAGGATAATATGCAGAAAGAATACTGGAAACCCGGCAACATGCTGTACCCGCTCCCCGTAGTCATGGTAAGCTGCCAGCGGCCGGGGGAGCGGCCCAATATCATCACCGTAGCCTGGGCCGGCACCATCTGCTCCGACCCGGCCATGCTATCCGTCTCGGTCCGTCCGGAACGCTACTCCCACGGTATCCTGGGGGAAACGGGCCAGTTTGTGGTAAACCTGGTGAACCGGAACCTGGTGTACGCCACCGATTACTGCGGCGTCCGCTCCGGCCGGGACGTGGACAAGTTTGAGGAAATGCACCTGACCCCGCTGCCTTCCAGAATGATCGCGGCCCCCGGCATTGCCGAGAGTCCCGTAAACCTGGAATGCCAGATCACCCAGACCATTCCCCTGGGCTCCCATGACCTGTTTCTGGCCAGAATCCTGGGGGTAACCGTGGACGGGAACTACATGGACCCTAAGGGCAAATTCAATCTGAACCACACTGGACTGGTTACCTATTCCCACGGGGAATATTTCCAGCTGGGAGAGAAGCTGGGGAGCTTCGGATATTCCGTAAAGAAGAAGCCGGCCACTGGAACGGAGTAGGACCATGAAGACAAACATTACCCTGATCGGCATGCCCGCCTCCGGCAAAAGCACCGTGGGCGTGCTTCTGGCCAAGCGGCTGGGCTTCTCTTTTGTGGACGTGGATATTGTCATCCAGGAGAAAACCGGCAGACTGCTGAAAGAGATTATTGCCCAGGAAGGCACAGAAGGCTTTCTGCGGATCGAGGACAGGATCAACCAGGAGCTGGATGTAGGCCGGTCCGTGATTGCCCCTGGCGGCAGCGTCATATACGGGGAACAGGCCATGGCCCATCTGAAAGAAATCAGTACGGTTGTGTATTTGAGACTCAGCTACCGGTCTGTCCGGCGGCGGCTGGGAAATCTCAAGGACCGGGGCGTAGCATTAAAGGACGGAATGACCCTGCGGGATCTGTACAACGAACGGATACCCCTGTATGAACGGTATGCGGACATCACCGTGGACGAGACCGGGAAGACCCCTGGCCAGACCGTGGATGAGCTGCGGGCCATTATGGAAGCCCGGCTCATGGGAAGGGGCCCTGAGGGTTCCGGGAATACGGATCAATAAAAATTGAGGAGGAAACACCTATGAAGTATATTGTGATGCTGGGCGACGGCATGGCCGATTACCCGATTGAATCCCTGGGAGGCAGGACTCCGCTGCAGGCAGCGAAAAAGCCCAACATTGACCGGCTGGCAAAGTACGGGGAAATGGGTATGGTAAAGACTGTCCCCGACGGCATGAAGCCTGGCAGCGATGTGGCCAACCTGGCAGCCATGGGCTATGATCCCCAGAGCTGCTACACAGGCCGCTCCCCCCTGGAGGCGGTAAGCATCGGCATCCAGATGAATGACACGGATGTGGCGTTCCGCTGCAACCTGGTAACCCTGTCCGACGAGCCGGAGTACGCGGACAAGACCATGGTGGACTACAGTTCCGGGGAGATCACCACAGAAGAAGCTGCCCAGCTGATCCAGGCAGTGGACCAGGCATTCCGCACCGAGGACATTCTCTTCTACCCCGGCATCAGCTACCGCCACTGTATGATCTGGCACAAGGGCCCGGTGGGGCTGGACCTGACCCCGCCCCATGACATTTCCGACCGGAAGGTAACCGGGTATCTGCCGGGGAATCCGGTGATTCTGGACCTGATGCGCCGCAGCTACCAGATACTGAAGGACCATCCGGTGAACCAGGCCCGGATAGCCCGTGGGCTGAACCCGGCCAACTCCATCTGGCTGTGGGGCGAAGGAACCAGGCCGGGCGTAACCCGGTTTGAGGCTGCCTACGGGGTCAAGGGCTCGGTGATCTCCGCTGTGGACTTAATCAAGGGCATCGGTCTCTGCGCCGGAATGAAGGTCATCGAAGTGGAAGGCGCCACCGGCAACATTGACACCAATTTCCGCGGCAAGGGCCAGGCAGCCCTGGATACCCTGCTGGAGGGCCAGGACCTGGTGTATATCCATGTGGAGGCGCCGGACGAGTGCGGACACCACGGGGACCTGGAAGGGAAGATCCGCTCCATTGAGCTGATCGATTCGGAGATTGTGGGCCCCCTGCTGGAAGGCCTTGAGAAGGCCGGGGAGCCCTACTCCATCCTGGTCATGCCGGACCATCCCACCCCCATTGCGATCAAGACCCACATTGCAGACCCCATCCCCTACCTGCTGTACCGCAGCGGCCAGGAAACGGAATCCGGCGCAGACACCTACAATGAGGTTACAGCCGCCGCTTCCGGGCGGTTTGAGGCGGAAGGGTACAGGCTGATGGAGAAGCTGCTTGGAAGGCAGCCGTAAGCCGGTATTTGCCGGCAGGTAAATCACTGCCAATGGAGACAGGAGAAGAGATACCATATGAACCTTACAAATTTTTTAAAACAGACGGATGCTCTTACGGCCCGATGTTCAGCAGACCAGCTTGCTGCTTTTATTCATGAGATGGGGAGAGGTTTTCCGGAGCATCGCCGGGAAGCCTTTCTGGAAATGCTGAAATCTGTGGGGAATCAGGCCGGAACGGCGCCGGACAAACCTGGGGATACAGATATTGATTTCGATGAAATGTACCGTCATGTCAGAGAGAATTTAAAGCGTATTGATTCACAGGAAATCACCATTTCCGGAATATTGAATGAAGAATATGATGACTGGGATGATGACTGCGGCGAGGAATTTTATTATGAGGACGACAGCGGTATTTCCGGCATGCTGGAGGAAGCCTGTGATTTCGTTCATATCTGTATGGACAGGGAGAGGTACAGAGAAGGCTTTGAAGTTGGAGACCAGTTGCTGGCAATGGAAATTCTATGCGAAAATGATTATGAGAGCGAAGAATTTTTCCTTGGTGACATGGTGGATCATGAACTGCTGGACCGCAGTCTGAAACAGGTTATCCTTGATACGGTGTACTGTGCCTATCATGCAGTACCGCCGGCCAGACGCCCGGAGACCCTGTACAGCATTATTGTAAATGCAAAAGAGGATGCAGTCACATTAGAAGCGATTATGCAGCATGGGGATGAGGAATTACCTGCCCTTGAAGAGTTTCTTCCGTTATGGATTTCCTATCTTGGCGACAAGACAGGGTATGACGCGGACCGGCTGATTCTGGAAGCGGTCAGCCTGCTGAACGATATTTCATTGGAGGTCCGGTATGCGGAAACCTATGCCGCTGTCCATCCGGGGCTATATTTGAAGATACTGGAAAACGGGAGTTATGGGGCGGCCAATGATATGGTGTCCATAGGAATGAAAGCCATGAAGGCCATACCGAAAAACTATATTATGCGCAGCCGTGCAGCGTTGAAAACGGCTGAGTATGTTATTTGGTCAGATGGGGAACAGCCGTTACTGGAAACCTGCTATTTTGCGGCATTTGAATCGGATACCTCCCCCCTGAACTATCTGCGGGCGCTGTTAAATGGCAGCGAAAACCAGCAGAAAAGGGAAGCGCTCCAAAAAATCCTTGTGAAATCACTGGTACATAAAGGCAGCGGTGCTTCATGCTCCGAGCGGGCAGAAAACAGACCGGACGGCAATATGCTTCTGCTGCTCAGATTTTTAGACGGGCAGTTTGGGGAAGTACTGGATCAGGGACTGAACAAGACCCAGGCATTAGGCTGGACGGGAACTTTTATGAAACAGGGAATGGCACTGTATCTGTTATATTTGTATGAGGGACAGTGGAGCGGCAGGGGAATGGCTGCTATGGCAGAGATTGCGAAACACGCCATGAATTTTTCCTCAGAGGAATATGGAAAAGGTGTCTGCGGGCTTGGGGCGACAAGCGAAAATGGGCTGTTCTGCCAGGTGTTTTTAAAATGGAAGTCCATGGTGCCAATGGAAGCCGGTATCAGAGACCGTGCGGTAAATAAAATTACAGCTCTGGTTGAAAAGCGGACAGCAGGAATTATGGACGCAAACCGCAGAAAGTATTATGGGGAATGTGCGGCGTACATCGCCGCCCTGGGCGAGGTGCAGGAGTCCATGGGAAATGCCGGGGCAAAACAGAGACTTATGACATCCTATAAGGATAAGTATTCACGTAGGAGCGCATTTCGGGAAGAAATGAGACATTATGGCTGGATGGATGTGAGGAGATAGTACCCTCAGTGAACTAGTCAACGAAACAGGGGGAAATTTAGACAAGCGAAACATATGGTTAATTGGTGTGAGTCATACTAGTACATCGTTGCACTAATTCCCGAGTAAATAGCACTCGCTATCCGCGCCATCTGCACGCCTGCGAAGCTAGCCGTAGGTCCCACTACGCCGTCGCTTCGCAGACGCACAGCTGACACGAATATCAAGCACTATTTACTTCGGGATTAATGCAACGATGTACTAGGGGACACTGGCCCCAGGTACCGTCTTTTGGCGGCGTTAATGTCAATCGGCGTACGTCCAGTACACCGATTGACGTTGCCTTGTCAGCTGCCAAAATGTAAACCACAATAAAATATAAGTTGACAATCTATGGATATCATGTTATATTCTGCTTGTTCACTGATGGTACCCGTGGGGAAAATACCCGGACGGATACCATCCACAGGCAGCAAAAAGAAAGGGCAGGATATCCATGAATACAAATACAAAACAGGCAGTGGCAGAGAAGGCAGCAGGAAGGAACCGTTTCCGTACCAGGGAGATCGTCCTGGTGGGGATGTTTGCGGCGGTACTGGCAGTGATTTCCCAGATCTCCCTGCCCATGCCTTCCGGTGTGCCCATTACGGTCCAGGTCTTCGGCGTAGCCCTGGTAGGGGCGGTGCTGGGATATAAGCTGGGCTTTCTGGCCACAGTGGTTTACATACTGATCGGTGCAGCCGGACTTCCGGTCTTTGCCAATTTCCACGGGGGAATCGCTTCCCTGACCGGCATGAGCGGCGGCTATATCCTGGCCTGGCCGGTGATGGCGCTTCTGTCAGGAATCCGCCCCGGCTTCCAGAACCGGAAGCTGAATCTGGCCGTGATGCTCCTTCTGTCCCTGGCCGGCCTGATGATCGTGGAATTTGCCGGTGCCTTCCAGTGGTCCAGACTGGCCGGTGACCGGAGCCTGATGTCCATTATCATCTACTCCTTTGTGGCCTTCATCCCCAAGGATGTGGTGATCACGGTACTGGCGGTGATCCTGGGAACCCAGATCCGCAACCCTCTGGTGAAAGCCGGATACTTAGTATAAACTACAGAATCCTTTTAATCCTTTCGGACAGCCCCGGCACCCTGGTGCCGGGGCTGTCCGGCCAGAAGCCGGTGTTGCTGTTCGCTGGTACCCGGCGAACAGTAACAAGCCGGTTCCGTTTTTTCTTCTCTTCCTCACACATAAGTTGTCTTTTCCGGCAATATAGTTTATAGTAATAGCAGATGGAAACCACCTTAGGAGGATACCCCTATGCATAAATTGCGGATAAAGACAACCAGCATCATTCTGGCCGCCCTGGTCCTTTGCTGCGCCGTTTTAGGCGGCTGCCAGGTGAAGCGCCCGGCAGCGCCTTCCTCCCCGGAAACCGCCTCGGGTGCTGCCGGCACAGAAAGCACCGGCAGCCAGGAGCAGGTAAATGCCCAGGCCCTTAAGGAACAAGAACGCTTCCAGAAGGAAATGGAAGAGCTGTTCTGCAGCGAGATCAGCGAGACCCAGGTCAACATGCATTTCATGCTGAAAGACCCTTCCCGCTTCGGCATTTCCAAAGCAAAGAACCTGTATCCTTCCCTGGCCCCGGAGAAGCTTGAGGAAGCACGCCAGAGCCAGCAGGAGCTCCAGGAGCTGCTGGACACCTTTGACCCGGCTCTTCTGACAGAGAGCCAGCGGCTGACCTTGCAGATCCTGGACAGCTACCTGGCTACGGAGAAACGGACCCAGGGCCTGGAGCTTTATTACCAGCCCCTGGCTGTGACCATCGGCGTCCAGGCCCAGCTTCCCATTCTCCTGGCGGAATATGAGTTCCGGGGAAAGCAGGATGTGGAGGAATATCTGGAGCTGGTGGCCGGGATTGACGAATATTACCAGGATATCATGGACTTTGAGAAACGGAAGGCAGAGGCCGGCCTGATGATGAGTGACCGGACCATTGACCATGTGATCGAGTCCTGCGAAAGCTTCCTGCTGGTCCCCGGGGACAATTTCATGACCCAGACCTTTGACACCCGCCTGGAACAGGTGGCCGGTCTCACGGAGGAAGAGAAGGCAGGTTACCGCCAGCTCCATGCACAAGCCCTGGAGCAGCATTTCCTGCCGGCCTACCAGCTTCTCATTGACGGTCTTACGGCCTTAAAGGGCACCGGCACCAATGAGGGCGGCCAGTGCGGCTACCCCCGTGGTAAGGAGTACTACGAGTACCAGGTCTATGCGGCCACCGGCACCTCCTGCCCTTCGGTGGATGAGCTGCTGAAGGATGTGGAGCGTACCATGGAGGACGGACTCATCAGTACCTCCCTGCTTCTGCGCAAGTACCCGGAACTGATCCATGAGGTGGATTCCTACGCCTTCCGCCAGACAGAGCCGGAAGGAATCATGGAAGAGTTAAAGACCCTGACCCAGGAGGATTATCCTGCTCTTCCTGCATGCAGCTACACCTTCAAGATGGTTCCCAAGGCACTGGAGCTTTCCCTGAGCCCGGCATTTTACCTGGTGTCGCCGCTGGATGATTATGAGAACAATACGATCTACATCAACGGAAACCCGCAGTTTGCAGGCAACGACCTTTACACGGTCATTGCCCATGAGGGGTATCCCGGCCATCTGTACCAGAATGTGTATTTCAACACCCAGAACCATGACAATGTACGCAAGCTGATCTCGTTCCCCGGCTACTCCGAGGGCTGGGCCACCTATGTGGAACGGGAGTCCTACATTATGGACAACGGCCTGCGGCCGGAGATGGGCCAGCTTCTGGCAGACAATTACATAGCCGCCCTGGGACTCCATGCCTGCCTGGATATTTACATCAATTATAAGGGGTGGACCAGGGACCAGGTGAAAGAGTATCTGCAGCGGTATTACAACCAGCCGGACAGCGCGGTGGAGAGCCTGTACGACGCCATGGTGGAGAATCCGGCCAACTATCTTTCCTATTTTGTGGGCTGTATGGAGATCCGCAATATGCGGGAGGAGGCGGAAGGCCGGCTGGGGGAGCGGTTCAACTTAAAGGAATTCCACAAATTCATCCTGGATATGGGGGATGCGCCCTTTGATGTGATCCGGGGATATTTTGGGGAATGGTTGAAAGGGCAGGAAATGGGCAGCGGGAAATAACGGCTGCCGGAGGTTAACAGGGGAGTGCTGCAAAACACGGACCTTCCACAATGCAGGGTGCCGGTATCCGGCGGATTGCGGATCTGTATTGTGGGAGGGGCGGATGCTGCGGCACTCCCTTTAATTCGGAAAGGCCCTGGCCACCGCCAGGAAATCCTCGGAACATCGCCCCTAAACAATATCTGTTTTTCTCACTCTTCATAAATCCCAAACGCATTTTCATCCAGATGGTTTTCTGCCAGATACTGTTCAATCGTATTTCCAACCTTCTTAAGAACCGGCCGGATACGTTCCGCCTTATCCTCCGAATCACGGAAGGAAGGCACACTGATGGACAAGCTGGCAATGGTTTTCCGGTTGCAGCAGATGGGGACTGCATAACAGCAGATATTCAAAGTTGTCTCTTGCTTTTCGTAGGCGAATTTGGTAGCGTTAATCATCTCTAATTCATCTTTAAGCCGGTCAAAATCCGTAATGGTATGTTCCGTCAGTCTCTCCAGACCATCAGGATACAGTTTCTTCACTGTTTCAAAAGGAAGCTGGTACAGCAGTGCCTTGCCCAGGGCCGTGCAGTAGAGAGGAAGCCGCTTTCCCACACTGGACACCAGGCGGATCGCCTCTCTGGAATCCACCTTGGCGATATAGAGGACACTGCTGCCGGAACGGATTCCGAACTGACAGATTTCGTTGGTCTCATGAACCGCATACTCCATCTCCGATTTGATAAATTGCATAATACTCTTTTCGCTGTGGTAGGAGCTGCCAGCCAGATAGGTACTGATACCGGTAGTGTACAGACCACTGTCTTTTTGAAAGAAAATAAAGTTCCGGGTGGCCATAGTGTGGAGAATGGGAGCCACGGTTGTCTTGGGAGATCCGATCTGTCTGGCAATATCTGAGAGACTGAGACCCGATGGCGTCGAAGCCAGCAGCTCCAGGATGTTCAGGACCCGTTCGGTTGGTTTATGATCTGTATTTGGCATTGTCTGCTCCTTTATGTAATTTGTAATGGTTAAGGCAGGTGTCAAATGTTATTATTTTTTACCTGGCACCATTCAGGAACAGGAAGAAACCTGATCTGAACGGTTACCCTCCTGATTACTATACCAGAGAAAATTTTAGAAAGGCCAGTGGCAAAATACACAAGAACTAAAGAGTTTTTTTAGCTAAAATGTCAAATTATTAAAATTGTATTGACTTTTCATGTCTACAGATGTATTCTGTGAATGTGATGTACGAAAATGCGCATATCGTACTAATATACGTACAATGAAATGGGGGAAAGAAACAGATGATTATGAAATTTTTAAATAAGGTTCCTGCGGGAATGATGATTGTTCCACTGCTGATTGGTGCGGTTTTGAACACCTTCTGCCCGCAGGTACTGCAGCTGGGGTCCTTGACCACAGCGACATTTTCCAACGCAGGAGCAGCCACAGCCATGGGTATCCAGCTGGTGTGCCTGGGAACTACACTACAGCTGGGAGATATTGGAAAAGTGCTGAAGCGGGGCGGGATTCTTCTGCTTTCCAAGTTCTTTATCGGTTCGGTGATTGGGATTGGGGTAGGCAAAATCTTTGGACCGGCCGGGGTTCTGGGACTTTCCGCACTGGCAATCATCAGCGCGGTAACCAATAGCAACGGTTCCGTGTACCTGGCTCTGATGCAGACTTATGGCGATGATGTGGACGGAGGTGCCATGGCACTGCTGGCACTTAACGACGGACCTTTCATGACCATGATCGCCATGGGCGTATCCGGTCTTGCCAATATTCCGGTGCAGGCACTGATCGCGACTGTGACCCCGATTCTGGTTGGCATGATTCTGGGAAATATGGACAAGAAATTTGCAGACTTCATATCCCCGGCAGGCGCTGTGATGATCCCCTTCGTGGGACTGACACTGGGAGCAGGAATCAACCTTCTCAATGTGGTGAAGGGAGGCGTACCCGGTATCATTCTGGGCCTGATCTCCATATTTGTAGGCGGTTCCTTCATCGTATTCTGCGATCGTGTGATTGGGAAGCGTCCTGGATATGCCGGATGGGCTGTAGCTACCACGGCAGGTAATGCTGTGGCAGTTCCGGCAGTAGTGGCCATGGCAGACCCGGCCCTGGAACCCTACGTGTCCGGCGCCACCACGCAGGTAGCAGCAGCCGTGGTGGTGACTGCAATCCTGGCCCCCCTGATGACAAGCTGGTGGGCAAAGAAATATGGCTGCCCCAGGATACCACTAAAAGCTGGGGAAGCAGTTTGAATTCAGAGAACCAAACAAATTAGCGGAGGATAATGAGAATGAATGAGACAATAACAAACGCAATGATCATTGATGGGAAGGATACGGTAGCCGTAGCCATCGAGCCGGTAGAAGCAGGCAGCTCCATCACATGGAAGGACAAGGCCGGACAGATCCGGCAGATTACAGCAGTCACGGCGGTGCCTATTTACCATAAAGTTGCCATTCAGGACATGGCAAAGGGAGAACCGGTGGTCAAGTATGGAGAACATATCGGACTGGCAGCGGTACCGGTCTGTGCCGGGGAACATGTACATATCCACAATGTGGAGAACCATAGGGAAGTATTATATTAGGAGGCAAAAATGGTTAAAAATACAATGAAAGAAATGACCTTTAAAGGATACAGAAGACCAGACGGGAGAGTGGGAATCCGCAATAAGGTGCTGATCCTTCCTGCCAGTGTGTGCGCGTCGGATACCACCAGAATCATTGCTTCCCAAGTGGAGCAGGCGGTCACTTTCAACAATCAGAACGGATGCTCCCAGGTGCCTTCGGACCAGCAGTTTACTATGGATGTCATGGCCGGATACGCAGCCAATCCCAATGTATATGGGACCGTGGTCATATCCCTGGGATGCGAGAACTGCCAGATGGACCTGGTGGTAGAGGCCATCCAGGCACGGACCAATAAGCCCCTGGAACATTTTGTCATCCAGGAAAACGGCGGTACCATTTCCACCATTGAGAAAGCAGTGCGGGCAGCCAGAAAGATGGCTATTGACGCATCCATGATACCAAGGGAAGAATTCCCCATGTCACAACTGATCATCGGAACGGAATGCGGCGGCTCCGACCCCACCTCCGGTCTTGCATCCAATGTACTTATTGGTGAAGTCAGTGACCGCATAGTGGAGGCTGGCGGTACCTCTATCTTGTCCGAGACAACGGAGTTTATCGGTGCCGAGCATATTCTGGCAAAGCGGGGAAAGGATGATCGGGTCCGCCAGCGGATTTACCAGATCGTACACGACTATGAGCAGGCGATTCGCCTTGTTGGCCACGACGTGCGGGAAGGCAACCCATCCCCAGGTAATATGGAAGGGGGCCTGACTACTCTGGAGGAAAAGTCTCTGGGCTGCATTCATAAGGGAGGCCATGCAACAGTCAATGAGGTTTACGACTACGCAAAGCAGGTGGACAATAACATGGGTCTGGTGATCATGGACACTCCGGGGAATGATCCTTCGTCCATTGCAGGTATGGCAGCAGGCGGCTGTCAGCTCTGCCTGTTTTCTACCGGGCGGGGAACTCCTACCGGCAATCCCATAATCCCGGTCATCAAGATCACTGGAAACCGGGTGACCTATGGGAATATGCGGGACAACATGGATATGGACGCCAGCCCCTATATCTATGGACAGAAGACCCTGGAGCAGCTGGGAGACGAGTTGGTGGCAGAGATGAAGCAGGTGGCGGACGGGAAGATGACCCGGGCAGAGGCTCTGGGCTACACAGAGATGGCCATCGCGAGAGTATGCAATTATATGTAAAGAGGGAGGAAGAACATGAACGTAAATTTTTATACACCTGTGGTAACTGCATTTGACGAAAACGGGAATCTGGATCTGCAAGGCAATCAAAATATATATGATCATCTGATTAACGGAGGGATCGGCGGTCTGCTGATTCTGGGCAGCAGCGGGGAATTTTACGCAATGTCCATGGAACAGAAGAAGGCACTGATCGACATGGCGGTTCCCTACATTAATAAAAGAGCTAAAGTATTCTTTGGAAATGCCTGCGATACTATGGATGAGACCGTGGAGCTGGGAAACTATGCCATTCAGGCGGGGGCAGACGGAGTCATGCTGATCAGTCCCTACTATTTTACCATTGATGATGCTTCTATTGAAGCTTTCTATGATGAAGCGGCAGAGAGGATAGACGGTCCGCTGTATATTTATAATTTTCCTGCCAGGACGGGATATGACGTGAAGCCGGAGATTGTCCTGAGACTGCTGCGCAGACATGACAATATCGTGGGTCTGAAGGATTCTGTGGCCGAGATGGGCCACACCAGGAGCCTTCTCACCACAGTGGCAAAGGAATTCCCGCAGTTCCAGGTATACAGTGGATTTGATGAAAATCTGATTCACAATGGAGCCAGCGGCGGCGCAGGCTGTATAGGCGCCTTGTCCAATGTATATCCGGAACTGATGGTAAGCTGGCAGGATGCCGTCAACCGAAAGGACTGGGATACAGCAGCTGCCTTACAGAAAAAGGTGGATATCCTCATGAGGATCTATGATATTAATCCTTTCTTTGTGGCTACCCTGAAGAAGGCTATGATTCTGCGGGGGATAAAAATCAAAGACTGCTGCAAAAAACCGGTGTTAAGCACTACAGAAGCCGAAACCCGGCTCCTGAAAACAATTATGGAGCAGGCAGCAAATGGTGACAGACTGTAACAAGCGGGGAGTCTCTGCTGCGGCAAAGCCTCTTTATGAATTTTGTCTTCTAACCATTTTCCGAAACTGTCAAGGGGAATTGGCAGGTATACCAGTACGGGGAGGCTTTTGCCTCCCCATTTCCATTCTTACATCGTTGTATCCGTTCACTGGCAGGAAGCTTCCTGCTGGTTGTAGAACTAAACAGAAATCAGATGTCTTTTGTCGCCTTTAACAAAGCCCGCAGATACATAATTTCTTTGTCCTTTTCCAGACGTGCTTTGTGTTCCTCTTCTAGGGCTCTGGATGTATCCTGGAGGGCTTTTGACTTATCTTTCAGGGCTCTGGATGTATCTTCGAGGGCTTTTGACTTATCTTCCAGGGCTCTGGAGCTGTCTTCCAGGGCTTTTGATGTGTCTTCCAGTGCCTCCGTCAATTCCAGAATCTCCTTCTTCTGTTCCTCCACCATATACTGCACCGTATTGGCGTCCAGAATCCGCAGTGCTTCTGAGTACATACTGATCAACTCCCTATGCTGATATCGAAATGCAAATACTTCCCTGTACAGTTCTAGGAATTCCGGAAAGGCCCTGACCACTTCCAGGATATCCTCGGGGCGGTCAGAGGCGATGAAGGCCAGCCAGGCCTCCAGCTTGTTCTTCAGCCGGGAAGATCTGCCTTTCAGGGAATTCCGTTTCTTACTATTTCTATTTTGAAGGGTTTTCCGGAAGATGTCAAGGGGAATCAGTATGTATGTTACTATTCACGGGGGGCGTCTTCTTGTCCGGCTATGCCGGACAAGAAGCATCG
>CAJTOV010000091.1 GCA_910577765.1 uncultured Lachnospiraceae bacterium
CGAACGCCCGATGCTTCTTGTCCGGCACAGCCGGACAAGAAGATGCCCCGTGAACTGCAACTAACCCTTCTCAGGATGGGAAAAACCGGACAAAAACAGACGTCAAGCTTGCTTGTAAGGCTGTTTTCTTACGGTTTTCCACATCGGGCGAACGCCCGATGCTTCTTGTCCGGCACAGCCGGACAAGAAGATGCCCCGTGAACGACACCTAACCCTTCTCAATGCTTTCTGGGCAGGCCCTACAGAATCTTCCGAATCCATCCTTCCGGAGCCTCAATCCGCCCCATCTGGATGCCGGTCAGCGTGTCGTACAGCTTCTTGGTCACCGGTCCCATCTCCTCCATGCCGCTGGCAAAGCAGATTTCCTTTCCATGGTCCACTACCCTGCCTACCGGGGAGATCACGGCCGCAGTGCCGCACAGCCCGCACTCGGCAAACTCGGACAGTTCGGACAGCCGCACCGGTCTCTGGGTTACCTTCAGTCCCAGATAATGCTCCGCCACATATACCAGGGAGCGCCGGGTAATGGAAGGCAGAATGGAATCGGACTTAGGCGTCACCACCTCCTGGTCCCTGGTCACAAACAGGAAATTGGCACCGCCGGTCTCTTCCACAAAGGTCCGGGTCCCCGGGTCCAGGAACATGTTCTCGTCAAAGCCATTGGCATGGGCCGTCACATTGGCATGAAGACTCATGGCATAGTTGAGCCCTGCCTTCACATGGCCGGTGCCGTGGGGGGCTGCCCGGTCAAAATCACTGACACAGATGGTCAGGGGCTTTACCCCTCCTTTGAAGTAAGGGCCTACCGGCGTGCAGAAGGTCCGGAACTGGTACTCATCCGAAGGCTTCACACCGATCACAGGACCGGAAGCGAACATATAGGGACGGATATAAAGGGTGGCTCCGCTGCCGTAAGGGGGAACCCATGCCGCATTCTCCCGGACCACCTGGTCAATGGCTTCCAGAAACCGCTCCTTGGGGAACTGGGGCATCTCCAGTCTGGCGCAGGAGTCCATCATCCGCTCCGCGTTTAAGTCCGGCCGGAAGGTGACGATGCTGCCGTCCTCGGTGGTATAGGCCTTCAGCCCCTCAAACACCTCCTGGCAGTACTGAAGAATGCCTGCACACTCATTGATCACCACATTGGCATCTCCGGTCATAATGCCTGCATCCCACTGGCCATCCTTATAATTGGACACATACCGCTTGTCCGTCACCACATAGCCGAAGCCCAGATTGCTCCAGTCAAGATTCTTCTTTTCCATGATCATATCCTCCATTTTATCTGGATGTTGTTTTGAAAACCATTATAAACACATTGTCCGGCAAAATCAATGGATATCTGGGCAGTTACCGCAATTTTTCCTTATAATCCCGCTCCACTTCCCGCCGCTGGTCCTTCTTTGCGATATCCTGCCGCTTGTCATAGAGCTTCTTGCCCCGGGCCAGGCCGATCTCCACCTTCACCAGGCTGCCTTTAAAATACACCTGCAAAGGCACCAGAGTCAGCCCTTTCTCCCGGATCTTTCCCTCCAGCTTGTTAATTTCCGCCCGGTGCATCAGAAGCTTCCGGCTGCGCAGAGGGTCCTTGTTGAAGATATTCCCCTTCTCATACGGATTCACGTGCATGCCGTGGACATACACCTCCCCCTTCTCCACCCGGACAAATGCCTCCTTGATGCTGCATTTGCCCAT
This sequence comes from uncultured Lachnospiraceae bacterium, assembly GCA_910577765.1. GTDB lineage: Bacteria > Bacillota > Clostridia > Lachnospirales > Lachnospiraceae > Brotaphodocola. Next base: position 1,696 of record CAJTOV010000091.1, read on the forward strand.
ACGGATGGACTTGACCTCTGTGCCGAACAGCTCGATCCCGCACTCGTATTTCTCATCAATGAAATAATCATGGTAGGCCTTCTTATTGTTGGCCACCAGCTTAATTGACTCCTTCACTGGTTCTGCTCCTCCTGTTATCTTCTAAATCCTCATTCCCCGTCCAGGGGCGTGCCGCACCGGGCGTTCTCACCCGTCCCTGCCCTCTGCCGGAATAAAATCAACGGTCCTGGTCAGCCGGTCTGTGCCGGCCACCTCCACGGCAATCTTCTGCCCCAGCTTGTAGACCTTGCCTCCGGTTTCTCCCCGGAGCTGCATGCCTGCCTCGTCAAATACATAATAATCCCCATGGAGGTCCTGGACATGGACCAGCCCCTCAATGGTGTTTGGCAGCTCCACATAGAACCCCCAGCTGGTGACCCCGGAAATGACTCCTTCAAAGACTTCTCCGGTCCGCTCTGCCATATACTCGCACTTTTTCAGCTTCACGGTCTCCCGCTCCGCCTCCTCGGCCCGGCGCTCGGTCTGGGAGCACTGGATAGTGACCCCGGCCAGAATCTGCTGGTAATGGGCTGTCCGCTGCTCTGTCAGGCCGCCCTTTAAGTTTTCCTTGATGATCCGGTGGATCTGCAGGTCCGGATACCGCCGGATCGGGGAGGTAAAATGGGTATAATACCGGGCAGCCAGGCCGAAATGGCCGCTGCACACAGGCATATACTTTGCCTGGCGCATGGACCGCAGGGTCAGACGGCTGATCAGAGCCTCCTCCTCTGTCCCTTCAATCTTCCCCAGCAGCTTTTGCAGCTCCTTGGGATGGACCTGCCCGTCGTGAGTGCGGATGGTGTAACCGAAATTGTTGATAAATACCCCCAGCCGCTTCATCTTTTCCGGGTCCGGATTGTCATGGGTCCGGTACACAAAGGGAAGCGCCTGCCAGAAATAATCCTCCGCCACGGTCTCATTGGCGATCAGCATGAAATCCTCGATGATCCGGGTGGCTGCGTTCCGGTCATAAGGCTTGATCTCCACAGGCTTTCCCCTGTCATCCAGAAGGATCTTTGTCTCCGGGAAATCAAAGTCAATGGAGCCGCGGCTCTTGCGCTTCTCCCTGAGAATATCCGCCAGCTCCTTCATGAGATCAAACATTTCCACAAACTCCCCGTACTCCTCCATCACCTGGGGGTCCCGGTCCGTGACAATGGCATTGACCGCGGTATAGGTCATCCGCTGGTCCACACGGATCACGGTCTCTGCGATCTCATGGCCCAGCACCCGTCCCTGGGAATCCAGATCCATGATACAGCTTAAGGCCAGCCGGTCCACCCCTGCATTCAGGGAGCAGATTCCGTTGGACAGCCTGTGAGGCAGCATGGGAATCACCCGGTCCACCAGATAGACGCTGGTGCCCCGCTTTAAGGCCTCCTTGTCCAGGGGGCTTCCCTCCCTGACATAGTGGGTCACATCCGCAATATGCACCCCCAGACGGTATCCGAAGTCTTCCCGGGTAATGGTCACCGCATCGTCCAGGTCTTTGGCATCCTCCCCGTCGATGGTCACGGTCTGCCAGTCCCGCAGGTCCCTGCGACCTGCCAGCTCCTCCCGGTCCACGGTCTCCGGCATCCTCCCTGCCTGGGCCATAACCTCCTCCGGGTATTCCTCCGGCAGGCCGTAGGCCCGGACGATGGAAAGAATGTCCACCCCGGGATCATTTACATGGCCCAGTATCTCTGTGACCGTTCCCTCCGGGTTCCTGCGGCCGCTGCCGTAATCGGTGATCCGCACCACCACCTTGTGGCCGTTTACCGCCCCCATGTCCTGGCCCTGGGGAATGAAGATATCCCGGTTGATCTTCTGGTTGTCTGGCACCACGAACCCGAAGCTTTTGTTCTTCTGGAAATACCCTACCAGGGTTTCATTGGCATGTTCCAGCACCCGGACCACTTCCGCCTCCGCCCGTTTCCCCGGCTGGGCCGCTCCGGCCGCAATCTGCACCCGGTCCCCGTGCATGGCTTCCCCGGTCTTGTCCGCCGGAATATAGAAGTCCCCTTCCCGGCCCTCCACGGTCACAAACCCGAAGCCCTTGGCATTGCCGGTGAAGATACCTGCCAGCACCCAGGCCTGGGGCCTGCCGTATTTGCCCCGCCGGGAAAGCCCCAGCCTGCCTTCCGCCACCAGGGCATCCAGCACTTCCTTCAGTTCTTCCCGCCGCTCCCTGGGAAGATCCAGAAGCACCGCCAGCTCCTTCAGCTTCATAGGCACATAGGACGGCTCCTCCACCAGGGCCAGCAGCTTGTCTTTTCTCTGTTTCATCTGTTCCTCTGTCATCGTTCTGTCCTGTTCCTTTCTTTTCATACAGCTATTGCCGCAGGCTGTTTCTTCCGGCTTCCCTTCTGTCACACGTCCCCGCCTCTACAGAAAAAGCACCCTTGTCGCCAAGAGTGCTTCATCTTACAGTACGTTCAGTATAATTGCAAGTACCATAAATGCAATCGCTGCAAATGTTGTGAATTTCTCAAGATTGCCTTCCATGGAACGTCCCTTGTTCTTGCCCCAGTAGGTCTCTGCCATACCGCCTACAGAACCAAGTCCCGCAGACTTACCCTCCTGAAGTAATACAATCACGGTCAGGGCCACGCATATCAGAATGAAAATCACGGATATAATCACTTTCAGCATCCAACTGCACCTCCTAATAGTCAAACACCATCATTCTAGCACAATCCGGCAGAAAAGACAAGGTGTTTTTTCTTTAGCCCGGGTTACCCGGAAACCGCATTGAGAAGGCTTTCCGTATCCACCTCCGTGTAGCCGTCTGTGGACGGAAGCTCTACCGGCACGGGCTCCCCCGGCCAGCGGTAAACCAGTTTCATGTTCATGAACAGACTGGTCTGGGAACCATTCATCCCAAGAGCCAGTTCCACATTGAGAATCTGGCTCTTCATATACCCCTGGGAATTTACCATGACTTCTCCCTGGTTCTTTACTACTTTCATGTCCCAGTCTGCCATGGGGCTTTTGCTGTATTCCATGGACCGTCTCAGATATTCCTCTATTTGTTCCGGTTCTCCCACAAAGGTGATGATCCGGCTGTCAGATTCCTCCTTTATGGAGATTTCCGAAACACAGTCCGGATTCAGCTTCCAGACCGAAATCATGTTTTCAAACTGCTCTTCCATCTGCTCCGGTGACAGGACACATTTGATCCTGCGGTCCGGAAGATCCAGATAGTAATAACCGCCGGTATAGAAGGTAACCGTCTCCACAGACAATTCCTCGTTCAGACTGGCGTCCGTATTCCAGAGGCATGTCATATCCTCCTGGCCTGCTTCATCCAGAAGAATCTCCGTATTCACACTGCTCTCAAAGTTCTCCTTCCCGGACCTCACATAAAGGTCCATGGAGGTAGACAGAGCCACAGAGGTAAGAGCCCCTGTCTTTTCACTGGCTGCCTTCCAGACTGCTGTAAGCTCTTCCCGGTCCGCCTGGGTTACAGAAGACTGCGCCGGTTCCCCGGCACTGCTTCCGCAGGCAGTCATGGCTATGGCCATGACTGCGCCCCAGACAGCCGGCATCATTTTTTTCATATGGTTCATGACGTTTAAGCCCTCAGCTCTATCCCCATTCCGGAAAGTCCGTTGAGAATCTTCTTCATGGCCCCGCCTACTTCCTCATCGGTCAGGGTGTGGTCCTGGGCCCGGAAGGTGATAGAGTAAGCCACGGACTTGTGTCCGGCCAGAATCTGGCTGCCCTCATAGATATCAAACAGCCGGTAATCCTCCAGGATCTTCCCGCCCCGCTGGACGATCATATCCTCAATGGTTCCCACCAGAATCTCCTTGGGCACCACCATACTGATATCCCGGGTTACCACCGGATATTTGGCGATGCCGGTGTATTTCCGGTCAAAATCCGCGAAAGAAATCACATGGGGCATATCCAGCACCGCAATATAGGTGCGCTCTCCCAGCCTATAGCTGTCTGCCACCTCCGGGTGCAGCTCTCCCAGATACCCTACGGTCACGCCCTCATAAAGGATATCCGCCTTTCTTCCCGGATGCAGGTAAGGACGGTCTGCGGCCGGGTCATAGTGAACCTTCTTTGTCATGCCCAGCTTCTCAAACAGCTCCTCCACCACACCCTTCATGGTAAAGAAATCCCCTTCCCCATACATGCCCAGGGCCAATTGTCTGCGCTCGTCGGGAAGCTCTGTCAAAGGCAGGGACCCAGGCAGGTAAATGCTGGCGATCTCATACAGCCGCACATCCTTGTTCCGGCGGTTGTAGTTGGTGGCCAGGGAGCCCAGCAGGCCGTTGAGAGGCGTGGTCCGCATGATGCTGAAATCCTCGCCCAGGGGGTTCTGGATGGTAATGGCATTTCTTAAAGGACTGTCCTGGGAAATCATCAGCCGGTCAAACACCTTGGGGCTCTCAAAGGAATAGCTCATGCTCTGGCTGAAGCCCGAGAACTCCGCCACCTGTCTGGCTGCCGCCTCGATCCGCAAATCAAAGGGCAGTCTGCCGGTGGTAGCTTCCCCCGTAGGCAGGGTGGTGGGAATATTGTCGTAGCCGTAGAACCGGGCCACCTCCTCTGCCAGGTCTGCCAGACACTCCAGGTCCTGGCGGAAGGTGGGCACCACCACCTCCCGGGTGCTGTCGTCAAAGCCCAGATCCAGCATCCGGAAATATGCTTTCATGTCTTCCTCCGGGATGCTGGTTCCCAGAAGTGCGTTGATCTTGTCCGGGTCAAATTTTACCCGTTTCTCCTGGCGCTTTACCGGGTACACGTCGATGATTCCGCCTACCACTTCCCCGGCTCCCAGCTCTTCCACCAGCTGGCAGGCCCGGTTGACCGCCTCCTGGGCCGTGTTGGGGTCCAGACCCTTCTCATACTTGCCGGAAGCATCGGTGCGCAGGCCCAGCCGCTTGGCAGACAGACGGATGTTGGTTCCGTCAAAGCAGGCACACTCGAAGACCATGGTCTTTACCTGGTCGGTGATCTTGGAATTCTCGCCGCCCATGATCCCGGCGATGCCTACTTCCTTTTCCCCGTCATTGATCATGAGAATGTCACGGTCCAGCTTCCGCTCCTGGCCGTCCAGGGTCTGGAATACGTCTCCGTCCTTTGCTGCCTTCACCACGATCTTATGTCCGGCAAGCTGGTCATAGTCAAAGGCATGCATGGGCTGGCCGTACTCCTCCATAATATAGTTGGTAATATCCACCAGATTGTTGATTGGGCGGATGCCGCTGGCAGCCAGCCGTCTCTGCATCCACTCCGGCGACGGGGCCAGGCGGATATTCTTTACCATCCGGGCACAGTACCTGGGACAAAGCTCCGGGTTCTCCACCTCCACCTGAAGGTAATCGTGGATGTCCTCTTCATTGCCTGTGGCACGGATCCGGGGCGGGCAGAAGGGCTTGCGGAAGGTGGCAGCCGCTTCCCGTGCCAGGCCTATCACACTGTAGCAGTCCACCCGGTTGGAGGTGATCTCATACTCAAACACCGTATCGTGAAGGCCCAGGACCTCCACGGCGTCAGCTCCCACCGGGGTATCCTGGGGCAGGATATAGATGCCCAGCTCCGGCGCATCCGGGTACATGTCCCGGCTGGAACCCAGTTCCTCAATGGAACACATCATGCCGTCAGACTCCACCCCCCGGAGCCTACCTTTCTTAATGGGAATGCCCTCCTCCGGCAGGGGCCCGCCGTCGTGTCCTCCGGCCACCTTGCCGCCGTCTAAGACCACCGGAACCTTGTCTCCCTCCCGGACATTGGGGGCGCCGGTGACGATCTGGATGGTCTTCTCTCCGATATCTACCTGGCAGACAATCAGCTTGTCCGCATCGGGATGGCTCTCGATTTTTTTAATCTGGCCCACCACGATCTTCTCCAGGTTTTTGTCCAGGCACACATACCCTTCCACCTTGCTTCCCGACAGGGTCATGGCGTCGGTGTACTCCTGGGGGGTGACCTCCAGGTCCGGGACATATGCTTTGATCCATGATAATGCTGTATTCATAGGGATTCTCCTTCTGGGTATTATAATTTAAAACTGCTTTAAGAACCGGATGTCGTTCTCATACAGCAGACGCATGTCGTCGATCTCGTATTTCAGCAGCGCGATCCGCTCTAAGCCTACGCCGAAGGCAAAGCCTGTATACTCCTGCGGGTCTATGCCGCACATCTCCAGCACATGGGGATGGACCATGCCGCAGCCCAGGATCTCGATCCAGCCGGAGCCCTTGCAGAACCGGCAGCCTTTGCCGCCGCACTTAAAGCAGCTTACATCCACCTCGGCGCTTGGCTCCGTAAAGGGGAAATGATGGGGCCGGAACTTGACCCTGGTCTCCTCCCCGAACAGCTCCCTGGCAAACTCGGCCAGGGTCCCCTTTAAGTCTGCAAAGGTAATGTGCTTATCGATCACCAGACCCTCCACCTGGTGGAAGGAGGGGGAATGGGTGGCATCCACCTCATCGGAACGGAACACCCGTCCCGGGGAAATCATCCGGATGGGAAGCTTCCCTTTCTCCATGGTCCGTGCCTGGACCGGTGACGTCTGGGTACGCAGCACAATGTCCTTATTAATATAGAAGGTGTCCTGCTCGTCCTTGGCCGGATGGTTGGGAGGAATGTTCAGCTTGGTAAAGTTGTACTCGTCCAGCTCGATCTCCGGCCCCTCCACCACCTCGTAGCCCATGCCGATGAAGATGCGCTCCACTTCTTCCAGGGCAATGGTATTGGGATGGCTGTGGCCTATGTTGGCCTTCTTTGCCGGAAGGGTCACGTCGATGACCTCTTTTTTCAGCTGTATCTCCCTGGCCCTTCTGGCCAGCTCTTTTCTGGTCTCCTCCAGACGGTTCTCAATCAGCTCCCTGGCTTCATTGACCAGCTGGCCTACCTTGGGCCGGTCTTCCGGCGCCACATCCTTCATACTTTTCAGCACGCTGGTAAGCTGGCCCTTCTTGCCCAGATAAGCCACCCGGATCTCGTTAAGCTTCTCCAGGCCGTCGGAGGCTTCGATCTGGCCCAGGGCTTCTGCTTTGATCTTCTCTAACTTCTCTCTCATAGTTTCCTTCCTTTCCTTCTCTGATGGGAGACGGTGCCGCCCCAGGGCGGTCCCCGGCATGCCGGCCTGCCAGTCAATCCGTCCCTTACGCGTCACTGGCGCGTAAGGGACATGCCGGGCAGAACGCGTCACAGGTGCATTTCCGCCATTCCGGGCATAAAAAATCCCCTTGCAGCCTTCTGCAAAGGGACGATTCATACAATCGCGGTACCACCCTCATTCCCGCAGCTATCCCTTAGCCGCAGGCACTCTTCCTGTGCGTAACGTGCACGACCCGTCGCGGCTTACCCACCTTTTGCTTCAGCCGCGCAGCTCCCGTGTGAAATTCGCAGGAAAGGGTCTGGATCAGCGGATATTCCGTTTGCCGGAAGCTCCCCGGAACACGGGCTGTGGGCCGGACTCAGACTCGCTTTCAGGTTATGGGAACGGAAAGGGGCTTTCAGCCGGTGACCCCTTCTCTCTGACGGAACATAACCTGCTACTTGACACGTTCTCTGCCTTTGTTATTCCAATATTGTATCCATGTTGCCGGAAAAAGTCAAGATTAAATTTGCCTTTTTCTTCCGTTCTATGTTATACTTAGTAACAGTTCAGATAGGTCTGCGCGTTCACCGCGCTGACCGTAAGAAAACGCAGCGGTCGCGGGCATACGGCCCATCGCGTCAGCGATTCAAAATGGCCGTATGCTGTAACAGTTCAAGGGGTATCTGAACTGTTACTATACTTAGTCCAGGAGGTAAGCATTCTTATGAACACATTTAGAACGGACACAATTCAGGAGCAGGAGGCTCTCCTGGCTTCTCTTGAAAATACAGACATCTGCACCTTCTGGTACTTTCCCCAGGAGAAGCTGATCACGGTCAATGAACGGACGGCCAGAACCTACCAGTGCCGGACCCGGTATACGGACATGCCCGGAAGCTTTGCCGACGAGTTCGTCCATCCTTCTACCCAGGCAGTCTTCTATGACATGTACCAGCGGATTGATGCCGGAGAACGGACGGCCCACGCCTCCTTCAGCAGCCTGGATCTGCAAAACTGGTGCACCGTTACCCTTACCACCATTTCCTGGGACGTTCAGGGACGGCCGGCCAGGACCTTCGGCATCATCCAGAATATCTCGGACTTAAAGCTGAGAGAGGCCGAGTACCACAGCAAGAAACGGATGCTTTCCAGCATCATTGATGCCCTCAGCAAGATCTACATGTTCAATTACTTTATTGACCTGGAGACTCTTACCTTCACCCAGATCGCCGGACTGGACTATATCACGGAGCTTCTGGGAACCAGCGGTGACGTGGTTCCTGCCTTTGAGATGTTCACGGAATCCCTGATCGGGGAAAATTATAAAGAGGACTTCCGGGCTTTCGTGGATGTCCGTACACTGGCGGACCGGATCGGGGACCAGCAGAATATTGTCCTGGAGTATTCCAGTCTCCGCAAGGGCTGGTGCCGGGCCAGCTTTATTGTGGTTCACCGCAATAGCCGTGGAATCCCGGACCAGGTGGAATTCGTGGTGGAGAATATCAGTGACCAGCGGAAAAAGGAGCTGGATGCCCAGGATGCCCTTGCCAGGGCCTATGAAGCCGCCAACAAGGCCAATGCCAGCAAGTCGGCATTTCTCAACAATATGTCCCACGATATCCGGACTCCCATGAATGCCATTGTAGGCTTTTCCGCCATTGCCGCGGCCCATATTGACGAGAAGGAGCGGGTCCAGGACTGTATCGCCAAGATCACTGCCTCCAGCAGGCATCTTTTGTCCATTATCAACGAAGTGCTGGACATGAGCCGCATTGAAAGCGGCAAGATTCAGATCCAGGAACAGGAAGCCAACCTTCCCACCATCCTCCACGACTTTGTCACCATGATCCAGGACCAGGTCCGGGTCAAAGGGCTGGAGCTTTTCATTGACACCATGGATCTGGTCCATGAAAATGTCTATGCCGACGAGGCCAGGCTTCACCGGGTACTTTTAAACCTTGCCGGCAATGCGGTGAAATTCACTCCCGCCGGCGGCACCATTTCCGTGCGGCTGGCAGAGAAGCCCCAGACCGATCCCCATCTGGGCAATTACGTGATCACGGTCCAGGACACCGGCATCGGCATGAGCAGGGACTTTCTGCCCCATGTGTTTGAACCCTTTGAGCGGGAACAGACCTCCACGGTCAGCAAGATGGAGGGCACCGGCCTTGGCATGGCCATCACCCGGAATATTATCCAGATGATGGGCGGCACCATTTCCGTGGACAGCGAGAAAGGCAAGGGGTCCGTATTTACCATAGAGCTTCCCTTGAAGCTGATGGAAAAAGAAATGGAGGACCCCAGAATCCGGCGGCTGGCCGGTCTCCACGCCCTGGTGGTGGACGATGATTACAATGTCTGCGACAGCGTGTCCAAGATGCTGGATAAGATCGGCATGGAACCGGAGTGGACCATGTCCGGCACGGAAGCGGTTTTGCGCACCCGGTCCGCCCTGGAGATGGGACGGCATTTCTCTGTCTTTCTTGTGGACTGGAGGATGCCGGACATGAGCGGCGTGGAGGTGGTACGCAGGCTTCGGAAGCTGGTGGGGAATGAAGTACCTGTTTATGTGCTGTCCTCCTATGATTTCTCCGACATTGAGAAGGAGGCCCGGGACGCCGGAGTCACCGCCTTCTGCCAGAAGCCCCTGTTCCTGTCAGAGCTGAGAAAGACGCTTCTGATATCCCTGGGGGAATATCAGAGCGGTCAGCCAAAATCAGCTTCCATTTCCCTGGAAGAACTGAAAGGAAAGCGGATTCTTCTTACCGAGGACAACGAGCTGAACCAGGAAATCGCTGTGGATATTCTTACGGAAGCCGGCTTTGTGGTGGATACGGCAGACAATGGCCAGATCGCCGTAGACAAGCTGGACGCTGCCAGAGAAGGCACCTATGACCTGGTGCTGATGGATATCCAGATGCCGGTGATGGACGGATACCAGGCCACCCGGACGATCCGGGCACGGAAGAATCCGTGGCTTCAGAAGCTTCCCATCCTGGCCATGACAGCCAATGCTTTTGAAGAAGACAGGCAGAAGGCCCTGGAAGCAGGAATGAACGGACATCTGGTGAAACCCATTGACGTGGACAAACTGCTGGAAACCTTGTCCATGGTCCTTAAGGAAAGCGGAAACAGGTCCGCCGGATAAATCACTTTGATATAATTCTAAATTTTACACCAGAAAAGGAGGGAGTGGTACCATGCATATCAGCAGTAAATGTTCCATTGCCCTTCACTGTCTGGTCTTTATCTGCGATTACGGAAACACCACCCGGGTCACCAGCGGACTTCTGGCCCTGTCCACCGGCAGCAATTCCGTAGTCATCCGCAATATTGTCAGTGCCCTGAAAAAGGACGGTATCCTGCACATCAAACCGGGAACCGGCGGCACCACCATCTGCTGTCCCTTACAGGAGATCACCCTGTACCGGGTCTATAGGGCTGTGGAGCCGGACTTTCTGGACAAACTGTTCGGAATCCACACGGCCCCCTCTTCCTTCTGCCTGGTAGGCCAGAATATTAACCGGATTCTGGAAGCTCCCTACGCAAAAGTCCGGCAGGACCTGCAAAAAAGCCTCCAGGGGATTACCCTGGAGGACATTGTGGAGGAATTCCACAGACAGCAGGAATCTCACTTCTGATCCGCAAATGCTGCTGCCTCTCCAATCCATGCCATCAGTTCCCGGTCGATCTCTTCCACCCTGGATACCAGAAGATGGTGGGTCCAGCGGCCTGGATAAGGTTCCGTGGCCACGTCGATTCTGGGAGACTCCAGCTTATGGTCCAGCCCTATGGTCACCACCAGCCACACCGGCGGACAGTCCTTCCAGTCACCGGTTACCGTCTGCCAGCAGCTTCACCACCACCACCTGGGGCCGGTTCCGGAACCGGATATTGATGGAATGGGTTCCCAGCCCACGGCTGACGATCATATACCGGTGGTCCCGCTGAAAGGTTCCGGCGCAGCAGGGAAGGAAGAACTGGTACTGGGGCGACATGACCCCTCCCAGCACCGGAAGCCGGATGGTCCCTCCGTGGAAATGTCCGGCCAGGGCCAGGTCTGCCCCCCAGTCCGCATAAGCCTTGTGAAACAGGGGCGAATGGGCCAGAAGAATCTGGAACCGCCGGGGATCCGGAGCTCCCACATGCTCCTGAATGTAGGTTGCCTGCATCTGTTCCGGCACAAAATCCCGGTAAAATCTCCGGTCAATATCCAGGCCGCTGATGCGGATATCCTCCCGGAATACTGCGGAGCTGTCCCCCAGATAGGTGATTCCATACTGGTCCAGAAGCCTGCGAAACTGCTGGTACAGATCGCCGTATTCCTGGGTCCTGCGCCTGAGCCGCTGTTCATGATTGCCGTTTCCATAGTACACCGGGCAGATACCGGACAGCCCCTGCAGCAGACGTTCGGTTACCTCCAGTGCTGCCTTTCCTTCCTTGGCTACCATGGTATCCCCACCGATCAGCACCGCATCCGGTCCGGCCTGGCGGATGGCTGCCAGAAGCCGTTCATTGCCCTGGCCGAATTCCTTGTCATGGAGATCTGCCAGAAATACCAGGGTTGCCGGACCATTGACCTTCTTTGAGACGACCGTTACCTCTTCTGTGACAAAATGATTCCGCTCATAGCGGGAACGCAAAAGGCCCCCTGCCGCTGCGGCGGCAAGCCCTGCGCCGGCTGCTGCCAGTCCTGTATACATTTCCATGCCGCTTTATTCCCTTCCTCCGGGGCCTGCTTCCCTCTCCCCGCTGCCCATAAGGGTCTGGTAATTGGCAAAGCCGTAATCCAGCATGGCCTTTGTGTCTGCATAGTGGGTGCTTTTGCTCTTCATGACCACGGCTATGAGACGGACGCCTTCCTGTTCTACCCCTGTTACCAGTGTATTCCCTGCTTTGGAAGTATATCCCGTCTTTCCGCCGATCATGCCTGCATAGTATCTGGAATCGGTGGGATACAGCATCTTATGGCCCATGGTGATGGTCTTTGCAGCCTCCTTTTTCAGGGCCGGGAATTCATAGCTGGTGGTGGTGGCAATCCGCCGGAAGGTCTCATTCTCCAGGGCCGCCCGCAGAATCAGGGCCATATCGTAAGGCGTTGTCAGGTGGGACGGATCATTGAGACCATGGGGATTCTGAAAGCTGGTATTCTGGCACCCCAGGCTTCTGGCCTTTTCGTTCATCAGGGCCGCGAATGCCTCATTGCTTCCTGCCACATGCTCTGCCAGTCCGTTGCCGATCTCATTGGCAGACTTTAACAAAAGGCCATAGAGACACTGCTCCACGGTCAGCCGGTCCCCTTCACTGACGCCCAGGGCCACGGCGCCGGACTCTAAGCCCGTGGTGGCAGCGGCGGAAAAGGTCACCGTATCGCTTAAGCTGCACCGCTCCAGCACCAGCAGGGCAGTCATGACCTTGGTGATGCTGGCAGGATAGAACTGCTGGTTCTCATTCCGGCCAAACAGCACCTTCCCGGTGGCCCCGTCTATGAGGACGGCCCCCTCTGCCGCTATGACCGGTTCCTGGACGGTCTGGGGAGGCTGTGGGACCTGGCTGGCGCCATCCGGGGCAGGCGGCTGGGGAACAGCTTCCGGAGACGTGGCATCCGGGGAAGCAGGCTGGCTTCCCGGAGCCGGGACGGCAGGCTGGTCCCCTGGCTCCGGGACAGAGGGCTGGGCAGCGGCTGCCGGAGAGGTGGTCTCCGGGACCGCAGACTGGCTTCCCGGAGCCGGGACAGCCGCCGTTCCAAAGGGGCTGGGCGGAATAATCAGTTCTGCTCGGCTCCTGGCCGGAGGAAGGGAAACAGTCAGTGCAGCGGTCAGGAGCAGGGACAGGATTCTTTTTATCTTTTTCATGGAATTCTCCTTGGGTATGGGGATTCAAAGCTTCGGCTTGCATTTGCTAAGTGTTCCTATTATACCATGTCCACTAAGTTCATGCTTCGCCTGTGGCTCGCATTCACTAAGTGGCCAGGCATATATTCACACTAAGCTCATGCGGCGCCTTCGGCTTGCATTTGCTAAGTGTTCATATTATACCACATCCGGTTCTTCTTAGGGTTAACAACTTTCTTACGGATCTATTGTGTAATCCGTAAGTATGATCCCCCCTCCCCTTTCATATACTTCCTATAACAAACTCACATCAGGTGTTGTATGAATTTTTCTTTGCGCAGGAACAGGACCGGCTGCAAGCGGGCGGCGGGTATCCTGTTTCTATTTCTGTTCTCCTTTTTCCTGGGACATGGCATTGGGGCTGTTACATATCCGGGGGACGCGGCCCCGGCTGCCGCATCTGCCGACGGCAACTGGGGGCTCAGCTTCCAGCAGGAAGGAAAGCCGCCGGTGGGCAATGCCACCGCAGACTATCTGGAACAGTTCCATGCCCATTATACCGGGGATACAGACGAAAAGGTGATCTATCTGACCTTTGATGCCGGCTTTGAGAACGGCAATACCCCTGCCATTCTGGATGCCCTGAAGAAACACCAGGCACCAGCTACCTTTTTTGTGGTGGGAAACTATCTGGAGACAGCCCCGGACCTGGTGAAACGGATGGCTGCCGAAGGCCATACCGTGGCCAACCATACCTTCCACCACCCGGACATGTCAAAGATTTCTTCCCAGGAGACCTTCGGCAAGGAGCTTACGTCCCTGGAATCCCTGTACACCCAGATCACCGGCCAGCCCATGAAGCGCTATTACCGCCCTCCCCAGGGAAAATACAGTGAAGCCAACTTAAAAATGGCCAGTGACATGGGCTACCACACCTTCTTCTGGAGCCTGGCCTATGTAGACTGGTACCAGGACAAACAGCCTTCCCACGAGGAAGCCTTCAAAAAGCTTCTGGGACGCATCCATCCGGGAGCCATTGTCCTCCTTCACAGCACTTCCCGGACCAACGGGGAAATCATGGATGAGCTTCTGGGAAAATGGGAGGAAATGGGATACTGCTTCCGCTCCCTGGATGAACTGGCCGCCCCGTGAACTGTAACGGGAACTGACCCTGGGAAATACCGGGGGCCAAACAGTCCTTGCTTCCCTTCTGCTTTTGGACTATAATTGAAGAGAAGTTACAGTTCACGGGGCGGGGAAAACTGGACGAAAACAGACGTCAGGCTGGCT
>CAJTOV010000092.1 GCA_910577765.1 uncultured Lachnospiraceae bacterium
TTCACGGGGGGGCATCTTCTTGTCCGGCTATGCCGGACAAGAAGCATCGGGCGTCCGCTTTATATATGTGCCTCCCTGTCTTTGCCTTCCTCTTTTTTTCGCAGGGTTTCCAATTCCTCCGGCGTGAGGTTTACTTCCCCGAAGCGGGGCGGTATGTACCGCCTGACCAAATTAAAGTAAATCTCAACCTCCTGCGTGGTTTCTATGCTGCCTTTCCGGTCACGCTCATGGACAAGAATTTTCTCCACAAATTCATTCAGCATAGTGGTGGTAAGGTTGTCATAATTCTCGTATTTATCAACAAGGGCGATAAATTTCTCCGCTGATTTCCGATTCTGCTCATAACCAGTGATTGCTTTTTCCAGTTCGTCAATCTCACCGGAAAGGGATTCCTGCTCCTTTGCGTACTGTGCGTCCAGGGCGGCATATTTTGCGTCCGGCAGCTTGCCCAGCACATTGTCCTCATAAATCTTGCCCTGCGCGGCCTTTACCGCTTTCACCATATCCGCCAGACTTTGCTTTCCGGCTTGTCCACTGATAAATCCCTCTGATGTGTTCCCATGTACCATCGTGGCTGGGCATACCGCCGGCCCGCCCTCCTAAAACCTTGCTCCCTTTCAGCTTTTCCCAGGAGAAATCCGGGTCCGGGGTACGGCCTACCAGGAAGTTGCCTGCCCGCTGGGTCAGCTGGGCAAAGTTGACGGCGTAGTCTTTGGCGCCTCCGGCGTAGGTGTAGATGCTGGCTTCGGAACCCATGAAGCCGATGTCAGCATCCCCGGAGACCAGGGCAGTCATGACCTTGTCGGCTCCGGCGCCGTTGACCAGGGTCAGGTCAATGCCTTCTTCTTCAAAATATCCCAGTTCAATGGCTGCATACTGGGGGGCATAGAAGATGGAGTGGGCCACCTCATTTAAGGTAACCGGCGTCAGCCCGCTGTGGCTTTGTCCCGGGCGGGACTGGCACGCACAGAGACTAAGAATGCCTGCGCCAAGCAGGGCCAGGGCCAGGAAGTTCTTTCTTTTTTTCATAAGATTCCTCCAGGAAAGGTTTTAATAGTATTAGTTTATTGGAAACGCAGCAGGTTGGTTCCGATTTTTTCCAAATCAGGGCTGGACTTTAGAGTTTTACTGTGCTAAACTATACAGAGCGGTCTTTAAGACCGGACAAGGGAGCCGGAAGGATTTCCAGCCGGGAGCCAGAAAGGAATCGGGGAGAAGGGAATTCTGCTATGAATAAGAAGATTAAGACAGAAGCGGTAGATCATCTGTTTCAGGCAATTCTGACCTTGGAGACACAGGAGGAATGCTACAGCTTTTTTGAGGATGTATGTACGGTGAATGAACTGCTGTCATTGTCCCAGCGGTATGAAGTGGCCAAGATGCTGCGGGAGAAGAAGACGTATCTGGAGATTGCAGAACATACAGGCGCTTCCACTGCCACCATCAGCCGGGTGAACCGTTCCCTGAATTACGGGAATGACGGATATGATATGGTATTTGCCAGGCTTGCGCAGCCGGATTAGAGCAGACTGGAAGCTGCTTTCCGTATGGGGCCTGGAAGCTGCCGGAAGGGAATGCCGGGCTTTTTCGGGACCTGGGCCAGCGGAAGAACAAAAGCCTGCCAGCTCCCCCCTTTTCTGTGGGGAGCCGGCAGGCTTATTTGGACGCTACTTTTTCTTCTGGGGGTTCTGGGGTTCCTCTTCCTCCCTTAACTGGTCAATGACCATCTCGATCATCTGCTTCTTGAGATACACATCAAAGGACAGCTCGCTGATAAACGCAAACAGCTGCAGATATTCCCGCTCCTGGTCATCCACATCCTGGAACACATCCCGGGAGGCCTCAAACTTCATGCGGATATCTTCCTTGAGCCGTTCCATCTGGCTGTGCTCCAAGGAGAAGACCTGCTGGTAAATGGAGCCCAGGGGCAGATTGTCCCGGGTCTGGAAATGCCTGGCTGTAATGGGCTTTAGAAGCTGTTCGATATCACTGATGGAAAGCAGGTTTTTATAATAGTAGATGAACAGCAGAAGCAGCAGGTGTTCACTGGAATACTTCTTCTTCACCGGAGGGGGAAGCAGCTTGTTCTTGGCATAGTTGTTGATCATGGTCTTGGTCAGGGCCTTGTCCTGGGGACTGCGCTTGGCCTTGCGCAGGTGTTCCTCCATAAAGGAGGTGACCTGGTCCATATACAGGTCGATCTCCGGTATCTTGTCCAGGTGGATATAGGAGATCCGGTCCAGCCGGTCCATCATGTCCTGAAGCCGTTCTTCATTCTGTTTCTTCATAATGTCACCTCTCATCTAAACTTCATTATATAGTATTCAAAACCAGATGACAAGTCCCGGATGAAAGAAAATTTTCCACATCGGGCGGACGCCCGATGCTTCTTGTCCGGCATAGCCGGACAAGAAGATGCCCCCTGAGGGTATCAGCAACCCCTTAAGGAAAACTGGGCGACAACTCCATCTTGACGGAATATGGGAAAATTACTATAATATTCATAGAAAACGGCAGGGAAGGACAGAGCCTTATGACAGACGGGAAACAAAGACCAGAAATACTGATTGTGGATGACTCAGAACTTAACCGGATGCTTCTGGCAGAGATTCTGCAGGACGAGTATGCCCTTACGGAGGCAGCCGACGGCGTTGAGGCGGTGAGTCTGCTGCGGGAGAATGTGGACCGGTTTTCACTGATCCTTCTGGATCTGATGATGCCGGGAATGGACGGTTTTAAGGTCATGGAGGTGATCAATGAATATCACTGGATGGACAGGCTTCCGGTCATTATCATTTCCTCGGACACCTCGGCCAATGCCGTGGACCGGGCGTTTAACCTGGGAGCAGTGGACTTTATCAGCCGGCCCTTTGACATGACCGTGGTCCACCACAGAATCATGAATACCCTGCTTCTGCGGGCTTTGAAGCTGGAGCGGGAGAACCGGGCCAGCGGAGATCTGGCCGGGGCAGGTCCGGTCAGTTCCCTGGATACCCGGACCGAGTATGATGTGTGGACCGGACTGAACCGGGACGAATCCTTCTACCGGAAGGTGGATGTACGCCTTAAGGAGGATACGGAGACCGGGTACTGTCTTCTGGCCATTGATATTGAGCATTTTAAGCTGTTTAACGAACTGTATGGCAGGGATACGGGAGACCAGCTTCTGTTTGATATTGCCAGCCATCTTAAGGAGTCGGAGAAGGAGCTGGGAGGCATAGCCGGTTATTTCGGTGAGGATAATTTTGCCCTTCTTGCACCGGGCGGCAGCCAGTATATACAGAAGATCCAGCAGCAGATCATTAACGGCATGTCCCGGTATGGCGGCTACAGCGGCTTCATCCCGGTGATCGGTGTCTATGAAGTGGCGGACAGAAGCCTTTCTGCCGTGGCCATGCATGACCGGGCCCTGATGGCCGTGTCCAGGGCCAAGGCAGATTACAATACGCGGATATTCTATTATGAAGAAGGTATGCTCCACGAGATGCAGGACGAACATATCCTGATGCTGGAGATCCAGAACGGAATCCGCCAGAACGAATTCGTATTTTTCGTCCAGCCCCAGTGCAATATCAATAACGGGAAGATCGTAGGCGGTGAGGCCCTGGTCCGGTGGGACCGGGGAGAAAAGGGTTTTGTGTCCCCGGGAAGGTTCATTCCCCTGATTGAGAAAACCGGGTATATCACGGAGGTGGACCGGTATATCTGGGAAAGCGTGTGCAGATGGCAGCGTTCCCTGCTGGACAGGGGTATCCGGCCGGTTCCGGTGTCCGTGAACGTGTCCCAGAAGGATTTGTTCTTTATGGATGTGGTGGGCACGTTTCAGGGGCTTATTGAAAAGTACCGGCTGAGTCCCAGACTGGTGAAGGTGGAGATCACGGAAAGCGCGTATGCCAAGGATCTAAGCAGCCTCAACCGGGTGGTGCAGCGGCTTCAGGAGCTGGGATTTGCCGTTTATATGGACGATTTCGGCAGCGGCTATTCCTCCCTGAATATGCTGCGCAGTGTCAGCATGGACGTGCTGAAGCTGGACATGAAGTTTCTGGATTTCAGCAGTGAGGAAAGCGGCAGGGGCATGGGAATCCTGGAATCCGTGGTGGACATGACCCATATGCTGGGAATGCCGGTAATCGTGGAAGGGGCAGAGACAGAAGAGCATATCCGGGCCCTGAAGAATATCGGGTGCAGCTATGCCCAGGGATATTATTTCTACCGCCCCATGCCGGTGAAGGATTTTGAGGCCCTCTTGTCCACAGAGGGCAAGGTGGAGTATGGAGGCGTCCAGGTCAGGCAGGTGGAACAGCTTCATATCCGGGAGTTCCTGGACCAGAACCTGTTCAGCAGTACCCTGCTGAACAACATTCTGGGAGCCGTGGCATTCTACGAGATGAAGGGAGACCAGATCCAGGTAATCCGCATGAATGAGCGGTATTTCCAGCTGGCAGGCATCTGTTCCGGGGAGGACCAGGAGTACAGGGAGAATTTCCTGCGGTACGTCTATGAGGCGGATCTGGATACCCTGATGCAGATCTTCCGGGATGCGGATGCCAGCCCTCTGGACGGAGGGACAGGAGAGATTCACTATCTGAGAAAGGACGGGACTACACTGTATTTGCAGATGCAGGTGTTCTTCCTTCACGAAGGAACCGGTGGCCGGGTGTACTGTGCATCGGTCCGGGACATCACGGAGAAGCATGAGAATGAACGGCGTCTGGCCAACTCCCTCAGGGCCCTGAGCATGATGGTAAAGGTGCCGGGCAATGATTCCCTGGACCGGCTTTCGGAGGACAACCGCAGACAGATGGAGGAGATTCTGGCCCAGAGCAGCCTCTTTGGCATGATCGGCTGCTATGACGGGGAGGAGCTGCCTTTGCTGTGTGCCAGTGACGCCATGATCCGTCTCTTGGGCTACCGGTCTTATGAGGAGCTGGATAACCGGGTCAAAGGCCGGGTTATCAACCTGATCCATCCCGATGACCGGGAGCGGGTCCGGCGGGATATTGGCCGTGACTGCCGGGTAGGCGGGGAATATTTTACTACTTACCGGATGCGCCGGAAGGACGGAAGCTGGTTCTGGGCAGTGGACAAGGGCCGGTTTGTCCAGGTGGAGGAAGGCCGTCTTGCCATTATCGGCGTGTGTACGGATATTACCGAGATCATGGAAGCCCAGGAAAAAATGGCAGAGCGCAATGCCATGCTTCTTAGTGAAAACGAGGAATTGCAGTTTCTTAACAAGGATATCCCCGGAGGCTACCACCGGTGCGGCAATTCACCGGAGCTGGAATTTCTGTATGTCAGTGAAACATTTCTCAGGATGTTCGGCTATTCCAGGCAGGAACTCCAGGATCTGTTCGACGACAAATTCATCAATATGGTCCACCCGGATGACCGGGACCAGCTGTCAAAGTATGTGGCAGCCGGCAGATACCGGGACAATTCCTTCCATATGGAATACCGGATGCAGGCAAAGAACGGTTATATCTGGGTCATTGACCAGAGCCGTCTGATCCGCAATGGCGGGGATTCCTTCTTCCAGGGCATTGTCATTGATGTGACGGAGACCGTGGAGCTGCGGAACAGCATGGAGATACTCATGAAGTACGCAGCCTTTGACATTCTCCTGATGACGGCCAGGGACGGGAAGCGGCATTACAAAGTACTGGCCAACGGTATTTCCAGGGACAGCGGCTGTACGGTGGAGGAGACGGAGCTGCTTCTCAATGCCAACGAGTATTACGACATCATGGAAGAGCCCGATGCCCAGAGTCGTTCCCAGGCAGGCTGGCAGGCAATCCGGGAGCACCGGGACTACCAGGAGACTTTCCGGATCAAGGATATGGAAGGGAACCAGATCCGGGTGCACCTGACAGCCAGGTACACAGGGGAATGGGACGGAGGCAGCCAGTATCTGGTTGTATGCGAAAAGATACTGGATACATAGTGAAAGTGGTTGAATCTTGCAGAAGGTTCCGATATAATGAAACGTATGGGTGCCCTGCATACAGTCTTGCAGGGTACCTGACCTAAGGAATATGATGAAAGACAGAATTGGAGGAGATTACCATGAAAAAAGTATTAGCAACCACCAGCGCACCGGCAGCCATCGGACCTTATTCCCAGGCTATCCATGCAGGGGACTTTGTGTTCGTGTCCGGACAGCTTCCCATTGACCCGGCTACCGGAGAATTCGCCGGGGATGATATTGCGGCACAGACCAGACAGTCCCTGACCAACATCCAGAATATTCTGGCCAGCGACGGGCTGACCATGGCCAATGTGGTCAAGACCACGGTTCTTTTAAAGAATATCAGCGATTTCGGCGCCATGAATGAAGTATACGCAACCTTCTTTGCAGGGGACTGCCCGGCCAGAGCTGCCTTTGAAGTAGGGGCACTGCCCAAGAATGCCCTGGTTGAGATTGAGGCTATCGTATACGCAGGATAATTCTATGACTATTTTTGATACATTAAATGAGAAACAGCAGGAGGCGGTGCTTCATACAGAAGGACCGCTTCTGGTGCTTGCAGGAGCAGGGTCCGGCAAGACCCGGGTGCTGACCCACCGGATCGCATATCTGATCGGGGAGGGAAAGGCAGATCCCTGGAACATTCTGGCGATTACCTTTACCAACAAGGCGGCCGGGGAGATGCGGGACCGGGTGGACCGGCTGGTGGAGCAGGGGGCCAGCCAGGTCTGGGTCAGCACATTCCATTCGGCCTGCGTGCGGATTCTGCGCAGATATATCGAATATCTGGATTATGATCCCAATTTCACAATTTATGATACCGATGACCAGCGGGTCCTGATGCGCCAGATTCTCAAACGGATGGATCTGGATTCCAAACGTTTCCGGGAGCGCAATGTGCTGTCTGTGATTTCCAGTGCCAAGAACGAGCTGATGGGCCCGGAGGAGTTCCGTAAGGAGATGGAGGAAGACTGGTTCGGAAAGAAGCTTGCCGAGATCTACCTGGAGTACCAGAGGGAACTGAAGAAGAATAATGCCCTGGATTTCGATGACCTGATCTTTAAGACCGTGGATCTGTTCCGGGTGAATCCGGAGGTTCTGGGATACTACCAGGAGCGGTTCCGCTATATTATGGTGGACGAGTACCAGGATACCAACACGGCCCAGTTCCAGTTTGTCTCCCTGCTTGCAGGAAAGTATAAGAATCTGTGTGTGGTGGGGGATGACGATCAGTCTATCTACAAGTTCCGCGGGGCCAATATCCGGAATATCCTCAGCTTTGAGGAGACCTTTCCGGGAGCCCGGGTGGTGAAGCTGGAGCAGAATTACCGGTCCACCAGCCATATTCTGGATGCGGCCAATGCAGTGATCCGCAACAACCAGGGCCGCAGGGACAAGACCTTGTGGACAGCTAACGGGGAAGGGGTGCCGGTGGTGTTCTGCCATTATGAGCAGGCCCATGACGAGGCAGAGGGAATCGTCCGGGATCTGATGGCAGAGGGGCGGGACCTGAAGGATTATGCGGTGCTTTACCGGACCAATGCCCAGTCCCGTCTGCTGGAGGAACAATGTATTGCCTACAATATTCCTTACCGTCTGGTGGGGGGCGTGAACTTCTACCAGAGGAAGGAGATCAAGGACATTCTTTCTTATTTAAAGACCATTGCCAATGGCCGGGATGATCTGGCGGTCCAGCGGATCATCAATGTGCCCAAGCGGGGCATCGGGGCAACCAGTGTGGGCCGGGTGGCAGCCTGGGCCCTGGAGAAGGAGGTCAGCTTCTATAAAGGCTGTACCCAGGCGGCCCAGGTACCGGGGCTGGGCAAGGCGGCCGGAAAGGTCCAGATGTTTGTGGGCCAGATTGAGAGTTTTCACAGACGGTTCCAGGAAGGGGAGCTGGATCTGAAACAATTGATTGAGGCGGTTCTGGAGGAAACCGGCTACCGGGAGGAGCTGGAACTGACCGAGGAAGAAGTGGAGGCAAAGGCCCGGCTGGAGAATATTGAAGAACTGGTCAGCAAGGCAGTCAGCTACTGGCAGGACCAGGAGCATCCTACCCTGGACGGCTTCCTGGAGGAGGTTGCCCTGGTAGCGGATGTGGACCGGATGGATGATTCGGAGAGCCGGGTAACCCTGATGACCTTACATAGCGCCAAGGGCCTGGAGTTTCCGGTGGTCTATTTAAGCGGCATGGAGGACGGGCTGTTTCCCAGCAGTATGTCTATTATGTCTGAGGACAAGACAGACCTGGAGGAAGAGCGGCGGCTGTGCTACGTGGGCATTACCCGGGCCAGGGAGCGTCTGGTGCTGACAGGAGCCAAGCTGCGCATGATCAAGGGGGATACCCGGTATTCCCGGATCAGCCGGTTCGTGGAGGAGATTCCCGAGGACCTGGTGGACATACGGCGGCCCGGAGCAGCCCGGGAAAAGTGGGGCAAACGCAGCCAGCAGGGGGAAAGCGGCCTGCCCTGGAACCAGAGCCAGAAATCCCTGGGAATCAGCCGTTTCGGTGCCAAATCAAATTCTTACGAGTCTCCCACTGCCAGTTACAGGCAGGCAGGATTTGCCGGCGGCGGTTCCGGCGGCGGAGCCGCAGGTGGCAGTGGTTCCGGTTCCGGCGGCGGATTAGGCCGGACACCGGCCTTTGGGAAGGCATTTACCGTGGAGAAGGCAGGGGGTCTGGATTACGAAGCAGGCAGCCGGGTCCGCCATGGAAAGTTCGGACTGGGTACCGTGCAGGCCGTGAAAGACGGGGCACGGGATTATGAGGTTACGGTGGAATTCGACAAGGCCGGGGTAAAGAAGATGTTTGCTTCTTTTGCAAAGCTGGAGCGGGTGGAGGATGCGTGAGGGTATTATTCGCGGGATCTTCTTGTCCGGCTGTGCCGTACAAGAAGCATCGGGCATTCGCCCGATGTGGAAAACTGGACAAAAACAGACTTACAGGCCAGCTTGACGTCTGTTTTTGTCCAGTTTTCCCCGCCCCGCGAACTGTAACTAGAAATTCTAAATTTGCATAAAATGGGATAGTAAAATTGAGCATTAGATGGTATAATTCTTGTGTAGGCATAAGGAAACCATTCCGGCGGATCTGCACATTGGCGGGAAAGCTCCCGGTTGTGGGGCGGCAGTTACGGGAAACCATGGCAGACTGCATGTATGTGGAGAAGCCAGCCGGAAAAGCCAGGTATGCCAGTACGGAAAAATGGAAAGGACGTGACAATATGAACAGATTTGACACTATGGGGAAGGATGCGTTAAGCCGTGTAGAGGAGATCATGAATTCCACCAAGCTCAATGAGTTCCTCCACAGAAAAGAGGAAGAGGAGAAGAAGAAAACCTGTATTCTCTGGATTCTGGCCATCATTGGGGTTGTGGCAGCGGTGGCCGCCATTGCGTATGGTGTATACCGTTTCTTCACACCGGACTATCTGGAGGATTTCGAGGACGATTTCGATGATGATTTCGACGACGATTTCTTTGAGGATGAGGACGAGGATTCGGAGAAGTAAGGAATTACCGGTTTCGGAGAGAACATCTGGGCGTGTCTCACAGTGGGAGGCACGCTTCTTTTTGTAAGGGTTATCTTTTTCGTATGGGTGCAGGGAGAATTCAGGAAAGGGCTGGTAAATAGTCATGAAAAAGGGCGATATCATGGAAGCCAGGATTGAGACAATGGAATTCCCAAACAAGGGAATTGTTCACATAGATGGGGAAAAAGTGGTGATTAAGAACGGGATTCCGGGACAGATGGTCCGTTTCGGCATCAGCAAAAGGCGTAAGGGCAAATGCGAGGCCAGGCTGATTCAGGTGCTGGAGCCGTCGCCTCTGGAGGTGCCGGAAAGCCGGTGTGTCCATGCAGGGATCTGCGGCGGTTGTCTGTACCAGGGACTGCCTTACAGGGAGCAGCTGCAGATCAAGGAGCAGCAGGTACGAAAGCTTCTGGACGGGGCAGTGGAGCCGGGCAGCTATGTGCTGGAACCCATTAAGGGCAGTCCTCTTGCGGAGGCATACCGCAACAAGATGGAGTTTTCCTTTGGGGATGCTTACAAGGACGGCCCCCTGGCCCTGGGCATGCACAAACGGGGAAGCTTTTATGATATTGTCACTACCCGGGACTGCCGGATCGTGCACCCGGATTTCTGCCGGATTCTTACGGAGACCCTGGAGTATTTCCGGGAGCTGGGGGTTGGCTACTACCGGAAGCTTCAGCATACCGGATATCTGCGCCATCTGCTGGTGCGCCGGGGTGTGAAGACCGGAGAGATTCTGGTGGCCCTGGTGACTTCCGGCCAGGTGGAGACCCTGCCGTCCGGGGAGGAGGCGCTTCTGGAAGGCTGGCGGGACAGGATGCTGGGACTGGCGCCGGAAGGTGCCTTTGCCGGGATTTTGCATATCCGCAATGACAGTCTGGCGGATGTGGTTCAGAGCGACAGCACGGAGGTGCTCTGGGGACGGGAGCATTTCTTTGAGGAGCTTCTGGGGCTGAAATTTAAGATTACCCCGTTTTCTTTCTTCCAGACCAATTCCCTGGGGGCAGAGGTGCTGTATGATACGGTCCGCAGCTTTGTGGAGGATGCGGCGGCTGGCGGAACCAGAGAACCGGTGCTGTTCGACCTGTACAGCGGAACCGGGACCATCGCCCAGGTGCTGGCACCGGTGGCAGACCGGGTAATCGGTGTGGAGATCGTGGAGGAGGCTGTGGAAGCGGCCCGGGAGAACGCGGCTCTCAACGGCCTGACCAACTGTGAATTCATTGCCGGAGATGTGCTGAAGGTGCTGGACAGCCTTACGGACAGGCCCCAGCTGGTGATCCTGGACCCGCCCAGGGACGGAATCCACCCCAAAGCCCTGGAGAAGATCGGGGACGGAATCCAGCCCCGGCGGATGATCTACATCTCCTGCAAGCCCACCAGCCTGGCCCGGGACCTGGTGCCCCTTCAGGCTTATGGGTACCAGGTGGAGCGGGTGTGCTGTGTGGATATGTTTCCGGGGACGGGGAATGTAGAGACAATCTGCTCACTGAGGCTTGAAAAATAAGGAATTACATGGAGTTTAGGCATGTAAAATGGGTGGTTTGCCACCCATTTGCCACCCAAATTCTAAAATAGACACTAAAACAGCAGAAATGGGTTGAACCAGCTGAACAATTGCGGGTTCAACCCATTTTTCCAGTGTTTTATGAGGGTCTGGCAGTGGTAAGCTGTTCAAACAGTTCAACAGACCGCTGTCCCATTTTCTCAGTGTCATGGACATAGGTCTGCAAGGTGGTCTGGATGTTGGTATGTCCCAGACGTGTCTGGACATTCTTCACATCTGCGCCAGCTTCAATCAGCATGGTGGCATGTGTATGCCGGAGTGAATGGTAGTCAAAGGCAAGCTGCATTTCCTTGTGAATTATCCTTGAACAGTATTTGAAGGAATCCGTAGAGGTATACTGGCCGTTTTCGGCAATGCAGACCAGCCGGATACGCTGGAGCTGGCTTTCGGCGCACTTCTGGACAGAAACGATCCGTTGCATATCATTGCCTTTCTCGTCAGTTTCCTTCTTGAGAACATGGATGGTGTAAAATTCTCCATATTTGAGTTCATTCTTCTTTTGGCTGGTTTGTTCTGCCTTAAGGGTATTGTACAAAGTGTCACCAAAAGGGATTGTCCGGATAGAGGATGATGTCTTGGGGGTGGTAAAATACCATGAAGAACGTTGTTCCCTCTTTCCGCTCTGTTCTACAGTCTTGCGGACATCGGCACCAAAATTACGTTTGACAATCTGCTTATTGACGGTCAGGGTCCTGTTATTCAGATCTATGTCATCCCAGGTGAGGGCAAAGGCTTCGCTGATCCGCAGGCCAGTGTAAAATCCGATCATCAGAGGAATATAAAACCGGGTGTCTTTAAACCGGCTAATGATATGCTGCCATTCCTCCATAGTCAGGATGATCCTTTCCCTTGGTTTGCGCTCTACTTTTGGATATTTGACCAGCTTCATCGGGTTGGCGGAAATATAGTGCAATGGTTCAACAGCATAATCCAGGGCAGATTGAAATACGGATAAAATGCCTGACATATGGCTTTTGGAATAGCCGTTCAGCTTTAAGTCATTGGCATATTCCTGAAGCGCGGCGGGGGTTATTGATTTCAGCTTATATGTGCCGAACTTGGGTTTTATGTGCTTTTCCGTAATTCGCAGATATCCAACCTGGGTATTGTATTTTAAATTGGGCTTGCAGTACAGTTCATACCACTGGTCCAGGTAATCCGATACGGTAATCTCAGCCGGGGTAAACACCTGGCCGGAATGGTTGTATTCACTGAGGGCTCTTACCAGGGCAGCCTCAGCTTCCTTTCGGGTTTTAAAACCGCCTTTTTCTTTCTTCTGGCGTTTGCCGCCAACCTTTCCAAGGTCAAAGTAGTAGCTCCAGGTAGAACCGCGTTTTCTTGTTCCTCCAGTCATAATATCATTCCTTTCTTTACTTTTCGCAGGTGGAATGATATACTATTTTTGCGGGAGATAGTATATCATTCCTGATTACTTGATCCAATGGACCTTTGCTGTTGGCGCAGCAGGGTCCAATTTTTTAATGCCTATTCATAATCATCATAATCTTCTTCATAGTCAGAAGAAAAATCAAGATCCAGATTGGCTAAGTAGTAGCGGTCTCTTGTTTGTGTGGCTTCTCCATTGTCATTGGCAATATCGTGATAATAAACAACCTGAGTGTTTTTTAGTGTACTGGTATAGTCTGGAGTTGCCCAGTACTGGCCATTGTAATATACAATGTTTCCTTGAAGAATGGCATCGGCCCAGGTACTTAATGATGTGGTCCCATAGTTTGCCCAGCCTGCCTGGTCAGAGGGTGTTGTGTTTTCATAAAAATTGGAGCAGGAACCATCCCCATTGAATTTAAAAGTCATCACATCAGTTGGGAGATCAGCAGTCCTCATTTCCCCAGAAGATTCACAGTAATACCACTGGTCTGATATTTTAATCCACCCAGTATTCATATATCCGTCTGGCTTAAAATAATACCACTGCCCATTAATGTACTGCCATGAGGCTGCGGGGTTTGTTCCATCGTCATTCTGATACCAGTAGCCCTTGGCGTTTTCTTTCCATTGTCCAGCATAAGAAGAAAATACACCAGACATGGATAGCAGAAATGCAATTAATAAAATTTTTTTCTTCATAAAGAGCCCCTTTGTTTTTGTTTGATTTTTTTAAAGGTAACGTGTGGTTTTCTATTCTCTAAATTATATTTTTATTATTTCTAACGGAATAATTTTTTAAATAATAAAAATATTAAGAACTTTCCGTTTATCCACACTATAGCAGCTACTCGTTCGTTACCTTTTGCAATACCCTCTTGAAAATCGAACATATGTTTGTTATAATTATGTTAACGCTACTTTAGGACGTGCGGTTTACTTGGGAGGGTAACAAGCATGGACTATAGGAAACTTATTGTTGAGCTGCTTGACAAGGCAGATGAACGGAGAATGCATCTGATCTACTGCTATGTCAAGGCCATTCTGGGACTGGGCTGATGCTCAGTCCTTTTTCTGAATGGAGTCAATAAATTTCTCCAGGGTTTCCCACCCTTTGTCATCCAGGCCACATAGGCCGGAAATAAGCCGTCGTTTAAATGAATCTTCTTCATTCCTAAGCAGATCCCCCATAAAGGTGGCGATCTGCTCATCTTTAGTTTGTTCTATGAACATTCCCCCTGTTCCATCTCGGAGCCAGTGTTCATTGACGTTGAATTTGGTGCAGATCAAAGCAACAACTGCGTCGCTTGGTGTGTTTTCTGCGGTTTCATACTTGGCTATAGTGTTGCGTTTAACACCCAATTTTTCGGCAAATTTTTGCTGTGTTAGATCCAGCTCTTTTCTTAGTTTTTTAATTCGGTCCTTCAAAGCGTCACCCCCTTTCTTGATGCTAATTATACTATGATTTTGTCCTTTAGTCAACAAAAAGTGATTTAAGGACAAAAAAGTATTGACAAAAGTGATTTAAGGACATATAATTGTCCTATGATCACAAAAAGAACAAAACACTTTCGCAGGTGGAATGTAAAAGATATGGGAAGGAGGTGAGGGAGGCGGTAAAGATCAAAAAGCCGACTGGCCCGATAGAAAACAAAAAGCTTCCTGCCGGGCCAAGCTGGAAAACATACTGGGGTAAGTTTGTGACCTTTAAAAAAGACGGAAAGATCTATTTTGTATTCTTCCAGTATGGCTTTTTTAAAGGAGTCCACGACATCGTGATAATCACTTCTTATAGTGATGATGAGGATATCACCATACTGGATTTTTACCCGGGATTTATCCGGCGTCTGGTGAATCAGATGGATACTTTGTATGCTGCTTTTCTTCCCCGGCTATACAGAAAACGGCATCCTGACTTGTTTTCCACGAAACAGTAATGTACCCGGCGTTCACCAGCTCATTGATGCATCTGATCTCACCAGCAGATGAACAGTGGTAAGTAAAGATACCAGTTTGGGTGAGGCGCTTGATCTTATTCCATGTGTTATACGTGGCAGCATTCATTAAAGTTACTCCTTTGTTTCGTACGCGGCTCTGGCGGGGACTTGTTTCTTCCTTGAGCCCAGGATATCAAGCAGAAAGGAGGTAGGATAAATTGAAAATATGGCGCCTGAAATGGAAAGAAGACGAGGTGAAAGGGAGCACGGAAGAACAGATCAGGGATTTGCGTGATCAGGTTAAAACCTCAAGACGGTACAGCCTGATCACGTCAGCGATTTTCCTGGCAGCTTCAATCACTCAATGGGTTCGGAATGCTCAGGCTCTTTCACATTACCAGAAGCTTGTCGAAGCGAATCAGCGGCTTTTTCAAGGGCTTGGACAGCATACTTTTGAGCTTCAGAAGCTCTTGTCTGAGCTTGGGCGGCTTCGTTCTGCTTACGAGCAGCTCTTATCTGAGCTTGGGCGGCTTCTTCCCGCCTATGAGCGGATTTTGTCTGAGCTTCAGCGGCTTCTTTAGACGCTGGATTACTTATTCCCATAAGATAGGGGGCATAAGAAGGAGAGTGCAAGCAGATAAAAACCAAAAGCATGAAAGGAAGGAGGTGAGGGAATGCCAGAGAAACAAAAACAGATTCTTGAGAAAGTGGCGGATGCCTATTCCAACATGACGGAATTTAACAAAGGCTATATGACCTGCCTGATTGAGAATAACTCCAGCGGGAAGAAAGGAGAAGAAAACCATGAGAGCACTGGCAGGAAATAACAGCCACGGTTTTCAGGAAGGGGTATAATATGACATTTGCTGAGAAGATGAGGAAGGCCATGGGTGACCTGGGAATTACCCAGGCCCAGGTGGTGTGCATGACCGGGAAGAGCAAGGGCAGTATTAGCCAGTACCTTTCAGGGAAGCAGATTCCACCGGAGAATGCCCAGAGGGATCTGGCAGTAAAGCTTGGTCTTGTCCCGGATTATTTCGAGCAGGACGAGCCAATTCTGAAACTGGCAAAGCAGGGCAGAGGTGCCATACCGGAGCTGAGGACAAAGGATGCCGCAAAACTGATGCGCATGGGCCATACTACGGTAGAGGATGGCCTTAAGCAAGGAGTCTTCCCGTGGGGTTATGCGATCCGGAAACCCAGCGGCCAGTACCGTTATTTTATCAATGCCCGCAGATTTGCGGAACATGAATGTGTTGAGATTCCGCCAGAGCTGGTAGTATAAATTCCCATTCACAGTACTCTGGTGAAGCGGTGCGGATGGGAGGAATATTTGTTCAGAGACAGAGGAGGGGACATGGTGCTGAAAAAGGCAGGACATGACGCGGTGCGG
>CAJTOV010000093.1 GCA_910577765.1 uncultured Lachnospiraceae bacterium
CCGATGCTTCTTGTCCGGCATGGCCGGACAAGAAGATGCCCCCCGTGAATAGTAATCACATTATATCTGTTTGTGAAACGGGTTGTCAAGAAGTCTTGAAAAACCAGCCCCCCTTGTGCTAGAATAAAGTTACAGTTCGCAGGGCGGGGAAAACTGGACAAAACCAGGCGTCAAGCTTGCTTGTAAGCCTGGTTTTGTCCAGTTTTCCCCATCGGGCGAACGCCCGAAGCTTCTTGACCGGCAAAGCCGGTCAAGAAGATGCCCTGCGAAGCGGAGGAAGCAGGACAAAACCAGGCGTCAAGCTTGCTTGTAAGCCAGGTTTTGTCCAGTTTTCCCCATCGGGCGGACGCCCGGAGCTTCTTGCCCGGCAAAGCCGGGCAAGAAGATGCCCTGGGAAGCGGAAGAAGCAGGACAAAACCAGGCGTCAAGCTTGCTTGTAAGCCAGAAAATCGTAGAAAGAAGAGGACAATTATGTTAGGAATTATCGGTGCCATGGCCCAGGAGGTCAGGCAGTTAAAGGAAGCCATGGAGCAGCCCCGGATTGAGACGGTGGCAGGAATGGAGTTCTACAGAGGAACAATCGGCGGAAAGGAGACTGTGGTGGTCCAGTCTGGAATCGGAAAAGTCAGTGCCGGAATCTGTGCCCAGATTCTGGTGGACCGGTTCGGGGTAGGCGGAATCATCAACACCGGCATTGCAGGGTCCCTGAAAGCGGAGATCAATATCGGGGATCTGGTCATGTCCACAGATGCCCTGCAGCATGACGTGGACGCGGTGAATTTCGGCTATGAGCCGGGACAGATTCCGCAGCTTCCGGTAAAGGCATTTCCCACAGATGACCGTCTGAGAAAGCTGGCCATGGAACTGTGCGCCCGGGTGAATCCGGATATCAGGGCCCATGAGGGGCGGGTGCTTACCGGGGACCAGTTTATCAGCGACAAGGCAAAGAAGCAGTGGCTTACCTCCACCTTTGGCGGCGCCTGCACGGAGATGGAAGGGGCAGCCATCGCCCAGGCCGCCTACTTGAACCAGGTGCCGGTGCTGATCATCCGGGCCATTTCCGACAAGGCCGACGACAGCGCCTCCATGGATTATGGTGCCTTCGAGGAGCTGGCCATTCTCCACAGTGTACGCCTGACCAGAGCCCTGATTGAGGCCTGGGAGTAAGCGGTACATGAAGTTCACACGCGTTTTTTAGCAAACTTTGGTGAACGATTCTAGGCTCCTTTAACTTTCCAAAAATGATTGGGACCGCTATAATGGTAGCTGTCTAAAGGAACCCGTCCAGACAGAAAGCAACTGGGGAATACCTTTCCGCCCTGCCTGCACGGTTCCATATGAAATCATTGTCACGACTCCGCCACGGAGCAGCCGGTACGGTAATGCCTGTACCCCTCCACGGCAGACGTGGTACAAGAAAGGGGAGCTGTTTTTATGATGAACCTGCTGGAAACAGGACAGGCACTGTATGTGCTGGCCGGCATCTGCCTGCTGGGAATCCTCACGCGGCTGATGACCAGGAACCTCTACAAAAGACTGTTAAAGGAATGTACCAATCTGACGGTAACCAGGAATAAGGGGCTCAAGGAGCTGAAACTGAGGGCGGAGAATACATATCGTCTCAACCAGGGACTGCGGGACACCGGCGCATGGCTGGAGCACCAGCTGGGAGAGCTGCGGTTCAGGGGCATGACCCTGGGGAGCTGGTCCGGTATTTCCCTGCAACTGACCTGGCTGTGTCTGCTGGGAGGCGGAGCGGCAGCATTTTTCTCCTACTGGTACAGACTGGATACTTCTTATATTGTAATGTATGGCTGCGGCGCAGTGCTTATGGCCATGCTGACCATGCTGTTTGACAATGGGGCCATCAGCGGGCGCCGGGAGCAGCTGACCTCGGCCCTTCAGGATTATCTGGAAAATGTCCTCTGCCCCAGACTGGCCCGGAGCCAGGCCATGGAGGAACCGGGTGAGGAAGGGGAGCGGAACGTAAGGCGTCTCAGCGTCCGCCCGGGCCGGGGAGGAAACGGAGCCCAGCGGGGCAAGGTGGTGATGCTGGCAGAGGAATGCCGGGAAGAGTCCGGCAGCCGGATCACGGCATCTGGCCGGGAGGACGAGGCCGGAGGCCGCCAGGGTGCCAGCAGGGGGGAAACCGGCAGCCGGTTTCAGGTATCAGGTCAGGAGGAGACGGTCACCGGCCGTCAGGCATCCGGCCAGGAGGAGGAAGCCGGAGGCCGCCAGAGTGGCGGCCGGGAGGAAACCGGCAGCCGGATGCAGGCAGCAGGACGGGGACGTATGTCCGGTTCCGTATCCGGGGCAGACCAGCCGGACGCTGGGGGCCGGTCCGCAAGTCAGGAGCGGGGCGGCCCCAGGAAACGAAGCGACCGGGACCGGAGCGGGCGGCGGGAGACAGCCGCCACAGCCGTCCCGGCAGCGGACACGGGCCAGGACGACCGGCATGACGTGGACTATCTGAAACGGAGCCTGGAACAGATCGCTGCCAGCCGGGAACGGAACCGGGGCTCCGGGGAAGAGTGGATGAAAGGCTTAAGCCCGGAGCAGATGCAGCTTCTGGGGGATATTATTAAGGAATATCTGGTGTGATAAGAACCATTATGAAGACAAAGGAAGCAGGTGCTGCCAGAGCATTGCCGGGAATGTGGTCCATGGCCGGGGGTCAGTCCGTGAACAGGGTCCCGGATATGCTACAGGGGAGTGGTATCTGCTTTCTGCAAAACTGATGAAAGGGGACTGCTGCCGAACCATGGCTGCACCTGGCTGTTATCCGGTGAACGGTTACCAGCGGTCTGCCGTCTGGTACGCATTACGGAAACAACGGTGAAGAAAGTGCCGGATATCTGCGGCAGTCCGGTCTGGAGCATTTACATATGAAGTACAACTATAAGCTTACATTCCTGGAGGCAGCAGGCTGCGGATTCCGTCTGGGGCTGCAGCGTCTGGCCCTGCGGCCCATGGTGTCCCTGGGAATCATTCTGGTGGTAACCGGTACCTCCATGCTCAACTGGCTGGTCTCAGTCACGGCCGGAGGCGCGGCCCCTGCCGGGACCACGTATCAGTACGGGGCCCTGGGGGCGGGCCTTCTGGTGTGCATCCTGCTGTGGCTGTGGGTGGTCCAGACCGGAAAGGTCTGGCGCCGCTGCTGCCGGGAGTCCAGGTCCCTGACCCTGGGAGACGGGCTTCTGACCCTGGGCGGCAGCCGGGAAGTCCTGCGTTACCGCTGCCGGGAGCTGGGGATCGTGAGACGGCGGGGCAGTGTGTACTGGCTGGAGGCAGTGTCCCCTCTGGTCCCCGGTCCGCCCAGGCGGTGGGTGTTCCTGCCGGTGCGGGTGCTGGGCGGAAAGGACGGGGAGGCGGATTTCTGCCGGATGCTGAATGAGCAGCGGAAACTGCCTGGGGATATTCCCGGTTCTTTGTGGATAAAAGATGCCCTGGGGCGGGAACCGGTGGAAACATACCACAATCTGAATACCGGTCTGTGGATCATCCAGCAGCGGGATTTCTCCCAGTCCCTGATGATTTCCGCCCAGTGGAACTGGGTATGCAAATGTTTTCTCACCGGATGGAAGAAACACCGGTACGTATACAAGCCTTTGACAGTAGGGGCAGCCCTGGCCCTGGTACTGGCAGAACAGTGGCTGCTGGGCGTTGCCGGATGGTTTCTGGCAGGAACCTGGGGGATTCCGGGCAGTGCCGGTCCCTGGGGGAGTCCCGGCGGTATTCCGGGCAGCCTGGCAGGCATCCTTCTGGGCGTGGCCGCCTTCTACTACCTCCGTCTGTTCCGGAGCTGGCAGCAGAGCCGGCGGCTGGTTCCTCTGCCCATGCTGCGCAGCGCCCTGCTGCGGTCCTGCCCTGGCCAGGAATCCCGGAAGGGCAGGTTCCAGGTGACCGCGGACCGGACCGGCGTATGGAGGCGGAACCTGGCAGAGGACCGTTTCTGGAGCTGGAAGGAGCTGGGGTGGCTTTTGGAAACGGAGAGCCGCTATTTCCTCTGTACCCGGAATGAGGACCTGGCAGCCTGCTTTGACAAGGAGCTTGTGGGAGACTGGATGAGCCGGAAGCTTTTTGTCCAGGACTGCCAGGAGCAGGGACTTGTCTGGGAACAGATTGCACCCCAGGTCATTGGTTCCTGCGGCGAAACGGAGCCCAGGCCCCAAAAGCAGAGCGTGGCTGCGGCCTGGAGGAATATGCCTGTGGACGGAAAAGATGGCAGCGGGGAAGGCAACGGGCGGATTGTGTTCACCCTCTGCGCCACTGTGGCCCTGGCGGCTGCGGCATTGTTCCTGCCGGAGTACGGCGGACGGGGCGGGGATTATGGTATGGTTATGGATGTGGACGGGGAGTTCCACCCGGAGCATTACAAGGATTATCTGCCCCTGGATGATCAGGTGAAGGTGCTGGAAGAGCTGGGCATCCAGGTGCCGGAGGACCAGGTGAAGGCCCTGCGGGAGACCATGGACCAGGACCAGGACAGCAGGAGCTGGATTGAGGGTTATCCCTACTATGCGCTGCTGACGTATCTGGGTATGCCGGAATGGGATGAGGAGACCTGGAAGGTGACCCGGTATCCGGAAGAAGCGTTCTGGTTCGACTGGGAGGCTTTTAGCCTGGAGGACAGTTATTATGACATTCTGTCCAGCATCCATGCCATGTCCGGGGGCCGGTGCCAGGTGACGGATATTCAGACCGACACATCCCAGGTAGAGTGGGAGAAGGGCACTGGCCGGATCACGGTCCGCTGCCGGATCGGCGGCATTGCCCAGGAATGCACCGTATCCGTAATGAATGACTGGCTGGACCCCATGTTTCTGGAGTACGTGAACCGGGGACTGAAAGAAGCCGGAGTCCGGGAACGGCTCTACGCCATGGACGACGGAGGCCAGGGCTGCATCCTGTTCTTCCGGGACAAAGCCTGGGCAAAGGAATTCACGGAGAAGACGGGGGTGCGGCTGGAGTGAGGGCTGGAGGTTTTGCAGGCATATAACCGGATACGGCCCTCCGGGAGGGCCGTATCCGGTAACCGCTTAAGGGGTGTCTGAACGGTTGCGGTGAAGCCAGTCAGACACCTGATTTGCCGGCACATCCAGGATTTCCGCGATTTTACCGGCACAACTGCAAGAGCGTGTCTGAAAATTCATTCCCGCCATCTGCACGCCTGCGAAGCTAGTACATCGTTGCACTAATTCCCGAGTAAATAGCACTCGCTATCCGCGCCATCTGCACGCCTGCGAAGCTAGCCGTAGGTCCCACTACGCCGTCGCTTCGCAAACGCACAGCTGACACGAATATCAAGCACTAATTCCTCAGATATTCATCAATCCCCCTGGCCCCGGCCCGTCCGGCTTCCATGGCCAGGATCACCGTGGCGGCTCCGGTAACCGCGTCGCCTCCGGCATAGACCCCTTCCCGGCTGGTCTTTCCGGTGTCTTCCTGGGCCACGATGCATTTCCTCCGGTTGGTCTCCAGGCCCTGGGTGGTACTGGAGATCAGCGGGTTGGGGGAAGTACCCAGGGACATGATCACCGTGTCCACATCAATGGTGAATTCAGAGCCTTCCACCGGCACGGGACGTCTCCGGCCGGAGGCATCGGGCTCGCCCAGTTCCATGCGGATGCAGGTCATGCCTTTGACCCAGCCGGTTTCATCGGTGAGAATCTCCACCGGGTTGGTCAGCAGGTTGAAAATAATGCCTTCCTCTTTGGCGTGGTGGACCTCCTCCACACGGGCAGGCAGTTCGGCCTCGCTTCTCCGGTAGACAATATGTACCTCGGCTCCCAGCCGCAGGGCCGTTCTGGCCGCATCCATGGCCACGTTGCCGCCGCCTACCACTGCCACCTTCTTTCCGGCGGCAATGGGAGTGTCGTAATCTTCCCGGAATGCCTTCATCAGGTTGCTGCGGGTCAGGTACTCGTTGGCGGAGAAGACCCCGTTGGCATTTTCCCCGGGGATGCCCATGAACATGGGAAGTCCTGCACCGGAGCCGATGAACACGGCGTCAAAGCCTTCTTCCTCCAGAAGCTGGTCAATGGTCAGGGACTTGCCGATGATCACATTGGTCTCAATCTTCACCCCAAGCTTTTTCACATTCTCAATCTCCGGCTTTACCACCCCGTCCTTGGGCAGACGAAATTCGGGAATGCCGTACATCAGCACGCCCCCGGGCTCGTGAAGGGCCTCGAAAATGGTGACCTCATAGCCCATTTTGGCCAGGTCCCCGGCGCAGGTCAGGCCGGAGGGGCCGGAGCCGATGACAGCCACCCGTTTGCCGTTGCCGGTCTCCGGGGCTTCCGGTACAAAGCCGTTTTCCCGGGACCAGTCTGCCACAAACCGCTCCAGCTTGCCGATGGAAATGGGCTCGCCCTTGACGCCCCGGACACATTTGCCCTCGCACTGGCTTTCCTGGGGGCAGACCCGGCCGCAGACTGCCGGCAGGGCAGAGGACCGGGCAATGACCTTTGCCGCTTCCTCAAACTGTCCGTTTTCCACTTCCCTGATAAAGGCCGGAATGTCAATGGCCACGGGACAGCCGCTGACACACCGGGCATTTTTGCATTTCAGGCACCGGGAGGCTTCCTCCATGGCCTCTTCCTGGTTATATCCCAGGCAGACCTCCTGGAAATTGGCGGCCCGCACTTTGGGGTCCTGCTCCCGGACCGGGACTTTCTTTAATACATCCATGGTACGCGATCTCCTTAATCATATAATGTAATGCAACTAGCTGCACATGCCGCATCCGCCGTGGTGGGTATCCCCCTCCTTAAGCCGCAGCATGGCCCGGCCTTCCTGGGTTTTGTAGATCTGCTGCCGCTTCATGGCCTCGTCAAAATTCACCAGATGGCCGTCAAATTCAGGACCGTCCACGCAGGCAAACTTCACTTCATCGCCTACGGTCAGGCGGCAGGCCCCGCACATGCCGGTGCCGTCCACCATAATGGGGTTCATGCTGACAATGGTGGGGATGGCCAGCTCTTTGGTCAGAAGGCACACAAACTTCATCATGATCATGGGGCCGATGGCCACGCACACGTCATAGCGGCGGCCCTGGTTCCGGACCAGGTCTTTGACTACGTCCGTGACCATGCCCTTGCGGACATAGGAGCCGTCGTCGGTGGTGACGTAGAGATTTCCGGCCACCTGCTTCATTTCCTCCTCCAGAATCAGCATGTTCTTTGTCTTGGTGCCCACCACCACATCCGCGTCAATCCCGTGTTCCCGGAGCCATTTCACCTGGGGATATACCGGGGCGGCGCCTACACCGCCTGCCACAAACAGCATTTTCCGTTTCTTTAAGACTTCCAGGTCCTCATGGACAAACTCGGAAGGCCGTCCCAGGGGCCCCACGAAATCCTGGAAACTGTCCCCGGACTTTAAAGCCGCCATCCGCTGGGTGCTGGCCCCGGCGATCTGGAACACAATGGTGACAATGCCGGTCTCCCGGTTGTAATCGCAGATGGTCAGGGGAATCCGCTCCCCGGCCTCATCCATTTTCACTATGACAAATTCTCCTGGCTGGCAGGAGCGGGCTACCCGTGGGGCTTCCACGTCCATCCGGTAGATCCGGTCAGCCAGCTGTGTGGCCTCAATAATTTTGTACATGTTCTTATCCTCGCATATGAAAGTTTGTTAAAATTCCGGCAGGTCCTTAACAGGCGCCGCAAATGTCCGGGGCGGCTGTTTAGATATACTCCAGCAGTACCTCCATGGTGCCGCCGCAGACCATGCCCTGGTCCTCTGCGTCCTGGCCGGTGAGATCCACCTGGAATATCCGTCCTGGCGGTGCCGCGGCGCTGTCCGGACCGGACCGGATCATAGCCAGGGCTTCCCGCAGAACGGCCGATTCCGCGCACCCGCCGCCGATGGTTCCAATGCAGGTCCCGTCGTTTTGTACCAGCATCCGGGTACCTGTCTGGCGGGGGGCAGAGCCCCTGCGGGCTACAATGGTGGCCAGGACCCGGGGCAGCTCCCGGTCCCCGGTTTTCAGAATTCCGTCCAGAATCTCCCGGGTAAAGCCGCCGGCCGGCCGCTGCCGGTTCTTTACCTGGATGATCTCCGCCATAACGGCAACCCCGATCTCCTCCGGGGTCTCGGCTCCGATATCCAGACCAATGGGAGAGTGGAGCCCCTGGATCACCTGGGGGTCCGCGCCATTGGCAATCACCGTCTCCTTTACCATGGCCACCCGCTTCCGGCTTCCGATCATGCCTATGTAGGCATGGTCCTTCCGGGCAATGGCTTCCAGGCAGATCTGGTCATACCGGTGTCCCCTGGTGACAATCACAAAGAAGGTGTCCTTATCCCCGGGAATCCGGGCCAGGCCCTGGTCAAAGGGCAGACAGGTCACTTCCGTGGCCCCGGCCCGCCTGGCATTGTCTGCGAACAATGGCCGGTCCTCCAGCACATGGACCGGAAATCCCAGCATCCGGCTGATCTGAATCATGGGAATGGACACATGGCCGCCGCCGCAGATGACGATTTTCTTCTCTCCGGTGAGAATCTCGCAGAAGACCTGACTCCCGCCTATGGAATAAATGCCGGTGGCCCGGATGTCCCCCTGATCCGGCCCCGTCCCGGCCAGAAGCCCCTGCTCATCCGTGCACCACACCACCTTCCCGTCAGACACCAGAGCCTTCTCCCCGGCGTATGGCCCATCCAGTATGGTCATGGCAACGTTCCGGCTCTCCGGCTCCAGTTCCCTGATTCGTTGATAAAAATCCAGCATATCAGAACTCCTTTTTCCGTCCTGTCATGGCCGCACAATGGACCCGGCCTGCTCCATGACCTCCACAATCTCATACATGTTGGTGACGCTTCCCACTGCCAGGTTCTCCTTGATGCCGTAGAAATCCAGGCAGGTCCCGCAGGTCAGGATATTGACACCCTCAGCCTCCAGCTCCCGGAAATCTTCCAGGGATTCAGACCCCTGGCAGGTCAGATAAGCGCCGGAATTGTAGCAGAGAATGGTCTCCGGCAGAATGTCCTGCTTGGTCAGGGCGAATACAAAGGCCTTCATCAGGGCCTTGCCCAGCTTGGCCTCCCCATTGCCCATGACATTGGCAGAAAGAACCACCACCATGCCCTTCCGGCGGATATCCGGGGCGCAGGAAGCAGAACCGTCCGCCTGACCGGGGTCTGTGGCTCCGGCAGTCCTATGGCTGCCAGCCACTCCGGTTTCCATGGCCCCGGCAGTCCCAATCCCCCCGGCGCCCCCCGTCGCGGCACCTGCTGTTGCGGCATCCGCCGCCAGCACCACCTGGATGGTCACCTCATACTCCTTCTCCGCTTTCTTCTCCCCGGAAGCGGCCAGCCCCTTCTGTCCGGCAAACTTCTTCAGATTCTGTACGGCAATCTCATTGTCCACCAGGACCGTCAGCACTCCGTCCTCCCGGAATTCCCCAACCGCCTTTTTGGCATTTACCACCGGCAGCGGGCATGCCAGCCCCCGGGCATCCACAATCTTTTTCTCCATCTGCACTCTCCTTCTGTCTGTAGCTGCCCCCGGAATCTGCCTCTGCCTGATTTTGTAAGATGGCAGGGAGACTCCGGGAGAGTATTGATAAAAACATCAGATTAGCTCCGCGCACCCCTTTACCAGAATCTCCGCATCCCCCTTTTCCACGATCTCCCCCACCTTTGCTGCCGGAAGCCCAGCCTCCCGCAGCCGGGCCAGCAGTTCCCCGGCCTGGCCGGGAGCAGCCGCAATCAGGAGCCCGCCGGAAGTCTGGGGATCCAGGAGTACCTCCTCCATAGCAAAAGGCACCTGCTCAAACCGTACAAATCCTTCCACATAATTCCGGTTCCGCTGTCCTGCCGCAGTCAGGTAGAATTCATCCGCATACTCTGCGGCCTTCTCCATGACCGGCACCTGGTCTGCATGGATCACAGCCGAATGCTTCCCGTCCAGCATCTCATGGAGATGTCCCAGGAAGCTGAACCCGGTCACATCCGTGCACCCGTGAATCTCATAATCCCGGCAGATCCGGGAAGCATCCTTATTCAAGGTGGTCATGGAAGCTACCGCCTCCGCCATGGCCCCCTCAGAAGCCTCCCCGATGCGTCCGGCCGTGCAGATGATGCCGGTGCCCAGCTTCTTGGTGAGAATCAGCCAGTCGCCGGGACGCCCCTGGTTGTTGGGATACATCCGGTCCGGGTGTACCACCCCGGTTACAGACAGCCCATACTTGACACCGTCATCTGCAATGGAATGTCCCCCCACCAGGCTGCCTCCGGCGGCCAGGACCGTTTCCGAGCCGCCCCGGAGGATTTCCCCCAGAATGTTCAAATCCATGTCCTCGGGAAAGCAGACAATATTCAGTGCCGTCCGTACCTCCCCGCCCATGGCGTACACGTCGCTGAGAGCATTGGCTGCGGCGATCCTGCCGAATGTATAAGGGTCATCCACCATAGGCGGAAAGAAATCCAGAGTCTGGACAATAGCCAGATCCTCCGTCAGCTTATACACCGCCGCGTCATCCCGGCTCTCGAATCCGATCAGAAGATTCTCATCCCTGGGCCCTTTGGGAAGCTGCTCCAGTATATGGGAGAGAACTCCTGCTCCCAGTTTGGCCGTGCATCCGCCGCCTTTACAAAACACTATTTTTTCAGACATATCTTATCCTTATTCCTTTCCGCAGACAGAGACCGCATATTTCCCTTACTTCTTCCGCCCATAAGGCGTCTCCGTCAGGGGCAGGCTGGTCCGGTACTTCCCGTCCAGCCTGTAATAGGCTCCCGCAATGGCCGGTGCCGTGGGAATGGAGGTGATTTCCCCGATGCCGATGGCGCCGCAGGCCACATTGAGCCCCGGCTTCTCCACAATAATGCTTTCCACCTCCGGCGCCTGGTGGGCCCGGAACAGCCCCAGGGTTCCGTATTTGGACATGGGCACACAGTCCTTCAGGGCGTACTGCTCCGTCAGGGCAAATCCTGCGGACATGACCACGCCTCCCTCGATCTGTCCCTCCACGGACAGGGGGTTCACCGCCCTGCCCACGTCGTGGGCTGCCACGATCTTCTGAATCTTCCCGTCCTCGCCCAGGATGCACACCTGGGTGGCGTAGCCATAGGCCACGTGGGAGACCGGGTTGGGCACATCTGCCCCCAGAGGATCGGTCTTGGCCAGATATTCCCCGTAATACTCCCTGCCCTCCAGCTCTGCCAGAGTGTGTCCTGCCAGGTCCTTATTCAGCAGCTCACAGGCCCGTCTGGCCGCCTCCCCGGTGACCAGGGTCTGGCGGGAGCCGGAGGTGGTGCCGGAATCCGGGGCATTGACCGTGTTGGCGGCATCGTATACAATGTCCTGCCGGTTCAGGCCGGTCTGCTCCACCACCATCTGTACCAGAACCGTGCCCAGCCCCTGGCCGATGCAGGAGGCTCCGGAGCGGATGTGAAGCTTTCCGCCGGTTACTCCCAGAATCACCCGGCCTGTATCCGGAATGCCTACCCCCACGCCTGCGTTCTTCATGGCACAGGCAATGCCGGCGTAAGGACTGCTTTCAAACACATCCTTCACTGCCTCCAGGGTCTCCGCCAGGCCTGTGGATTCGTCCACGATCTGGCCGTTGGGCAGCTCCTGGCCCGGGCGGATGGCGTTGCGGTAGCGGATCTCCCAGGGACTGATGCCCACCATCTCTGCCAGCTTTGTCAGCATCATTTCCATGCCAAAGCAGGTCTGGGTCACCCCGAATCCGCGGAATGCCCCGGCAGGCGGGTTGTTGGTATAATATGCCTTGCCGTCAATCTCAAAATTCTGGTAATTGTAAGGTCCCGCCGCATGGGTGCAGGCCCGCTCCAGCACCGGCCCGCCCAGGGAAGCGTAGGCCCCTGTATCGGAAATGACCGTAGCCTTGACGCCCTGGATGATGCCGTTCTCGTCGCAGCCTACGGTGAATTCCATGTCCATGGGATGGCGTTTGGGATGGATGACAATGCTTTCCTGCCGGGTCAGCTTCACCTTCACCGGACGTCTGGCCAGCCAGGCCACCAGGGCCGCGTGGTGCTGGACACTGACATCCTCCTTGCCGCCGAAGCCCCCGCCTACCAGCTTGTTGACCACCCGCACCTTCTCGTTGGGCAGCCCCAGCATGCCTGCGCACTCGTGCTGGGTGTCGTATGTACCCTGGTCGGAAGAGTAGATGAGCACCCCGTCCTCGTAAGGCATGGCAATGGCACATTCCGGCTCCAGAAATGCATGCTCCGTGTAAGGTGTGGTGAATTTCTCCGTGTACACATATTTGGAAGCAGCTATGGCTGCGTCGGCATTTCCCCGGGACGCATGCTTGTGGGCCAGAAGGTTGCCGCCCTCATGAAGCTTCGGCGCGTCCTCCTTCATGGCCTCATAGGGACTGCTGACAAAGGGAAGCACCTGATACTCAACCCGCACCAGCTTCTTGGCTTCCTCCAGGGCCTCCTTTGTCTCCGCAGCCACAATGGCCACCGCGTCCCCCAGGTAACGGGTGCATTCTCCCACAGGAATCATGGTATCCCAGTCCTTGACCAGGTGTCCCACCTTGACGCTGCCGGGAATATCCGCTGCCGTGTAGACCCCCACCACACCGGCCAGGGCCCTGGCTGCGGCCGTGTCAATGGACAGCACCCGGGCCCTGGGGTACCGGGCACGGACGGCGCTGGCATAGATCATGCCCTCCACCTCCATGTCGTCCACATACTCCCCGTAGCCCAGGGTCTTCTCCCGGGCATCCACCCGGTGGACCCGCTCCCCCAGCTTCCAGGTAAATTCCTTTTTGGGAACGCCTTTGCCTTCCCGCTTAATCCGGGCTGCAATCAGCACCGCGTCGATGATTTTCTTGTAGCCGGTACACCGGCAGATGTTGTTGCGCAGGGCATAGGCCGCATCCTGGCGGGTAGGATTGTCGTTGACATCCAGAAGGGCCTTGGTACAAATGACCATGCCCGGAATGCAGAACCCGCACTGAACGGCCCCTGCCTCCGCAAATGCATAGGCATACAGCTCCTTCTCCTCATCGGAAAGGCCCTCCACCGTGAGAATATGCTTCCCGTCCAGCCTGGACAGGGTGGGAATGCAGGCCTTGGTGGGCTTGCCGTCAATAAGCACATGGCAGGTGCCGCAGGCCCCCTCGCTGCACCCGTCCTTAACCGATTTACATTTACAGACATCCCGGAGGAAGGGAAGCAGTTTGCTGTCGCCTTCCACCTGGTATAGCTGGTTATTTACATAAAATGCTACCATGATAACCTCCTCCTTGTGCGGTGTGGTTGTTTCCTGTAATCTGTTACCCGGACCACTGCTTTCGTTCAATTCTCCAGCTCCCCCAGATACCGGTATACCGTGGCCGGAGAGCAGGAAAGGCGTTTGGCCACAAAAGAAATGCCGCCTTTCAATTTAAATACGCCCCGTTCCTGGAGCTTCTGGACGATCTCCTTTTTCTCCTGCTGGGTCAGGCGCTCGGTGGGAGAACCCAGGGAAGCGGTGACGCTGTCAAAGGATTTCTCCATAAGGGTGGAGATATCCATGGAGAAATCCTCGGCCAGGGAATCCGGCTGGGAAGGGACTTCCTCCTGGGACAGCTTCAGGGAAGGATTTCCTTTCAGGAACGTGTCCGGATGAATAGCCGAAAGAAGGGTCTTGCAGAAGTCCTTGTAACGGCTGTCGTCAAAGTTGATCCCCAGCAGGCCAATGGGGCTTCCGTCCTCATCCTTGATAAACATGGTGGAGGCCCGCAGAATCCGTCCGTCTTCGGTGGCTACCTGGTAGTTGTGCAGAAAGTCATTGGTTTTGTAGGAGTTGGCCGCCAGCATCTGCAAAGCGGCGTTGGTGGTTGGGCTGCCTACGGTCCGGTCACTGATGTGGCTGTTGGCAATGGCAATGACCTTGCTGGGTTCGCAGGTGATGTCGTGAAGCACCACCTCATAATCGGGCCCCAGGGTCTTACCCAGAAAATCTACCAGGAGTGTATACTGATG
The DNA here is from genome assembly GCA_910577765.1 of uncultured Lachnospiraceae bacterium. Classification (GTDB taxonomy): domain Bacteria; phylum Bacillota; class Clostridia; order Lachnospirales; family Lachnospiraceae; genus Brotaphodocola. The sequence goes on from CAJTOV010000093.1 coordinate 13,957, forward strand.
AAAAATCGATTCTGTCATGGAAGGGTCCTTTCTGGCGGGGTGGAAGAGAAGCAGCTTCCGGCCTGCCGTTAAAATAAACTGAGGATTAAAAATCAATCGGTTCCTTTGTGTCTGCGGTCACATACTTTCCGGTATAAGGCTCCAGCAGTTCCCCGTTTCTGGCCACCAGCCGTCCCCGCAGATACACCTGCTCTCCACGGCCTTTCAGCCGCGTCCCCTCTAAGGGACAGTAGTCCGCAGCCGACTGCTGGGTCTTCTCCGAAAGGGTCCACTCTGCCTCCGGGTCCCAGACCACCAGGTCCGCGTCGCTGCCCGGCGCAATCACGCCCTTTCTGGGATACAGCCGGTACAGTCTGGCAGGATTCTCAGCCAGGTACCGGCACATCTGCTCCAGGGTGATCCGCCCCTGCCCCACTCCGAAATGATACACCAGTCCGGGCCGTTCCTCAGCCCCCGGCATTCCGCAGGGGGTCCTGGAGAAATCCTCCCGTCCCGCTTCCTTCTGCTGTCTGGTAAAGCTGCAATGGTCCGTGGCAATGGTATCAACGACCCCGTCTGCCAGGGCCTTCCACAGAATCTCCTGATCCTCGGTTCCCCGCAGGGGCGGGGCAATCATGTACCGTCTGGCTTCCTGATCCGGCAGACTGTAGCGGCTCTGGTCCATGACCAGGTACTGGGGGCAGGTTTCCACGTACACCTTCTGCCCCCGCTGTCTGGCCCTGCACACTTCCTCCCAGCCCTGGCGGGAGCTGAGATGGACAATGATCACCGGCGTATCCACGCAGGCGGCAATATTCAGCACACGGTTCACTGCCTCCGCCTCTGCCAGGGCCGGCCGGGTCCAGGGATAATCGGAGACCTGTTTCCGGTTTCCCTTCCTGGCCAGCACCTGCACAAGCCGCGCGTCAATGATTCCTTTATTCTCACAGTGGACTCCGGCGATTCCACCCAGTTCCTTTAAACGGGAGAAAATCTCATAGATCGTCCGGTCATCCACCACCATGCCGTCATAGGTGGTATAAAGCTTAAAGGAGCCGATTCCCCCGGCCACCACCTGCCCCAGCTCCCGGCTGACCGACTCATTCCAGTCAGAAAGGGCCAGATGAAAGGCATAGTCACAGTTGGCCTTCCCGTCCGCTTTCCCATGCCAGTGCTCCAGGGCAAAGGCCAGGCTCTCCCCCCGGTTCTGGGTGGCAAAATCCACAATACAGGTAGTGCCCCCGGCCACCTCCGCCCGGGTGCCGCTGTCAAATCCGTCAATGGTTACCGTATCCGAAACATCCAGATCCATGTGGGTGTGTCCGTCAATAAACCCGGGAAACAGAAGCTTCCCGGACACATCAATCCGTTCCAGGTCCGGGTCATCCAAGGCTTCCGGGCAATCCCCCACAGCCACGATCCGCTCCCCGTCCACCAGCACATCCGCCTTCCGGCACCCGGCCCCGGAAACTACGGTTCCGCCGGTAAATAATTTTTTCGCCATAAACCAGCCCCCCTTTCTATGATAAATCCGCAGTGCGGCTTACGTTTGTTTTGGTGTGTTTGCTTTTGTGGACATTATAACATATTAGTGTGCTTTATTTAAAGTGTTTGGGATTATTTTGCGTGTGTGGAGTGCTGGTGAAGTTACTATTCACGGGGGGCGTCTTCTTGTCCGGCTATGCCGGACAAGAAGCATCG
>CAJTOV010000094.1 GCA_910577765.1 uncultured Lachnospiraceae bacterium
GCAGACGCATAGCTGACACGAATATCAAGCACTATTTACTTCGGGATTAATGCAATGCAGTACTAGGCTGATGGAGGAAAAAATAAATGAATGTACTTGTAACAGGGGGAAGCGGATTTATAGGGATCAATATTGCGGAGCTAATTTCTGAAAACCGGGATCACACCGTCATACTTTATTCCAGAAGCCGGCCTCCCAGACAGGCCATGGAGTTGCTGGCGCAGATGCCTGGAAAGGTGGTATGGGAGCAGGGAGATGTGCTGGACGGGGAGCGGGTCCGGAAGGTTATGGAAACCCATGGGATTGATTATGTTGTCCATGGGGCGGTCATCACACCCAACGGGGACCGGGAACGGGAACAGATGGAGACTATTATACAGGTCAACTGTATGGGGACTCTGGGGGTACTGGCAGCAGCAAAGGCAAATCAGGTCAGGCGTTTTGTCTATGTAAGTTCTGTTGCGGTCTACGGGAACCGGTGCCAGGACAAGGACCTGGTTTGTGTGGACACAGAAAAAAATCCGTCCAATACATATGAGATTACAAAATATGCAACCGAGCTGTTCTGTCAAAGGTATGGCCGGCTTCATCACATGGATGTGGTATCCCTGCGGCTGGGAGATGTGTATGGGCCGTGGGAATACAGAAGCGGGGTCCGGGATACCATGAGTGCTCCCTGCCAGGCAGTACTTTGCGCGTTGACAGGCAAAAGGGCGAGCATGCGGAAAGAAGGAACCACCGGCTGGGTATATGGAAGGGATACGGCCAGAGCCGTGCTGGCGCTTTTGCAGGCAGACAGGCTTACACAGCCAGTATACAACTGCGGTGGAGCGGACCGGTGGTCCATCCCCCAGTTCTGCGCCCGTTTAAGCCGGATATATACCGGTTTTCAGTACTGCGTCAACCCGGAGGAGGAACATCCCAATGTGACATTTTTCAGTGAAAAGGACAATGGAATGTTTGATATGGAGCAGCTTAAGGAGGATACCGGCTTTGTCCCGGTTTATGACCTGGAGCGGGGCAGTGAGGATTATCTGGCGTGGCTTGGGAAATATCCGCAGCTGGTGACGGAGGTGCCTGTACGGTGAAACATTATCTGAATTGGGAAGAAGGAACGCTCCACGGATATCTTTCCTCTGCATTGAAACCGGCCCTGGTCATTGAAAGCGGGGACCGTGTGGTGTTCAGAACCCTGGAAGCAGACTGGAGGGTGGGAGACCGGTTCATTACCGCCAGTGATGAGGGGGATTTTTTTCCCGGGCGCAAGGCCCTTGACAGGGGACATGCTCTTTGCGGTCCGGTGTATATCCGGGGGGCAGACGCCGGAACGACCCTGGAGATCACTATCAGGCGAATCCGGTGTGGTTCCTGGGGATGGAGCCGTTTTGGCGGCGGAGACGGAGACCATCTCCGGCAGATGGCATTTCAGGGAGCGGAATATTTTCTTTACTGGAAACTGGACCAGGACCAGGGAATATGTACCAGTCATAAAGGACATGTTATAAGAATGAATCCGTTTATGGGAGTCTGCGCGGTAGCACCGGAGAGTCCCGGACAGATTTCCACCCACCAGCCGGGAGCCATGGGAGCCAATCTGGACTGTAAGGAAATCTGTGAGGGGGCCAGGCTGTATCTTCCTGTTTTTGTGGAAGGAGCCTTGTTTTCCATGGGTGACGGGCATGCGGCCCAGGGAGACGGGGAGCTGGGATGTACAGCCATTGAAACGCCTATGGAGGAAGTGGAGGTGGAATTCAAAGTCTGCGACTGGAAGCAGGAGTATCCGGTATGCAGAGGCAAAGACGGATGGATCACCTTTGGATTCCACAGGGATCTGAACAAAGCCGCCTATCAGGCGACCAGGGAAATGATAAAGCTTATGCAACGGTTATATGGCTATGAATATAAGGAAGCAGTTGCCATTGCAAGTCTGACAGTGGATCTGAGGATCACACAGATGGTCAACGGGGTGCGGGGGGTGCATGCGCTGCTGCCTGACCAGGTGATCCGGTGCAGGGAATCGTCAGACTGCACAGACAATAAGAATCTAATGATCTAAGGAGGAAGGACTATGAAAAAACAAAAACTCATGTCACTGTTTCTGACGGGTGTGATGGCAGTATCCCTGGTGGCCTGCGGCGGTTCGTCCGGTTCATCTGGTTCATCCGCTTCATCCGGGAGCCAGAAGGAGGCAGGAGAGAACCAGTCTGCCGGTATCACCAGGGAGAAGACCCTGATCTGGGCGGTTCCGGAACTGCCCAACGGCGCGGACAATGAATTCCAGTATACTGCGGAGGCCCAGGAGATGCAGCGGAACATCTATGATTCTCCCCTGGCTTATGGGACTTACTATGATGAGGCAACCGGCTTTATTCTGCCGGATTATGACAAGATTGTTCCTTCCCTTGCCGAGTCCTGGGAGATGAATGAGGACGGATCTGTGGTGACCCTGACCTTCCGCAAGGGAGTAAAGTCCCATGCAGGCAATGAGCTGACAGCCGATGACTTTATCTATTCCTGGGAGCGGGGCTTTGGCGACGCAGGAAATAAAGGCACCTTTGGCGCCCAGAATATGGGGCTTACCAGCGCGGACCAGATTGAAAAGATCGATGATTATACGGTAAAGGTGAACATGAATGGGCCCAATCCGATTGCAGAAGCATTTCTGGCCCATGTGTGCGGTTTGCTGGTAGACAGTGTGGAGTATAAGGCCCACGCAACCGACAGCGATCCATGGGCACTGGACTGGGCATCCACCAGCGCATCCGGCTTCGGACCCTGGAAACTGGTGGAGTTTACGCCGGGAGTCCGCTGCGTCCTGGACCGGTTTGATGAATACTGGGACCAGGAGAATCTTCCCTACTTTGAGCGGGTGATCATTCTGGAGGTGCCTGAGTCCTCCAACCGGGCATCCATGCTTTTAAGCGGGGACGTGGATGCCGCCACCAAGCTTTCCAACAGCGAGATTGCCACTCTCCAGAAGGACGACAGCGTCAAATGCCTCCACTATGATTCCAACAAGACCTTTATTGTAGGAATCAATGTGAAAAATGAGTATCTGTCTGACCCAAAGGTGCGGCAGGCACTGGGATTTGCGGTTCCATACCAGGAGATTCTGGATACGGTGTACCTGGGCCAGGCAAAGCAGCTAAAGAGCCTGGTGTGCTCCACTTATCCCATGTCCACAGACCAGTACTTTAAGTACACCTATGATCTGGACCAGGCGAAGGCACTTCTTGCGGAAGCCGGCTATGGGGACGGCTTTACCTGCAAAATCACCGTGGACAACACCAATGTCCAGGCAGAGCAGGTGGCCCTGCTGATGCAGAGCTCCTTAAAGCAGATCGGGGTGAATCTGGAGATTGAGAAAATCCAGTCCGGGGATTATTATGACAAGCTGGCCAACAAGGATTTTGACGGACTGTTTGCATTTCTGGATTCGGCTGGCTGTCCGGATGCAGGCTTTGCCTTAAGGCTGGGAGCTTACACTGGTTCCATCAACAACATGGGCCATTACTCCAATGGGGAGGTGGATGCACTGGTGGACCAGATGATGGCAACCACCGATGTACGTGTCCGGGAGGAGTGTGCCAAACGGATTCAGGAGATTGTGGTCTGGGAGGACCCCTACTGTCTGTACATTGCAGAGCCGGGCTTTGACCTGGTGGTGGCAAAGGATATTAAGAATCCCCAGTGGGATACGATCCAGCAGATTCACTGGAATGCCATGTCCAGGGAGTAAGGCAGGTCTGGTTACTGGTTCCGGATGGGGAGACAGGTACTGGATTGTCTCCCCGGTTACCGGACAGAAAGGGGAATTATGCTAAAACGGCTTCAATATTTGGGAAAAAGGATTCTGGTGTTTATTCCTTTGTTTATCGGTGTGATGTTCGCGGCATTTGTCCTGATCCGCATGCTGCCGGGAGACCCGGCTCATGTACTGGCAGGAAACTATGCTTATGAGGAGACCATACAGGCGCTTACGGAGAAAATGGGGCTGGACAAGCCAATCCTGGAACAGTTTGTCATCTATGTAAAAAATGTACTTTCCGGGGATCTGGGGCATTCGTACTTTACCAACAGCGAGATCCTGGATGATTTGCTGAAGCGGTTTCCAGCCACCTTTGAGCTGATTACACTGAGCATTATGCTGGCACTGGCGCTGGGGCTGGTTCTGGGTATGTTTTCCGCCATGAGACCCCAGGGAGTGGCCTCAAGAATCTCCCGGGTCTACGGCATGCTTGCCGGATCCTTTGCGGATTTCTGGCTGGCCCTGATTTTTATCTATATCTTTTTTGTAACTCTGAAAATCGCACCGGCTCCTATTGGCAGGCTGGATGTTATTATGACGCCTCCGAAACGGATAACCGGCATGTATATAGCGGACAGCCTTCTCACCGGCAACTGGGAATGTTTTGCCAGCGCGGCCAGGCACCTGGCGCTTCCGGTGGTAACCCTGGGCGTGATCAATGGGGCGGCTATTATGAAAATGACCAATTCCACCATGACGGAGGTTCTGGATTCGGATTTTATCAACCATGCCCGGATCATGGGACTGTCCAGGACGAAGATCCGCAGCTATGCCCTGAAGAATTCCCTGTCAGCGGTACTGATGGTGATCGGCAATATATACAGCTACCTTCTGGGAGGAGCGGTGCTGATCGAGTCGGTCTTTGCCTGGGGAGGCCTGGGCCAGTATGTGACCCAGGCGCTGTCTAACAAGGATTACAGCGCCATCCAGGGGTTCATTCTGGTGGCTACACTGTTTTCCATGGTGCTGTATCTGGTTCTGGATCTGATCCAGATGGCCATTGATCCCCGGATCAAATACTGAGGAGGCATTGGGATATGAAAAAGGAAATAAAAGAATTTACCAGAATGCTGAAAAAGAGCAGGCAGGGAATGATCGGCCTATCCATGATTCTGGTGATTGTACTGCTGGGAATTTTTGCGCCGGTGATCAGTCCCTTTGACCCGGAGATGACCAATGCGGCAGATGCCCGCATGGCCCCATGCCTGCTCCATCTGTTTGGGACCGATGAGACCGGCATGGATATCTTCTCCCGGTGTATCTGGGCAATCCGGATTGATGTGGTAATCGGCGTATGCGGGACCCTGATTTCCCTGATGATCGGGATTCCCTTTGGTCTTGCGGCTGGGTATTACGAAGGCCTGGTGGGGGAGATCATCCTCCGGATTGCGGATTTGATCCAGGCATTTCCGGCCTTCATTCTGGCCATGGCCCTGGTGTCGGCCCTGGGAAACAGTACCCGAAATATTCTGCTGGTTGTGGCATTTGTCAATGTACCCATCTACACACGGTTTGTCCGGGGGGAGGTGCTGTCCATGAAGAGCAGGCCCTTCATTGAGGCGGGACACACAGCAGGCATGTCGCCGGCCAGGATCATGTTCCAGGAGCTTCTGCCCAACTCCCTGCGTCCGGCCCTGGTGCAGGCTTCCATCAACATTGGAGGAGCGATTCTTCTGACCGCAGGCTTAAGCTACATTGGCGCAGGTGTCACCATCCCCACACCGGAATGGGGCTCCATGATCTCCATCGGCGCGCCTCTGATTCTGACAAAGCAGTGGTGGGCTGCCCTGTTTCCGGGACTTTGTATCGGCGTCACGGTGTTCGGCTTTGCCATGTTTGCCGATTTCCTCAGGATCTATCTGAACCCTGAAAGGAGATAAAACAATGCATGAGATTTTGAAGGTTGAGAACCTGCGGGTAGGATTTGATCTGGCCAGGGGACGTTCCCACATTGTCAACGGTTTGGACTTAACCCTTAAGGAAGGGCACCTGATCGGTCTGGTAGGTGAATCCGGTTCCGGGAAATCCGTGGCGGCTTCGGCCATTCTGGGCTATGTGAGAAAGCCGGGGACCATTGAAGCCGGGAAGGTAATATTTGACCAGACCGTAGCCCTTCATGAGCTGGGGGAAGAGGAACTGGTCCGGTACCGGGGAAAGGAGATCGGACTGATCGCGGCAAATGCAAGGAACCATCTGAATCCCCTTATGACTGTGGGGGAGCAGATCGCCAACGTATACATGGCCCATAATCCGTGTAAAAAGAAGGAAGCTATGGAACGGGCCGTGGAAATGCTGAAAGCGGTGGGGCTGACAGACCCGGAACAGAGAGCCAGGGCATATCCCCACGAGCTTAGCGGGGGAATGGCCCAGCGCTGTATGATTGCAATGGCCCTGATCAATATGCCCCGGGTGCTGATTGCCGATGATGCCACCAACGGACTGGATGTTACGGTGCAGGCCCAGATCATGGATCTGATTTTACAGCTGCTTGGCCAGCGGAACATGTCGGGAATCTTTATTACCCATGATCTGGGGGTGGTGGCCCAGTGCTGTACGGAGATTGCCATCATGTACTGCGGACAGATTGTGGAGTTTGCATCTGTGGAGCAGCTGTTTGAACATCCGGTACATCCTTACACCAGGCATCTGCTTAATGCATTGCCTGAGTACCGGGATGCCACTGTCCAGACCGCATCCGGGGAGGCGCTGATCGACACCATGAATCTTCCGGAAGGGTGTCTGTATCATCCCCGGTGTCCCTGGGCAGATAAAATGTGCACCGGGGAAGATCCCGGTTCCGTGGAGGTGGAGCCGGGGCATCTGGTAAAATGCTGCCGTACCGGGCAGACAGACGGGAAGGAGGCATCGTGATGGAAAATTTACTGGAAGTGCGGAATCTGACCAAGCTTTTTCCCGTAGGCTATAAACGGAATATTACTGCTGTCAACCATATTTCCTTTGAAGTCCGTCAGGGGGAGACCCTGGGACTGATCGGGGAATCCGGTTCCGGCAAATCCACCGTAGGCCGCTGCATATTAAACCTGATCAGGCCTACCCAGGGAACCCTGGTCTATAAGGGAACCGAATATTCCGGCGGCAGCCGGGCCAGGATCAAGCAGGTCCAGCGGGAAATGCAGATGGTATTTCAGGACCCAAACTATTCCTTGAATCCAAGGGTCTGCGTCTGGGATACGGTCTACAATACATTGAAAGTCAACCGGGAGCTGTCCCCGGACCAGTGCCGGCAGATGGCAAAGGAGGCCCTGGACCAGGTTTATCTTAAGGAGGCGGATTACAACAAATATGCCCACCAGCTTAGTGCCGGCCAGCAGCAGCGGGTAGGCATTGCCAGGGCCATTGCGGCCCACCCCCGGTTCATTGTGCTGGATGAGCCTACATCCTCCCTGGATGTGTCCATCCGGGCAGAGATTATTGATCTGCTGCGGAAGCTTCAGGAGACCATGGGCGTGTCTTATCTGTTTATTTCCCACGACTTAAGCACCATACAGTATATCTGCAACCGGGTTGCGGTCATGTACCTGGGGTCCATTGTGGAATACGGAACCGTGGAGCAGCTGTTCAGGCATTACCAGCATCCCTACAGCAAAGCACTGCTGGCTTCCGTCATGGTGCCGGACCCTAAGGTGCGGCGGTCGGAGTACAAGCTGACCGGGGAGATTCCCAGCTCCATTAACCTGCCAAAGGGCTGTACCCTGGCATCCCGCTGTGTGGAGGCAGAGAAAATCTGCTTTGGGGAGGAGCCGGAGATGGTGGAAACGGAACCGGGACATTTTGTGAAATGCCATAAGGCGAAAAAGTGCGGCATGTGTCCGGAAAAGCCGGAACCGGAGACATAACCGGTGAAGGTGCGGACAGCCGGAAAAGAAGTGGAAATGGAGAGAGTATGAGATTAAAAGACAGAGTGACGGTGATTACAGGGGCAAGTGCCGGTTTTGGCATGAGCCGGGGATTCCCGGAAGGGTTTGCGGCGGAAGGATCCCATCTGGTTTTAAATTACTATGGGCATCCCCAGGCGGCCATGGAAGAATTCCGGAAAGAGCTGGAGGAAACCTGCGGTGTGAAGGTTGTTCTGGTCCAGGGGGACATCTCCCGGGAGGAGACTGCAAAGGAGCTGGTGGAAACAGCGGTAAGCGAGTTTGGCCGGATTGATATTCTCATCAACTGTGCCGGTATGTCCAAACCAAAGCTTCTGGTGGATATGAGCTTTCAGGAGTGGCGGAGACTGATGTCCGTGAATCTGGACAGTGTGTTTTTGACATGCAAATATGCGGTTCCCCACATGATCCGGCAGAGGTTCGGGCGGGTGATCAATATTGCGTCCCAGGTGGGCCAGAAGGGGAGTGTGGAGCACTGCCATTATTCTGCGGCAAAGGCAGGGATGATCGGATTTACCAAGTCCCTGGCCAGAGAACTGGGGCAGTATGGCATCACCTGCAACTGTGTGGCGCCTGGCCCCATTACCACGCAGCTGACAGGGGAGGTGAGCCGGGAATGGCTGGATGCCAAGGCAAAAGAACTGGTAATTCCCCGGTTCGGAACCGTGGAGGAGGTGGTCCCCTCCGCCATCTTTCTGGCCTGCCAGCCGGACGGAAATCTGTATACCGGACAGACTCTGGGGCCAAATCTGGGAGATGTGATGTTATAGGAGGTAGGAACGGATATGAGAGTGAACCGTGACAGGTTATGGAACAGACAGCAGGAAGTGGGGGCAATCGGGGCAGTGCCGGAGGGGGGGATCAGCCGGTTTGCCTGGACCCCGGAATACAAGGAGGCGTGCAGGCTTCTGATGAAATGGATGGAACAGCTGGGGCTTGACGTGAGAATGGACACAGCGGGAAATGTCTTTGGGCGCTATGAAGGGCTTGAAAAGCTGCCGGCGATTTTGTGCGGGTCCCATTTTGACACGGTTCCTAACGGCGGATATTTTGACGGTCTTACAGGAATCATGACAGCCTTGGAGGCGGTCAGCACGATGCAGGAGGCCGGATACCGGCCAAGACGGCCCATTGAGATTGTGGCTTTTGTCAATGAGGAGGCCAGCCAGTTTCTGGGTGGAACCTTTGGAAGCAAGGCTATGTGCGGAGTCCTGGCAGAAGATTATGTGGACACCTGCCGCCATCGGGTTACGGGAGAGCCGCTGCGGACGGCCATGATGGAATTTGGAATGGGGACAGACCCGGACCGTCTCATGGACAGCAGGATTAACAGAGAGGATTATTTCTGCTTTCTTGAGGTGCATATTGAGCAGGGGAAATACCTGCTGAACGAGAATCTTCCGGTTTCCGTGGTGTCGGATATAGCAGGAATCAAGCAGTTTTACATAGAGCTGCACGGAGTGTCCTGCCATGCCGGGGGCATGGCCATGGAGGACCGCCACGATACCTTGCAGGCGGCTGCTGCGATTGCCGGTGAGATCGAGCGTCTGGCCCTGGCAACCGGCAATGATACAAGGAGCACAGTAGGGTACATTCAGTCCAGCCCTGGGGAACACAACATTATCGCCAACTGTTCGGTCATGCCGGTGGATTACCGGGAAGCAGACGATGAAATCTGGACCAGGCTTTACGAGGATATCCTGGACTATGTAAATAGGGAATGCCGGAAAAGAGGGCTTACCTGGTCCGTCCGTTCCACCTGCGACCTGGCGCCGTCCCACTGCAACCGGACCATCATGCAGGTCATGCACGAGGCGGCTGACGGGCTTGGCATCCGGCACAATGAGATGGTCAGTTTCCCCTGCCATGACGCGGTGAATCTGGAGCGGATCATGCCCATTGGCATGGTGTTTGTCAGAAGCTCCAATGAGGGCTTAAGCCATTGTCCGGAGGAATATACCACAAAAGAGGATCTGGGAGACAGCGGGGATGTTCTGCTGGAGACGCTTTTGCGGCTTGGGGAGATGGAGACTTTGTGAAAGGAGAAAATCATGAAACCAGTAAAGCTTGAAACCAGTAAGGCACCACAGCCGGGAGGCTGGTATTCCCAGGCGTTCCGGGTGGGGAATCTCATCTATACGGCAGGGATCACAGCCCATGATCCGGTTACCGGAGAGCTGGTGGCCTCCGGAGACATAGCCGGACAGACACGGCAGATTTTGCGGAACATGAAAGGGATTCTGGAGGACCATGGCTCAGACCTGGAACATGTGTTCAAGACCCTGGTGTTTGTGGCGGATATTGACCAGTTCAGCCGGTTCAATGAAGCCTACAAGGAATTCTTTCCGGAAGACCCTCCGGCAAGAAGTACCATGCAGGTGGGAAAGTTTAACCACGGTATGGTCATTGAGATTGAGGCGATAGCAGCGGTGAAAGAGTGACAGGCGTACACCCGATGCTTCTTGTCCGGCCGTGCCGGACAAGACGATGCCCCACCGTAAACAGTAACATACCCTGTACAATATTCCGCTTACCGCAAATAATCTGTTTGCAGTATCGGAATATTGTGTTATAGTGGAATCAAAAGGTGGCACGGTACGGAGGCATTCATATTGGCAGAATGCCCCATAACGGTTCCCGGCATGAAAGGAGATACGAATATGAGCAACAAAGAACAGATCATCCATTTACTGGACAATATTCCCAGCTATAAAATGGGATATATTCTTGCGTATGTACAAGGAGTGGCCGCAGACGAAGAAGCCGATGATATGTTCTGCCAGAGAATGCTTGAAAACTACGAAAATGATCCGGACCCGGAAAAGGACAAATCTTATACATTAGAAGCCTGTATGGATGAATGGGGGATTGGCTGATGTACCAGATTATAATCAGGAAAAAGGCAAAAAAATTCATCGATAAACTTCCGAAGAATGAAAAGATCCGCATTGTATCCGCCATTATGCAGCTGCCTAATGGAGAGGATATAAAAAAGCTAAAGGGTCACAGTGACCTTCTCCGGCTTCGTGTTGGAAGCTACCGTATCATATACACCATTGATAATGGGCAATGTATCATTATTGTTATTGATGCCGGAAACAGAGGCGAAATATACGGCAGTGTCGTAAAATGGTCAGCCCCTATATATTGGGGAACCATGGTACGACACTCCCGTATAAATTATACCCCATATTACAACAGCCGCTTCACCGAGAATGCTCCTGCTCTAACTCCTTCAGCCGTGACAGATCATCGTCCACTCCCAGGAAAATCAGTCCGTCTACAGAACGGTTGCGGAATAATGTGGTGAAATCATAGGGCTGGGTGTTGACATCCACCAGAAGCCGGTAATTGTTCTGCTTGCAGGTATTGCTGATTCCCATCATGGCCTGCTCAATGGCTTTTCTTGTCCGCTCGCTGACATATCCGCTGTTATTTAGCGCCCGGGACACGGTGGAGATCGATACACCAGCTTCCCGGGCCACATCTTTAATCGTCTTCGCCATATAGTACCTCCATGTTCTGGTACTGCGTTGCAGAATTTCCAGTTTCCACAAAATAATACAACAAATAGAGCTTTTATTTTTACAGAAACATGGAAACGTTTTTACAATTTTATTTTTGTACCCATCTTCCTTCCCATTGTGCAGAAGCTGGGGATGGATGCCATTCAGTTTGGGATATTTATGATCGTGGGGCTGGCCATCGGGCTGTATACGCCTCCGGTGGGTACGGTGTTATTTGTAACCTGCAATATCGGCAATATTACCATTGAGAAAGCCGTGAAGGCAATCCTTCCCTTTATGGGGGCCATAACGGTGATTGCCCAGGTTAATCTGCGGCCTAACCTGGTCCCGCCAGGGTACATGGATCAGCTGGCCGCCCCACCAGCACGAGAAGGACCTGGAAGAAGTCTGCTGTTATTTTGACATGGATGCTCCCAAAATGGGAATGCACATCAGTTACCTGGAAAGCGGGGGCAGAGAGGATATGGTGGTCCATCCGGTACAGAGCGGCACCATGGTTCTGGCGCCCAGGTGGTACTGATGGACATTCAGGAAGAACGGCTGGGCCAGATTGTGGAAGAGCACCGGATGTTTGACCAGGCCATGGAGATATTAAGCTCCAGGCATCTGTGATGTTTGTTGCGGTCCGGATGTTATATGGCCAGTGCCCTGGGGCACTGGCCATAACCGGTTTTTACCGGGGAGATCAGTCCCCGGGCTGCTGCGGCACATCGAATGCCGGGTTAAAGGCGTAGAAGTTCCGGCTGTCCAGATGGTCCTGGACGTCCCGGAGGGCTTCTCCGAACCGCTGGAAGTGGACGATCTCCCGTTCCCGCAGGAACCGGATGGGATCGCAGACTTCGGAATCTTTGACCATGCGGAGAATGTTGTCGTAGGTTACACGGGCTTTCTGCTCTGCTGCAAGATTCTCAAACAGATCCGTAATGGGATCACCCTTGGACTGGAATTCGCATGCATTGAAAGGAACACCTCCCGCTGCCTGGGGCCAGATTCCGGTGGTATGGTCAATATAATAGGGACCAAATCCGGATGCCTCGATCTCTTCGGGGGTCAGATTCCGGGTAAGCTGGTGAACAATGGCGGCAATGATCTCCCAGTGTCCCAGCTCTTCCGTGCCGATGTCCGTAAGGATGGCCTTCCCTTTCTCATAAGGCATGGCGTACCGCTGGGACAGATACCGCATGGCGGCGGCGGATTCGCCGTCGGGCCCGCCGTATTGACTGATAATAAACTGCGCCAGTTTCGGATTGGTGAAGGAAATCTTCACCGGATACTGCAAACGTTTTTCATACCTCCACATTAACCCATTCCTCCTTCCCACGGCCACGGATCACGAATCCAGTTCCAGTTCTGTGCATTGACCCGGTCCGCCATCAGGGGGCCGTAGGCCTGTTCATACTGGGCAACAGCCCTCTGGTTGGCTGCCTGGGCCTGACGGTAATACTGCATGCCCGCCGGACAGTCCGGATGGGTATCCAGGTACAGAAGAATATCGTCCAGCTGGAATCCGGTTATATATACCTGCTGCAATAGATAGTTCTGATTGACATCCATGGTCTAGCTGCACCTCCTCATCAAAAACGGATAATCAAGCTCCTGGAAAATGGTGCCCTGCTTAAACCCTTGTTCCGGCTGGTAAACCGGTCCCCACTGCTGCATGGGCACATATCCCATTCCCAGCGGTGTATATTCCGGGAAACGTCCCCCCGGCATTCCTGACGGCATCTGGAGCGGAAATCCGGGCATTCCCTGAGACGGAGAAACAGGCCTTCCGGGCATTCCCTGAGACGGAGAAACAGGCCTTCCGGGCATTCCCTGGGACGGAGAAACAGGCATTCCCGGCATCTCCTGGGACGGAGAAAGGGGCATTCCCGGCATCCCCTGGGACGGAGAAAGGGGCATTCCCGACATCCCCTGGGACGGAGAAAGGGGCATTCCCGGCATCCCCTGAGACGGAGGAACGGGCCTTCCCGGCATGCCAGAAGGTGGGGGAACGGGTCTTCCCGGCATGCCGGGAGGCGACATGGGGGAACGGTGGCAGTTGCAATCATTGCAGTCGCAATTGGTATTCATACAAGGCGGAACCGGCATCTGCGGACGCGGACAGATTGCCCTGCCCTGGTTCTGGTTGCAGCTCATAAAGAGTTCTCCTTTCCTGATTGGAAATTCTACTATCATAGTATGAAGCCGGTGTTTAAATGTGCAGCATCTTGTCTAATCGGAAAGCAGCTGCAAAATGTTCTTGCATTTCCAGTACAGGTATGGTATAGTTTAATTACAGTAAACTTGTATACAATTAAGCATGATTGTATACCAAACAAGGCGAAGAGAAGGAGGATTTCACATGGACTACATTCAGAATTATTCCCTGGGGGGCAAGGTTGCCCTGGTTACCGGCGCATCCTATGGTATTGGATTTGCCATTGCCAAAGCCATGGCAGAGGCAGGGGCTACCATCGTATTTAATGACATCCGCCAGGAGCTGGTAGATAAGGGAGTGGCCGCCTACCAGGCAGAGGGCATCAGGGCTCACGGCTATGTGTGCGACGTTACCGATGAAGATGCCGTCACGGAGATGGTTCAGAAGATTGAGGCCCAGGTAGGGGTGGTTGATATTCTGGTGAACAATGCCGGAATCATCAAGCGGATTCCCATGATCGAGATGTCTGCCAAGGATTTCCGTCAGGTGATTGATGTGGACCTTAATGCGCCTTTCATCGTCTCCAAGGCAGTGATTCCCTCCATGATCAAGAAGGGCCACGGCAAGATCATCAATATCTGCTCCATGATGTCCGAGTTTGGCCGTGAGACCGTGTCCGCCTATGCGGCAGCCAAGGGCGGTCTCAAGATGCTGACCCGCAATATCTGCTCCGAGTACGGCGAGTACAATATCCAGTGCAATGGCATCGGACCCGGCTATATTGCCACTCCCCAGACCGCACCCCTGCGGGAGAAGCAGGCCGACGGCTCCCGGCATCCCTTTGACCAGTTTATCGTGTCCAAGACTCCGGCAGGCCGCTGGGGCGATCCGGCAGACCTGGGCGGTCCGGCTGTATTCCTGGCATCAGACGCATCCAACTTTGTCAACGGACAGGTACTGTACGTGGATGGCGGTATCCAGGCCTATATCGGCAAGCAGCCGTCCTAGTCTGCAATGGGAGCAGAGGAGAAAGGCCCGAAGAACCGCGGGGAGTATGTGTATGAAACCCTGAAAGCCGAGATTCTTGACCTGGCTTTAAAGCCGGGACAGTCCATCAGTGAACATGAAATCTGTACCCGGTTTGATGTCTCCCGGACTCCGGTCCGGGAGGCCCTCCGGCGTCTTCAGGAACATGGTTTTGTATGTTCTGTTCCCTATTCGGGAACCTATGTGACCCGGCTGAATCTGAAAAATATCCGTCAGATGATCTATATGCGGGTGGCAGTGGAGCTGATGGTGATGCGGGATTTCATGAAGATCCAGACTCCGCTGGTCCTGGAAGAGATCCGCCACCAGATCCGGCTTCAGGAGCTGCTGGTAAAAGAGCCGGGATTTGAGCCGGAACAGTTCTACCGCATGGATGCCCGGATGCACGCTATCTGGTTCTCTGTCACAGACAAGGAGAAGCTGTGGGAGGTGATCCAGGCCCAGCAGCTTCATTACACCCGGTTTAGGATGCTGGACTTTGTGACAGAGACAGATTTTACGAGAATTATCAAAGAACACAGGAATCTTCTGGAATGTCTGGAGAAGAAAGATGAGACGGCCCTGGAAGAGAATCTGAAAGCACATCTCTATATCAGCATGACCAGGATGAAGTATGCCATTGAGGTGGAGTACAAGGACTACTTCGAATAAGAAGAAACGGAACCGGAGGGATTCCTGCAAAAGGGCCGGCTTTCACAATAGATTGCCCGTTTAGGACGGTATTGTGGAAGCCGGCCTCTTTACGGGAATCCCTACCCTCAGTGGACAAAGGGACACAAGGGTTTGCAGGCCAGACAACAAAAAAAGACGTCCTGGACGTCTTTCTTATAATGGAGACAACGAGATTCGAACTCGCGGTCTCTACGTTGCGAACGTAGCGCTTTCCCAGCTAAGCTATGTCCCCTTATAAATTCTTAAAATCCGGGAGATCCCGGATTTTAAGAAAGTGGAGACAACAGGGCTCGAACCTGCGACCCCATGCGTGTGATGCATGTGCTCTCCCAGCTGAGCTATGCCTCCGTGTTTTATTGTAGCACTTATTGGAAAAATTGCAATACCTTTTTTTAAAAAAATGAAAAAATTTGTAACAGTTCAGACGGGCAGCAAATCTTGTGAGAAAGTGTGTTGCAAACTCGCT
>CAJTOV010000095.1 GCA_910577765.1 uncultured Lachnospiraceae bacterium
AGAAATACCTTCTGATTCCCCTTGACATCTTCCGGGAAAGCCTGCACAATAGAAGGAGAAACCAGAACACGGCAGGTTCCCGGGAGACCACGGCGGAAGGCCTACAGAAACGGAAAACGGATTCCCGGAACCACCACACCGGAATCTTACGGAACAAGCTGGAGGCCTGGCTGGCCTTTATCGCCTCCGACAGACCAGAGGATATCATGGAAGTGATCCGGACCTACCCGGAATTCCAGGAACCCTACAAGGAGGTATTTGCATTCCGGTACCAGCAGAGGGAAGAGATTCTGGAGCTGAAAGAAACTCTGAAGGATAGGGATAAAGCCCTGGAGGATAAGGACAAATCCCTGACTGACGCATCCAGGAAGCTGGAAGCCCAGCAGAGAGAGGTGGAACGGCTCAAAGCCCTGCTGCAAACCGGCCAGACGGATTTGTCCAGTTAAGTGTGTAAGTTTTTCTAAAGATATTTCAAAGAGGTGATCTAAGGGGACGGAC
Source organism: uncultured Lachnospiraceae bacterium (assembly GCA_910577765.1). Taxonomy (GTDB): domain Bacteria; phylum Bacillota; class Clostridia; order Lachnospirales; family Lachnospiraceae; genus Brotaphodocola. The sequence goes on from CAJTOV010000095.1 coordinate 499, forward strand.
CAGACAATTCCGTTCAGCGTCCCAATCCGCCTCCCCTCTTCCCCAAAAGCAGCTGTCAGTTCCCAAACACAAACACTTCCCTGTACTGACCACCATTCTGTCTCAGGGCCTCTCCCAGGGCTCCGCAGGGACCGGAGGCAATCAGAAAACTGCACCTGGCCAGAAGGCTGACGGAACAAAGGTACTCTGCTCCCAGGCGGAATCCCTTTCCCTCCTGCTTCTCCTTGTGCAGCTCCACCAGCAGCTGCCGCGGCTTTACCTGGTAACGCTCCTGGTCGGTACACAACAGCCTGTCCCCGTATGTTTCTTTCATGGCTTCACAGATGTCTGCATCCTCCGTAGCCAGATAGATCCATTGGAATTTCCACTGACCTTCTACCTGGGAGATTTTCTCCAGTACCTGGTCCACAGTGGCATGCCTGGGATGGTTGGGCAGGGGATTGTGGACATAATCCGTGCCCCGGACCAGGACTCCCAGGGTCTCCTGGGGATGGGGCAGAAACCGTTTCTGCCGGCTCTCTATGTATTCTTTCACCCGGCTGTTCCAGATTCCCTCCGGCCATACCATATCCCTTCCGGCTGATACCTGGTCCATGATATACCGCACCGTGTTCATCAGATTCATGTTGGGAGAATGGGCCACATAGCTGCTTTCTTCCACCTCCTCCATGGTGTATCCCCCTGGCTGAAGGAAAAATTTATTCCAGATATCATCCCCCGGATGGTCCGAATACATGTTCCGGTCCGAGGACACAATGGCAAATACAGGGGCATACCCCCTGGCCAGTGCATATCTGGCTGCCGTAAATGTCTTCATCCAGATGGCAAACATGCCTTCCAGAGAAAAGCTTCCGTCAATCACAAAAAATTTCTCCCCCGGATTCCTGGTTCCCGGATGGGTCACATGGGAAAAGAGAAAGGTCAGGGTCATTACCTCATCATAATACAGTAATCCGCTTTCATATCGCCCGTTTCCTTCATTCTCCGCAATTCCCTCCACCACAGACAGAAACCGCTGTCCCTCTGAGGCCGCCTCTTTCCGCACCGCCTCCCACTCCTCCAGCCGGTCCAGAATTGTCACCTGCACATGGGGCTGGCCGGGAAGCACTCTGGCAAAGTCCCTCCACCCGTCCCCCACCAGCAGAACCTCCCGCCCCTTCCAGAGGGGAATTGCCCGCCGGAAAAGCTCCACGGAATACTCGTTCATCCGCACCAGCGCCAGACGGTCATACCGGTTCAGAAAGCTCACATCCACCTGCCCCTCATACTGGTATACATGGCTGTAGCTGGACCAGACCTTCCGCACCAGGTTCACACAGTTTCCGTCTCCATCCACCACCGGCATCACAAAATCCCGCGGGCACAGATCTGCCGCCCGCTGAAAGCTGTCCTCCCCCATGGGAATGGCCAGATTCACAAACCCCATTTGGTACTCCAGGGTCTTCTTTGTCACATGGCAGACCTTCACCCCGTCCCCGCTTTGAAGCCGGATCTCCAGCACATCATGCTCCCCCAGCTCCCGGAAGAACTCCTCCAGCTCCTCCCTGCCCGGCAGCACCTGCGTCTCAAACACAAACAGCTCCCCGGTCACACTGATTATCATATCCCTTTTCCTCCTTCCTTGGCTGTGTCCGAATACCCAGAGTCAAATGCCCGTGTGGGTACGGCACCCGGCTCATTGCCGGCGGAAATAAAAAATGCCTACATGGACCAGCCTGCCCACATAAGCATTCTTCAAAAATCAGGGAAGAAGAGGCATCCCGGAGCGTGTCTGAATGTTCGTAACAGTTCAAGGGTTATCTGAACTGTTACGAATCTTCAAACACGCTCCAGAGGCAGTACTGATACACCGTTTACTCCTCTACATCCGTCTCTTCTTCATCTGCCACGATCAGCTCATCGCCCTCGTCCTCCTCCGGCTCGTCGATCTCGTCAAACTCGAACACTTCGGGAGCTTCCTCTATGATGTCCGCCTCCTCAGGCAGCAGGATCTCTTCGTCATCCTCCAGAAGGATCTCATCCTCCATGGCAATATCCGTATCCAGCTTCACGGAACGGTAACGCTTCATACCGGTACCGGCAGGAATCAGCTTACCGATCAGCACGTTCTCCTTCAGGCCGATGAGATGGTCAATCTTGCCGTTGATGGCTGCCTCGGTCAGGACCTTGGTGGTCTCCTGGAAGGATGCCGCGGACAGGAAGGAGTCTGTGGCCAGGGAGGCCTTGGTAATACCCAGCATCACCTGCTTGCCTTCTGCCGGCTGTTTGCCCTCGGCAATGAGCCGCTCATTCATCTCATTGAAATCCAGCACATTCATGGACACGCCCGGCAGCACCTCGCTGTCGCCGCTTTCCTCAATGCGGATTTTTTTCAGCATCTGGCGGACAATCATCTCCACGTGCTTGTCGTTGATCTCCACGCCCTGGAGACGGTACACCCGCTGTACCTCCTGAATCATATAGTCCTGCACAGCCCGGACGCCCTTGATCTTCAGAATGTCGTGGGGATTCACACTGCCCTCGGTCAGCTCGTCGCCGGCCTCAATCACCTGCTCATCCATGACCTTGATTCTGGAACCGTAGGGCACCAGATAGGTCTTGGAATTGCCGGTCTCGGTATCCGTCACCATAATCTCCCGCTTCTTCTTGGTGTCCTTGATGGCCACCACGCCGCCGAACTCGGAAATAATGGCAAGTCCCTTGGGCTTACGGGCCTCAAACAGCTCCTCCACACGGGGAAGACCCTGGGTGATATCACCGCCGGCCACGCCTCCGGTATGGAAGGTACGCATGGTAAGCTGGGTGCCCGGCTCTCCGATGGACTGGGCGGCAATGATGCCTACGGCTTCCCCTACCTGCACCGGCTGTCCTGTAGCCATGTTGGCGCCGTAACACTTGGCGCAGACACCTACATGGGCCTTGCAGGTGAGAACGGTACGGATCTTCACCGAATCCCGTCCCAGCTTGTTCAGGACTTCCATAACCGCAGCCGCACGCTGGGGCGTACACATATGGTTGGCCTTCACCACCACCTCACCGGTGTCCGGGTCGGTAATGGTCTCGGCAATATAACGTCCCGTAATCCGCTCCTGTAAGCTTTCGATGGTCTCCTTGCCGTCGGTGAAGGCCTTGATCTCCATAAAGGGAATCTCCTTCCCTTCACAGCAGTCCACCTCCCGGACAATCAGGTCCTGGGACACGTCCACCAGACGGCGGGTCAGGTATCCGGAGTCTGCGGTACGCAAAGCCGTATCGGACAGTCCCTTCCGGGCACCGTGGGCGGAAATGAAATACTCCAGTACGTCCAGCCCCTCACGGAAGTTGGACTTAATGGGCAGCTCAATGGTATGTCCGGTGGTATCTGCCATCAGTCCGCGCATACCGGCAAGCTGCTTGATCTGCTTGTCAGAACCACGGGCACCGGAATCTGCCATCATGAAAATATTGTTGTACTTATCCAGACCGGTCAGCAGATCATGGGTCAGCTGGTCGTCGGTATTCTTCCAGGTCTCGATAACCTCTTTATAACGCTCTTCCTCCGTGATCAGACCACGGCGGAAGTTCTTGGAAATCTTGTCTACGGTATTCTGTGCATCCGCAATCAGCTGGGGCTTGGTAGGCGGCACCGTCATATCGGAAATGGATACGGTCATGGCAGCCCTGGTGGAATACTTGTAGCCAATGGCCTTAATGTCGTCCAGGGTCACAGCCGTCTGGGTGGCGCCGTGGACATTGATGACCTTCTCCAGAATCTTCTTCAGCTGCTTCTTGCCTACGTGGAAATCCACCTCTAAAAGCAGCTCATTCTCCGGTACGCTCCGGTCCACAAAGCCCAGATCCTGGGGAATGATCTCGTTGAAGATAAACCGGCCTACCGTGGATTCCACGATCCCGGACCGGATGGTCCCGTCTGCCAGCTTTCTGTTTATCCGCACCCGGATTCTGGAGTGGAGGGTTACCGCCCCGTTCTCATAGGCCAGAATGGCTTCGTTGACATTCTTAAAGACCATGCCCTCGCCTTTGGCTCCCGGACGCTCCTGGGTCAGATAGTAGATACCAAGGACCATATCCTGGGAAGGCACTGCCACAGGTCCGCCGTCCGAAGGCTTTAACAGGTTGTTGGGAGACAGAAGCAGGAACCGGCATTCTGCCTGGGCCTCCACGGACAGGGGCAGATGCACTGCCATCTGGTCTCCGTCAAAGTCCGCATTGAAAGCCGTACATACCAGGGGATGCAGCTTAATGGCCTTACCTTCCACCAGGATAGGCTCAAACGCCTGGATTCCCAGTCTGTGAAGGGTAGGCGCACGGTTCAGCATCACCGGATGCTCCTTGATCACATCCTCCAGCACATCCCAGACCTCGGTCTGGAGACGCTCCACCATCTTCTTGGCACTCTTGATGTTGTGGGCCGTGCCGTTCTGGACCAGCTCCTTCATGACAAAGGGCTTGAACAGCTCAATGGCCATCTCCTTGGGCAGGCCGCACTGGTAGATCTTCAGCTCCGGTCCCACCACGATTACGGAACGGCCGGAATAGTCCACACGCTTGCCCAGAAGGTTCTGGCGGAACCGTCCCTGCTTTCCTTTCAGCATATCGGACAGGGATTTCAAGGCACGGTTGCCGGGACCGGTCACCGGTCTTCCCCGTCTGCCGTTGTCGATCAGGGCATCCACGGCCTCCTGGAGCATACGCTTCTCGTTGCGGACAATAATGTCCGGGGCGCCAAGCTCCAGCAGTCTTGCCAGACGGTTATTGCGGTTGATGATTCTTCTATATAAGTCGTTTAAGTCCGAGGTGGCGAACCGGCCGCCGTCCAGCTGTACCATGGGCCGGATATCCGGCGGAATCACCGGAATCACCGTCATGATCATCCACTCCGGCTTGTTGCCGGAGCTGCGGAAGGCTTCCACAACTTCCAGCCGCTTGATAATCCTGGCACGCTTCTGGCCGCTGGAATCCCGCAGCTCCTTCTTAAGCTCCGCAGACTCCTTCTCCAGGTCAATGGCCTGCAGAAGCTCCAGAATGGCCTCGGCTCCCATGCCTACCCGGAATGTGCCGTAACCCCAGTTCTCCAGTTCCTCCCGGTATTCCTTCTCCGAAAGGATCTGTTTGTACTGGAGGCTGGTAGACCCGCAGTCCAGCACAATATAGGAAGCAAAGTACAGTACCTTCTCCAGCACCCTGGGGGAGATATCCAGAATCAGGCCCATACGGCTGGGAATCCCCTTGAAATACCAGATATGGGATACCGGGGCCGCCAGCTGGATGTGGCCGATCCGCTCTCTGCGGACACTGGACTTGGTTACCTCCACGCCGCAGCGGTCACAGATCACACCCTTATACCGGATCTTCTTGTATTTGCCGCAGTGGCACTCCCAGTCCTTGCTGGGTCCGAAAATCCGCTCACAGAACAGGCCGTCCCGCTCCGGCTTTAAGGTACGGTAGTTGATGGTCTCCGGCTTCTTCACCTCCCCGTGGGACCATTCCATGATCCGCTCCGGGGATGCCAGGCCAATCTTAATAGCGTCAAATGTCAACGGCTGATACGTTTCATTTACATCAGGCATGAGCGATACTCCCTTCTATTATTCTTCTTCATCAAAAGAGGATTCTTCAAAATCATCCAGATCGGGATCATCCTCGTAATCGTCATCATTTTCCGCGTCCTCGTCCACATCCACCAGCTCGCCGCCTTCAAACTCCTGCTGCTGGTAGCCGTATGCGCCAAAGGACTCTTCCTGGTTGTAATTGCGGTCGCCCTCAATAATGGACCGCAGGTCTGTCTCACCGTAGTCGATGTTCTCTCCGATCTCCACTTCCGTACCGTCGTCGCGGAGCACGCTCACATCCAGACCCAGGGACTGAAGCTCCTTAAGGAGCACCTTGAAGGACTCAGGCACACCCGGCTCCGGAATGTTCTCGCCCTTGATAATGGCCTCGTAAGTCTTCACACGGCCCACCACATCGTCGGACTTGACGGTAAGAATCTCCTGCAGGGTGTAGGATGCACCGTAAGCCTCCAGGGCCCACACCTCCATCTCACCGAACCGCTGTCCGCCGAACTGGGCCTTGCCGCCCAGGGGCTGCTGGGTCACCAGGGAGTATGGGCCGGTGGAACGGGCATGGATCTTGTCGTCTACCAGATGGTGCAGCTTCAGGTAATGCATGTGTCCGATGGTAACCGGGCTGTCGAAATACTCTCCGGTACGGCCGTCCCGCAGACGTACCTTGCCGTCCCGGCTTAAGGTCACACCCTTCCACAGCTCCCTGTGCTCCAGGTTGGCGCCCAGGTAATCCAGAACATCCTGCTTTAAGATACCGGTATACTTTTCTTCAAACTCTTCCCAGGAGGTGTTGACATAATCATTGGCCACATCCAGGGCATCCATAATATCGATCTCGTTGGCACCGTCAAAGACCGGGGTGGCAATGTTAAAGCCCAGGGCCTTGGCTGCAAGGCTTAAATGAATCTCCAGCACCTGTCCGATATTCATACGGGACGGCACGCCCAGAGGGTTCAGCACAATATCCAGGGGACGTCCGTTGGGCAGGAAGGGCATATCCTCCACCGGAAGCACCCGGGAAACCACACCCTTGTTGCCGTGACGTCCGGCCATCTTGTCACCTACGGAAATCTTACGCTTCTGGGCAATGTAAATCCGCACGGTCTGGTTCACACCAGGCGCCAGGTCGTCGCCGTTCTCCCTGGTAAATACCTTGGCATCCACGATAATGCCATAGGCGCCGTGGGGCACCTTTAAGGAGGTGTCACGGACTTCACGGGCCTTCTCACCGAAGATTGCCCGCAGCAGCCGCTCCTCCGCCGTCAGCTCGGTCTCTCCCTTGGGGGTTACCTTGCCTACCAGAATATCCCCGGCACGGACCTCTGCGCCGATGCGGATGATTCCCCGCTCGTCCAGATCCTTTAAGGCGTCGTCTCCTACACCGGGAACGTCCCGGGTGATCTCTTCCGGCCCCAGCTTGGTATCCCGGGACTCTGCCTCATACTCTTCAATATGCACCGAAGTGTACACATCCTCCTGGACCAGACGCTCGGACAGAAGGACCGCGTCCTCGTAGTTGTAGCCTTCCCAGGTCATGAAGCCGATCAGCGGGTTCTTGCCCAGGGCGATCTCCCCGTTCTCCGTGGAAGGACCGTCTGCAATGACCTCCCCGGCTTCCACATGGTTCCCCTTGAAGACCACCGGCTTCTGGTTGTAGCAGTTGGACTGGTTGCTGCGCTTAAACTTGGTCAGGTGGTACACATCCTTGGCCCCGTTGTCATCCCGCCGGATAATGATCTCATTGGACGCGGACCGCTCCACCACCCCTGCATGCCTTGCCAGCACGCACACGCCGGAGTCCACGGCTGCCTTGGCCTCGATTCCGGTACCTACCACCGGAGCCTCGGTCTTTAAAAGCGGCACTGCCTGACGCTGCATGTTGGAACCCATCAGGGCCCGGTTGGCATCGTCATTTTCCAGGAAGGGGATCATGGAGGTCGCCACCGAGAACACCATCTTGGGGGATACGTCCATCAGGTCAATATTCTTCTTCTGGAACTCGGAAGTCTCCTCCCGGAAACGTCCGGAAACATTGTTGTGGACAAAGTGGCCTTCCTCATCCAGAGGCGTATTTGCCTGGGCCACAATGAAATTATCCTCCTCGTCAGCGGTCAGGTAAACCACCTGGTCAGTAACTCTGGGGTTGGCCGGATCGGTCTTATCCACGATCCGGTAGGGAGCCTCAATAAATCCGTACTGGTTCACCCGTGCATAGGTGGCCAGGGAGTTGATCAGGCCGATGTTGGGACCCTCGGGGGTCTCAATGGGACACATGCGCCCGTAATGGGTGTAGTGTACGTCACGGACCTCAAATCCGGCACGGTCCCTGGACAGACCGCCGGGACCCAGGGCAGACAGACGCCGCTTGTGGGTCAGCTCGGACAGGGGATTGTTCTGGTCCATGAACTGGGACAGCTGGGAGCTTCCGAAGAACTCCTTTACTGCCGCAGTCACCGGCTTGATATTGATCAGGGACTGGGGGGTAATGCCGTCGATATCCTGGGTGGTCATACGCTCCCTTACCACACGCTCCATACGGGACAAGCCGATCCGGTACTGGTTCTGGAGAAGCTCTCCCACGGCACGGATACGGCGGTTGCCCAGATGGTCAATATCGTCGGAATTGCCGATCTCCCCTTCCAGATGCATATTATAGTTGATGGAAGCAATAATGTCTTCCTTGGTAATGTGCTTGGGCACCAGTTCGCTGACATTTCTCCGGACCAGGTCTTTCAGAAGGTCCTGGTCGCCGCCAGCTTCTTCCAGAATAGTTTTCAGCACCGGGTAATATACTAACTCCGTAATCCCGGCCTCCTCCGGCGCAAACTCCGCATAGGCAGCAAGGTCCACCATCAGGTTGGACAGAACCTTGTGGTTGCGCTCCGGGCCCTGGATATACACATAGGGAACCGCGGCATCCTGAATCCGGGTGGCCAGGTCCTTGTCTACGGTGGTACCGGCCTCGGCCAGGATCTCACCGGTGGAAAGATCTGCCACATCCTCGGCCAGCACGTGGCCCTTGATGCGGTTCTTAAAGTGAAGCTTCTTGTTGAACTTATATCTGCCTACCTTTGCCAGATCGTACCGTCTGGGGTCAAAGAACATACTGTTTAAAAGGCTCTCTGCACTGTCCACGGATAAGGGCTCACCGGGACGGATCTTCTTGTACAGTTCCAAAAGACCATCCTGGTAGTTGTCAGAGGTATCCTTGCCAAAGCTTGCCAGAAGCTTGGGCTCTTCGCCAAACAGGTCAATGATCTCCGCGTTGGTGCCGTAGCCCAGGGCGCGGACAAGCACCGTCACCGGCACCTTGCGGGTCCGGTCCACACGGACGTAAAAAATGTCATTGGAGTCAGTCTCATATTCCAGCCATGCACCGCGGTTGGGGATCACCGTACAGGTAAACAGTTCTTTACCGATCTTATCATGTCCGATTCCATAATAGATTCCCGGGGAACGGACCAGCTGGCTGACGATAACACGCTCCGCACCATTGATCACAAAGGAGCCTGTATCGGTCATCAGCGGAAGATCCCCCATGAAGATCTCATGTTCGTTAATCTCTTCCTTATCTTTATTGTAAAGTCTTACCTTTACCTTGAGAGGTGCTGCGTAAGTGGCGTCACGTTCCTTACATTTTTCAATGGTATCTATAGTAGATTTAATTTCATTTCTGCATAAGGTAAAACCGACAAATTCCAGACTCAGGTGGCCCGCAAAATCGGAGATGGGGGAAATATCCTCAAATACTTCTTTTAACCCTTCATCAAGGAACCACTGATAGGAGTCTTTCTGAATCTCAATCAGGTTCGGCATCTCAAGAACTTCCTTTTGTCTTGAGTAGCTCATTCTAAGGCTTTTCCCGGATGTCACCGGACGCATTCTGCTTTTCTCCATTGACGTTTCACCCCTGTTTTCTAAGTTTTTATGGCTGCTTTTGGGCGCAAAATGCCCATGATGCCACAATAGTGCACACTCCATAATAACATAGCCTTGTCAAGGTGTCAAGTTTTTTCTCTTGCAAAATCCCCCGAAAAATGCTATACTATTGACGCAGCTTATACCTTGCCGGGTGGCGGCTGCTATACAACACGACTGGATGGAGGGGTTCCCCATGAACACATTTTTAAATGTCTTACTTATTATTCTGGCAATCGTCCTGGTTGCCCTGGTGGTACTGTATTTCCTGGGAAGGAAGATGGAAAAGCGGCAGGTGGAGCAGCAGCAGATGCTGGAAGCAGCGGCCCAGACGGTTTCCATGCTGATTATTGATAAAAAGAAGTTAAAGATCAAGGACGCCGGACTTCCCAAGATTGTCGGCGAACAGACTCCCTGGTACATGAAGTGGGCCAAGCTTCCCATTGTCAAGGCCAAGGTAGGTCCCAAGGTTATGACCCTGATTGCCGATGAGAAGGTGTTCGCCTCCCTTCCGGTGAAGACGGAAGCCAAGGTAGTGGTCAGCGGTCTCTACATCACTGCCATCAAGAGTGTCCGGGGCGGCGCGGTTCCGGCACCGCCGAAAAAGAAAGGATTCTTCGCAAAGGTGTTTAAGAAGGATCAGGACAACAAAAACAAGAAGAAATAGTATAAGTACCGGATTCCCCCAGGTACACTGTAACGGGCCTGCCGCAATTTTGCGGCAGACCCGTTTTGTTCCGGTATCTAATTTCAGACAAAGCGGTCTTATGGGTGTTTATGGGCGGAGGCTTAACCGGGCCTTCTCCAGAGAGCTGACGTCCAGGCAGATGCTGCTGTCGGAAACGTGCTCGTAGTTAATGTCCAGGCCGTAGCTGACAGAGACTTTCAGGCTGTCCTCCTGGGTATCGATCTGGATGCGACTGGTGCCGATCTCAATGACCATCTCCCCCAGGGGCGTGATGTAGCGGGCCATCTTCTTCTGGCCCTGCTCAAAGATCATGTCGGCATTGGTGATTCCCTGCTTGCGGATCTCCATCATATCCGGTGTGATCTTGACCATATTGCGGATGCTGCCTTCAAATCCTTCTACCACCTCATCGTAAAATACGTAATGTTTGCCGTTTCTCCAGTAGTATTCCCCGGTGGTGATCACTTCCACGTCTTCCTGGTCCCCGTCCATGGTGCGGAGGCCGCTGATCCGGATCAGTACGTCTCTGGTCATGATGGCTCACATCCTTTCATCTTCTATTCTGGCCTAATAGTTCTCAATATCAATCTTGCGGGTCTCCCGGACCTGGTTGGGCAGAATGGCCGCGGCGAAGCTGGTGAATTTCTCTGCCAGGTCACTGACGTAGAACTGGTACTTCTCCCCTTCCATGCAGGCATCCGGTTCCCGGTTAAGATCGTGGGCCTTCAAAAGGTCCCGCAGCTCCAGGGCAGTCTCGTAAGCCGGATTCACCAGGGTCACCGCATCCCCCATCAGCCGCCCCAGGGTGGACCGCAGCAGGGGGTAATGGGTACAGCCCAGCACCAGGGTGTCAATGTATTTCCCTTTCAGAACACTGAGATAGCGGGAGGCGATCTCATCGGTAACCGAATCGTGGAGAAGCCCCTCCTCCACCAGAGGCACAAACAGGGGGCAGGCCTTGCCGATTACCTGGGTCTGTGGCCCCAGCTTACGGATCACTTCCGTATAAATGCCGCTGCCGATGGTGCCTTCCGTGCCGATGACCCCGATCCGCCCGTTGCGGGTGGCGGAAACCGCAGTCCGGGCACCGGCATTGATGACCCCGATCACCGGGATATCCGTCTCTGCCTGGATGGTCTCCAGGGCATAGGCGCTGGCTGTATTGCAGGCTATCACAATGGCCTTTACGTCCTTGGTTCTTAAAAACCGCACCACCTGCCGGGAATACCGGACAATGGTATCCTTTGATTTGCTCCCATAGGGCAGCCTGGCCGTATCTCCAAAATAGATCAGCCGTTCTTCCGGAATCTGGCGCATGATTTCCCTGGCCACGGTCAGGCCCCCTACGCCGGAATCAAATACGCCAACCGGTGCATTCCGCTTCCGGTCCGGTATGCCCAGGGTGTCCGCCGTACTGTCTTCCAGGGACTGCCCGTCCGGCCCCTGGACCCACGGAGGTTTTCTGTTCATAACAATTTCCCCTTTATCTTAGGATTCAATGGCCGTTACCGCTCAAATGCCAGGGAAATCAGCCGGTCAATTAACTGATCTTTGGGAATCCCTGCCGCCTCCCACAGCATGGGATACATGCTGATGGCCGTAAAGCCGGGAAGGGTATTGATCTCGTTAAACACCACTTCCCCCTGCCGGGTCACGAAGAAATCCACACGGGCCAGACCATAGCCGTCCACGGCATTGAAAATACGCTCCGCTGCCCTGCGCACCTGCTGTGCAGAATCGCCGGGAAGCTCCGGGCCGATGACGGTGCGGGAATCTTCATTAAAATACTTGGCCTCATAATCATAGAATTCGGCTGCCGCCAGAATCTCTCCCACGCCGGAGGATTCCACCGGCTTCTGGCCGCCCCCCAGGACGGCGCATTCCACTTCATGGCCTGTGATGGTCTCTTCCACCAGAATCTTCCGGTCATGGCCGGCTGCTTCCTTAAGACCTGCCAGAAGCTCCTGCCGGTTCCCGGCCTTGGTAATGCCCCGGGAAGAGCCTGCGCTGGAGGGCTTGACAAATACCGGGTAGGAAAGCTGCTCCTCCACCTGCCGGACAACCCCATCCGCATCCTTCTTAAGCTCCCAGACCATCACCGGGATATATCTGGCCTGACGGATACCCAGACGGTCCACAATCCCTTTGGTGTACAGCTTATCCATGGACACGGCGGATGCCAGCACGCCGCATCCCACATAGGGAATCCGCGCCAGCTCCAGAAGGCCCTGGACGGTTCCGTCCTCGCCATAAGGGCCGTGAAGCACCGGGAACACCACATCCACCGGCACATTCCGGCTGCTGCCCTTTTCTGTCAGGATCACGCACTGTTTTGTGGCATCCGGGGACAGAATGGCCTCTGTGGTACTTTCCTTCCAGGCGCCGGACCGGACAGCCTCCAGGGAGTCTGCCTTCAGCCAGTGGCCTTCTTCTGTGATCCCTATGAGAAGCAGCTCATACCGGGACTGGTCAATCTGTCCGATCACATTGGCGGCAGACATGCAGGACACCAGGTGCTCCGATGACTGGCCGCCGAACAGCACTGCAATTCGTTTCTTTTCCATAGATTTGATCCTCCTGATGGACCCGGCTTTATGGCAGGGGCTGGGACCGGACAAGTCCGGGCCCGGCTCTGGCTGCGGGCACATCTTACTAAAATATATGTAGGAACCAGGTCCAATGGGCCTTAAGTTTCTTTTCATTGAGACAGTCAGGTTTAATTATACCATATATGTCAATACTTAAAAACAGGGAATTCAATGAATGTTTAAAACTGACGGAGGAACATAGTATGGTTGGGAATACAGGGCATGGTTACATACAGCAGGCACGGAAGTGCTTCTTTCTAAGCCTGGGGTGCTTTCTGGTTATGGGGCTGCTTCTATGCGGCGAGAGCCGGCGGGTCCAGGAGATTCTGGCGGCGCGGATTTCCCCGGCAGTGCTGCGGTTTCATGTGCTGGCGGAAAGCGACGGCAGGCGCGACCAGGCAGTGAAGCTTCAGGTGCGGAGCCTGCTTCTGGATTATGTAAGGGAACGGCTTCCGTCTGCGGCAGACCGGGAGGACACGGTCCGGTTCGTAAGGGAGCATACAGAGGAGATGGAGGCGGCGGCAGACCGGTACCTGCGGCAGCAGGGAATGGATTACCAGGCCAGGCTGGAGATTACCAGCTGTTATTTTCCGGCCCGGGCTTATGGGAATTTCACCTTCCCCTGCGGGTATTACGATGCGGTCCGGGTCACCCTGGGCTCGGGCAGGGGACACAACTGGTGGTGCGTCATGTATCCCCAGTTCTGTTTTCTGGATGTGGACTGTGAAGCAGGCACCGCCGGGCCGGAGGATTCCCCCGGCCCGGATGCACTCCGGAGCATACTGGAAACGGACGATTATGCTGCACTGGAAGATAGCCGTCCCAAAATCCAGGTGGGGTTTCGGCTGGCGGATGTGTGGCGGCGTGGAAAAAATGCTTCTGTTGCAGTTCCCTCTTCCCATAGCTCTGCCGCAGAATAGATGAAAAGCAGAGGCGCTCCTGAAAGACGGGAACGCCTCTGCTTTTCACCGGCTGGTCAGCCGGTAGGTTCTGTTTCTGTTTTTTCCGATTGCATCAACATCCGGCATCTCTGCTATAATCCCCCGTGTTCTTGATACACTTAACCCTGTCTCCTGGGCAAGATCGGATAATTTGGACTCACCATGGGCGCAAAGAAACCTTCTAATTCTGTTTTTATGTGTTTCTATTTTAGAACCGGTACTTTTATCGCCTGTTTTTACTGGCTTATGAATGGTTCCATACGAAATCTCCGGGTTGGCGTCCGCATTTCCTTTCTGTCCCGCCACAAACGGAAGCGTCAGAATCGTCCTACCCGAACATCAGAAGTCCCGCACCTGTAGGATGAATCCGTTTATCCCTTTTTGATCTTCTTGCAGCACCAATCTGTTCCAGATATGCCTCGTCGGTCAGCCTCTCCCATACATGGTTGGGTCTCAGGGCCAAATGCCTGTTACGGTAGGCATGAACCGTCTCCATGCTCAGATCACTGATCTCCATATCGTCCAGTACCTTCATATCGGATGTCTCTTCTGTCTGGTCCCGGAGCATGGCGCGGATTTCACCGGGTGTGCAGTGATAGTCGCCCTCCCCATTGCGCCGGAATGTACCGCCGAACAGATTGTCATTGATATAGACCGGCTTTTCCTCCCGGCGGGCCATGGGAACATGGATGGCCAGAACCACGTCACCGTTCATTTCGTAGGATACCACATCATCATCCGTCAGCAGATTGATACTGACTTTCTGACGATTGTTGATATTGTTCCAGAAGTCCTTTTTCAGCTTTTCAACATTCTTCAGTCCAGTGGTTGCAAAGCTTCCGTCATCTTTTTCAGTCACGCCAAGCAGTATGATTCCACCGTAACAGTTGGCCATGGAAGAATAGGTATCCCACAGACTGTTGGGCAGGCCATCCCTGGCTTTTTTCACCTCCAGACGGTTATCTTCCCTATATTCATAAAAATTGGTCAGGTCAAATCCCATCTACGTTTTTCACCCCTTTCCACCAGATTATTTCTATATCAGATATTTCTACACATCTATCACCCTATCATAATCCAATTGTGATTACAAGTTACAGTTCACGGGACGGGGAAAACTGGACGAAAACAGACGTCAAGCTGGCTTGTAA
>CAJTOV010000096.1 GCA_910577765.1 uncultured Lachnospiraceae bacterium
TCTGGTGCTTGCTATGGTGCTGCCGGTGGTGCTGAGCGCACTTATGTAATCGGAACTGGATTGAGGAGAGATTATGAGAAGTCAGGTTACAGTTAAGGCGGGGCTTAAGCCCCGCGGCGCTGCCTTTGCCATGGTGCTGGCCCTGGGGCTTCTGGCAGCCACGCCGGCCTGGGCCCAGGAAACCCGGTTCCCGGAAGGGGTCTTTGTGGGGGAATTCAGCCTGGGAGGCATGACCCAGGACCAGGCCCAGGACACGGTCAGCGCTTACATGAAAGAGATGGAAAGCCGGGGGGTCCGCCTGGTGGTGGACGGGAATCCGGTGAATGCTACCGCAGGCCAGTTAGGCTATGTCTGGGAGAACCCGGACGCGGTAAAGGAGGCAGCCGGCCATGTGAAAGGGGGCAATCTGGTCCAGCGCTACATGGAACAGAAGGACCTGGAGAAGAGCCCGGTACACATTGACCTGAAAGCCAGCGTAGGGGAGGCCCAGGTGACGTCCTTTATTGAGGAGCACTGCGCCGGCATGATGCAGGAGCCCCAGAACGCAGCCATTACCCGGGTGGACGGTGCATTCCAGATCACACCCGGTGTCACCGGCAAGACCGTGGATATGGCTGCCACAAAGAAGGCCCTGGACCAGGCCCTGGCAGAGCCTGGGAAGGAGGACGTGGAGGCCCAGGCGGTGATCACGTTAAAGGAACCGGATGTAAAGGAAGAGGATCTGGCCAGCATCCAGGATGTGCTGGGAACCTTTTCCACGGATTTCAGCAGCAGCGGGGCTTCCCGGTCTGCCAACCTGTCCAACGGCGCTTCCAAGATCAACGGCCATGTGCTGATGCCTGGGGAGACCTTGTCCGGGTACGAGTGCATGCACCCCTTTACCATTGCCAACGGCTACCGGACGGCAGCGGCTTATGAGAACGGCCAGGTGGTGGACAGCATCGGCGGCGGCGTGTGCCAGATTGCCACCACCCTTTACAATGCGGCCTTGCGGGCGGAGCTGGAGATTACCCAGCGCCAGAACCACTCCATGATTGTAGGCTATGTGCGGCCTTCCATGGACGCGGCCATTGCAGGTACTTACAAGGATATCAAGATTACCAACAATTACGGAACCCCTATCTATGTGGAAGGGGGCACCTCCGGCAGGACCCTGACCTTTACCATCTACGGCAAGGAGACACGGCCCGGGAACCGGAAGGTGGAGTATGTTTCCGAGACCCTGCGGGTGGTGGACCCGGGAGCGCCTACGGAGCGGGTGGATCTGTCCATGGCTCCGGGAGCCAGACGCCAGGTCCAGTCTGCCCACCGGGGCCTAAAGTCCAGGCTCTGGAAGGTAGTGACCGTAGATGGAAATGAAACCGAGCGCACACTGCTGAACGAGGATACTTACAATGCGTCCAAGGCCATTGTACTGGTAGGGCCTCCGGCGCCGGTGGTGCCTGCGGACCCGTCCCTGATACCGGGACAGCCGGTGGATCCGGCCCAGGCAGGAGAAGCAGGCCAGCCGGGAGAAGCAGGCCAGCCGGGAGAAAGCCCGGGTCCGGCAGGTCCCGGCCAGGGCCAGTCCGGCGCTGCCGGGACAGACAGTGGCAGCCAGGGCCAGACCGGTCCATCCGGCGGCAGTGGTGACGCCCAGGGTGGACAGGCATCCTCCCAGGGCGGAGACAGCAGCTCCGGGAATCCGGGGGCGTCGGCACCAGCCCCGTCCACTGCCGATCCGTCCCAGTCAACCCCAGCCCCGTCGGCTCCCAGTCCGGCCCCGGCCGACCCGGCGCCGGCATCTTCGGCAGCCGATTCTGCTCCGGCAGCCCCTGCCCCACCGGCAGCCGACCCTGCCCCGGCGGCACCGGCAGATCCGGCGCCTGCCCCGGCAGATCCCGGTGCGGCAGCATAAGCGCGGCCGCCAAGGCAGCATAGAGGAACCGGACCATTATGATTCATAAAATAGAACGGGACAACACTGGTCTCATGGAAGTAGGGCAGGACCTGGCCGTAGCCGGATGGCCGGGATTTGCCGGTACCGTCCTGGCTGTGGAAGCGGCCAGAAGGAAACTGGAGGCCTGGTTTTCGGCAGAATACCTGGATGAGATCCGGGACTGCCCGTACCAGGTGCAGCTTCCGGGCCGGAAGCACTGGCAGGACCTGGGCATTGCAGACGGGGAACCGGTAGGGGAAGGCGGGATCATGACCACTGTCTGGAATCTGTCCGGGGCCTACGGCCTGGGGGTGGAGCTGGTGCTGCGGGACATTCCCCTGCGCCAGGAGACCATCGAAATCTGCCAGCGGCTGGATCTGAACCCCTACCGGCTTTACGGGGCAGGGAGCTGGCTTCTGGCATCCCCCAACGGAGGCCGGCTTGTGAAGAACCTGGAAAAACTGGGGATTCCGGCAGCGGTCATGGGCAGGGTCACGGGAGGCAATGCCCGGGCCGTGATCCACGGGGAGACCGTGGCCTACCTGGAGCGGCCCAGGCGGGACGAGCTTAAGAACCTGGAGGACTATAAGGAGGCAATCGGACATGAGAGAGAAAATTCTGGCAGTTATTGAGAAAAACAGCAGAATCGATATTAAGGACCTGGCAGTTCTGCTGGGAGAGAATGAAGCGGCAGTGGCCAACGAGATTGCCGAGATGGAAAAAGAACATATTATTTGCGGATACCACACCCTGATCAACTGGGAGAACACCAGCGAGGAGAAGGTGGTGGCCTTAATTGAGGTAAAGGTGACTCCCCAGCGGGGCATGGGCTTTGACAAGCTGGCCGAGCGCATTTACCAGTACAGCGAAGTCACGGCCGTGTACCTGATGTCCGGGGCCTACGATTTTACGGTGATCATTGAGGGAAAGACCATGCGCCAGGTGGCCCAGTTCGTATCCGACAAGCTGGCGCCCCTGGATTCCGTACTAAGCACAGCCACCCATTTTGTGCTGAAAAAATACAAGGATCACGGCACGGTTCTCTGTGACCAGATCCAGGATGAAAGGATGCTGATTACGCCGTGAGAAACCCCTTATCTGAAAAGATCGTGACGATTCCCCCATCGGGAATCCGCAAATTTTTTGATATTGCCAGCGAGATGAAGGATGCCGTGTCCCTGGGTGTGGGGGAGCCGGATTTTGATACCCCCTGGCACATCCGGGAGGAAGGCATTTACTCCCTGGAGAAGGGCCGCACCTTCTACACCGCCAACGCAGGTCTCCGGGACCTGCGGGTGGAGATTCACAATTATCTGAAACGCCGGTGCGGTCTGGACTATGACCCGGACAAGGAGACACTGGTGACGGTAGGCGGCAGCGAGGCCATTGACATTGCCATGCGGGCCATGCTGGACCCGGGGGATGAGGTGCTGGTGCCCCAGCCCAGCTTCGTGTCCTATGTGCCCTGCACCATTCTGGCAGGAGGCGTGGCAGTGCCCATTGCCCTGGAAGAGAAGGACCAGTTCCGTCTGACCCCGGAGAAGCTGCTGGAGAAGATCACTCCCCGGACCAAGATTCTGGTAATGCCCTTCCCCAACAATCCCACCGGCGCCATTATGACCAGGCCGGAGCTGGAGCAGATCGCGGAGATTGTGAAAGAACACGACCTGTTTGTACTGTCCGACGAGATCTATTCGGAGCTGACCTACGGGGGAGCGGACCATGTGTCCATTGCCTCTTTGCCGGGGATGAAGGAACGGACCGTGCTGATCAACGGCTTTTCCAAGGCATTTGCCATGACCGGCTGGCGTTTAGGGTATGCCTGCGCTCCCGAGATCATTTTAAAGCAGATGCTGAAAATACACCAGTTCGCCATTATGTGCGCCCCCACCACCAGCCAGTTCGCGGCCATTGATGCCATGAAGAACAGCGACGGGGACGTGGACCGGATGCGGGAGTCTTACGACCAGCGGCGCCGGTACCTGCTTCACGCCTTTGAGGAAATGGGCCTGGAGTGCTTTGAGCCTCTGGGGGCATTTTATGCCTTCCCCAGCATCCGGCGGTTCGGCATGACCTCCGACGAATTTGCGGTCCGTCTGCTGAAGGAAGAGAAGGTGGCCGTGGTGCCGGGAACCGCCTTCGGCGACAGTGGGGAAGGCTACCTGCGGATTTCCTACGCTTACTCCCTAAAGAGCCTGAAGGAGGCCCTGGGCCGGATGGAGCGGTTTGTGCGGAAGCTGGATAACCGGTAAGGGCAGGAGGACAGATACCGTGGACATTGTATTATACGAACCGGAGATGCCCCTGAATACAGGAAACATCGGCAGGACCTGCGTGGCCACCGGCACCCGGCTCCATCTCATTGAGCCTCTGGGCTTTAAGCTTGGGGACAAGGCGGTGAAGCGGGCCGGGCTGGATTACTGGGACAAGCTGGATGTGCGGGTCTACTGCGATTACCAGGAGTTCCTTGAGAAGAATCCGGGGGCAAGGATCTACATGGCCACCACCAAGGCCCGTCGGACCTACACGGACGTGGCCTACGAGCCGGACTGCTGCCTGATGTTCGGCAGCGAAAGCGCGGGAATCCCCGAGGAGCTTCTGGTCAGGAACCAGGACCGCTGCGTGCGGATTCCCATGTGGGGAGACATCCGCTCCCTGAATCTGGCGAATTCCGTGGCCATTGTGCTGTATGAGGCACTGCGGCAGAACGGGTTTGAGAAGATGAACCGTCAAGGGAGCCTGCACCGGCTGGAGTGGCAGTGACTGTAATATAATCACGAAACCCCAGGATGTAAAGTCTTTCGTTGGGAAAAGGCTTTACACCTTTTCGGTTTTATATGCCAAAGGAGACGACCATGTTAGAAGTAACCGGACTTTGCAAGTCCTATGGAAAACAGAAGATACTGGACGCGGTTTCCTTTACGGCGGCTCCGGGCACCTGCGTGGGAATCGTGGGGAGCAACGGATGCGGGAAGACCACCCTGCTGTCCATTCTGGCCGGAGCGGTGAAGGCAGACCAGGGCAGCATCCGTTACCGGAACCAGGAGGCCACAGGCTCCCCCGGGGTCTTTGCCAGGGAGGCGGCCTACGTTCCCCAGGAGAATCCCCTGATCGAGGAACTGACGGTCCGGGATAATCTGTCCCTCTGGTACAGAGGAAGCCGCCGGGAGATGGAACAGGACCTGGCCCAGGGCCCGGCCGCCATGCTGGGAATCCCTGCCATGCTGAAAAAGCCGGTTGCCAGATTGTCCGGAGGCATGAAAAAGCGTCTCAGCATTGCCTGCGCCTTGTCCAACCACGCGGGAACCCTGATTCTGGACGAGCCGGGAGCCGCCCTGGACATGGAGTGCAAGGCAGACATCCGGGCCTATCTGGAACAGTACCGGAAAGAAGGCGGCACCGTGATCCTGACCTCCCACGAACAGTCCGAGCTGGCACTGTGCACCCGGATGTATGTGCTCCGGGGCGGAAGGCTGGAGGAAGTAAAGACCGGAATGACCGAGGAAGAGATGATTGCGGCTTTCCGGAACAATGATTGAAAAGAGGGAGGAAGACAACATGAAATGTCCCAATTGCGGAACCGAGACAAATGATATGGAAAAGGTATGCAGCGTATGCAGTACGCCGCTGGAGGGTGATACATCTGCCGGCGGAGAAGAAAAGAACCAGGTGCCGGCAGATACCCCGGCAGCCCCTGGAGCGGAAGCAGCGGAGACTGCTCCGGAGGCCTCCCAGGCAACCCCGGAGGTAACAGACGAATCCCCGGCAGCCCCGGCCCCGGACACCCGTGCTTACATTCCTGCCGACCCGCCCGCAGGCGGAAAGAAGAACGGGGGAAAGATCGTCCTGGCAGCCGCCGGGATCGCGGCAGTGGCAGTCATCGGCGGCGGCGCGTTCTTCATCACCCGGATGCTCAATGCCAAGGACCCCAAGGAAGTGGTGATCGATGCCTTCAAAAATGTGTATTCGGAAGAGCAGACCTACCCCATGAAAGAGATCTTCGGCTTTGAAGAACTGGCAGAGTCCTCTCTTACCGGCGATGTGGAGGCCGGACTGAGCCTGGTTCTGGACAGCTGTTCCGAGGCACAGGTGGATGCCTACAAGGGCTTGGGGATGGAGCTGGACGAGAAGCTTGACCGGACCAGCGGCCAGTTTTCCATGGATCTGGCAGCCATTTACAACAGCATGGACCTGCTGACCCTGAATATGTACTATGGAAACGACACCCTGATGGTGGCCATGCCGGAGCTGGTAGACCAGGTATTTGTGGCGGATCTGGGAGAGGGTCTGGCGGAGCGTGTGGAGAATTCTCCCACCCTGGGACCTCTGATGGAAACAGAGGAGGTGGATGTAGAAGGCCTTATGGACTACATCAGGGAGCTGATGGAGAAAGCCCAGAGCGAGCAGACCACTGACCCCTACGGCATCCAGGGGGCCTGGACCCGGTATCAGGAAGGCTGTAAGGCCCAGGAGAAGTTCAAGGCGGCCCTGACTGTGGAGAAGTCTGACAAGGGCCGGTACCTGCTGGACGGCCAGGAGGTCCAGTGCCAGGGCTACCGGGTTCATATCAGCAAGGACTCCATGATTGAGTTCCTGCGGGAATCCTCGGATTTCTTTTTGCAGGATGAAGAACTGAAAGAGACTTATCTGGAGAATCTGCGGACCGGCACAAAGCTCCTGGAGCTGACCGGAAGCAGCACGTCCTCTGCGGAGGAACTGCAGAAAGAGGTCTATGACACCCTCAGCGAGCAGGCCGAAATGCTGATCGACCGGCTGGACCAGGGGATGCAGGACGTGGATATGCAGGTCTTTGTGGACAAGAAAGGCCGGCTGGCAGCCCTGGAGGGAACCACAAACCTGGTCCAGGTGGACGAAACCACGGTGCCGGTGACCTTTGCGGTGAATCTGAAGGGCGGTACCTATCTGACCCAGAACGCCTGGGCTCAGGTAACCATGGACCGGCCCCTGGAGCCGGTGGCCCTGGAGCTGGAGAAGACCGGTGCCTATGACGGCAGTCAGCTGGACAGCAGCTACCGGATCGTCTGCAACGATGTGGAGATTCACCTGGAAGGAAACTATACGGTGGAAGGCGGCGATTACAGTCTTTCCGGAAATGTGGTCTATGAAGGCAGGGACCAGGGAAGCCTGGAGATTGCAGGGGTAGTGGACCAGCTGGAAAAGGGCAAATCCATCCACCTGGACATGGACCAGATCCGTCTGGAGATCACGGAGGTTCCCTTTGAGCTGACCATGAGCGGAGACTATTATATCGGCCCCATGACCGGTTCCGTGTCAGAGCTTCAGGGAGAGACCATGGATGTGTTTGCGGCCACGGAGGACCAGTGGCAGGAGGTTTTCATGCGGGCCTTTTTCTCCCTGATGGGGATCATGGGACAGCTTGAAATGTAACGTAACAGCAAAGAAAGAGGGATTATGTCGATTCATCGGATATTCTGGAAACTGGAAATCAAAAGAGCGCTGGGGCGTCTGCCCCAGCTTCTGGCAGGGGTGGTGGTGCTTTTGTTTCTGGCGGGCACCACTGCCCTTTTCGCCAGCCGCGCCCTGTATGGGGAGCAGGCCTCCGGCAGGATTCCTGTGGGGGTGGTTCTGCCGGAGGAGGAGCTTCTTGCCAAAAAGGCCCTGTCCATGATCGCGTCCCTGGACAGCGTAAACAGCCTGTGCGATTTTCTGTATCTGGACCGGGCCGGGGCCATGGAAGGGCTTAAGGCCGGGGAGCTGTCTGCGGTGATGGATGTGCCGGAAGGCCTGGTCCGGGGGATCATGGAAGGGACCAATGTGCCCATACGGATTATTTTCCCACAGGAGGCAGGTGTGGAAAGCCGGATTTTCCAGGAGCTGACCGACGCAGGAGCCGGAACCTTAAGCGCTGCCCAGGCCGGAATCTATGCCGGAAACCAGCTGTGCCGGAGCTACGGGCTGGAATCCCGGATTCCCCTTCTGGAGGCGGATTTAAACCGGATCTTTCTGTCCTACAGTCTGCCCCGGGAGGATTACTTCCGCCACTCCCTGGTCAATGCTACCGGCGACCTGACCACAGCCGCCTTCTACGCTGCCAGCGCCTATGTGCTGGTATTGCTTTTGGGAGCGGTTCCGGTGTCCGGGTATCTGCTGCCCAGCCCTGTGGTGCTGGCCCGGAAGCTGCGGATGGCCGGGGTAGGCTCCTTAAGCCAGGTACTGGCCCGGACCGCAGGGCTCGGCGTGCTCTTTCTGGCCGGAAGTGTGGAGCTGTTTCTGGCAGTGGCGGCGCTGGGAGTCTGGGGGAGCCTGGCAGGCGGCTGGAGCGGCCAGTCCGGGGCAGGAACCGGTGGAAGCCAGTCCGGAGCAGGAATCGGTGGAAGCAGGGCTGGCGGCTGGAACCTTCTGTCAGAAGCTGCCCCCTGGGACAGTCTGGCGGACAAGCTGCTTCTGGCCGCTGCCCTGGTGCTGGTCTGTCTGGCTGCCGCCGCCCTGGTGGTGCTGGTCTACCGTCTGGCGGGAAATCTTCTGGGCGGGATTCTGCTTCTGTTTCTCCTGGCCACGGCCCAGCATTTTCTGGCAGGCGGCTATCTGCCCCTGGTATTTCTCCCTGCAACGGTAAAAGGGCTGGCGCCGCTGCTGCCTTCCGGGATTCTCATGGACGGGGCAGGCATGATGCTGACCGCCCAGTGGAATCCGGCAGTCTTCGGGCGTCTGGCCATGCTGCTGGCAGTGGCAGTGGCTCTGGCGGCCTTGTGCCAGAAAGGAGGGGAACGGGAATGAGAACCCTGTGGCTTTGGTTTTTTCTGTCCTGCAAGCGGTATGTGCACAGACTCTCCTTTCTGGTGATCCTTCTGCTTCTGCCGGTGGTGACCCTGGGGGTCCGGGGACTGGAGCAGAAGGAAGGCACCTGGATTCGGATTGTCCTGTGCGTGGAAGGAGAAGGGGAAAATCTTCCGGAAAGACAGGGGGAGCTACCCGGGCCGGAATCCGCAGATTCGGTCCCCCTGGAATGGGCCCTGGCTTTTGACCTGGCCGCGCGGGGGGAGGAAGCAGGTATGTTCCGCTTCGAGCTGTGTGACAGCGAGGACCAGGTGAAGGAGGAGGTGGCCTCCCGCCGGGCCGAGTGCGGCTATGTGATCGCCGCGGACCTGGAGGAAAAGCTGGACGCAAAGAAATACAAACGCTGCATCCGGGTGTACTCTGCCCCTTCCACGGTGACGGCCCAGTTGTCCACAGAGGTGGTTTTCTCCATGCTTATGGCCCGCTATGACAAGGAACTGTTCCAGGACTATGTGGCAGACGGGGAGGCGTTCCGGCCCCTGGCAGACCAGGCAGGCCGGGAAAGGCTGCGGCAGGAAAGCGGCGCCCTCTATGACGCCTGGATGGAGCAGGGCGGCACCTTCCGGTTTGTGTATGAAACGGCAGAAAATGGAGACAGACCGGACACGGCCCGGACGGGGTCCGGCCAGGCTCAGGAAGTCGGTCAGGGCGGGAACGTGTCAGCCCCGGAGCCGGTGCCTGGTATCCGGTCTGCCCATACGGCCCCCTCCCTTTTCCCGGTCCGGGGCATTGTGGCAGTGTATGTTTTCGTAGCCGGACTTTACAGCGCAGCCGTCAGCCTGGCCGATGAGCGGAAGGGTCTGTTTCTGGCCCTTCCTGCATCCCGCCGGATTCCCTGCCAGCTTGCAGCCATGGCTGCCCCTGCGTCAATGGCGGCCCTATCCGGTCTGGCTGCCCTGGCAAGCGGCGGAAGCCTGGGCACAGGGCATCCCGGACAGGGGGCAGCGGCAGCCTGGCCGGGGCCACTGGGACAGCCGGGGCAGCTTTTGGGGGAGATTGCCGTTATGGCCCTTTATGCAGCCGCTGTGGTCCTGTTCTCCTGGGCCCTCCGTATGGTATGCCGCCGGGAGGCTGTGGTCTGCTGTCTGATTCCCTTTTTCCTTACAGGCAGTCTTCTGTTCTGCCCGGTGATCGTGGACATAGGCCGGTATATTCCCGCCATGAACCACGTGGGGAGACTGTTTCTGCCCTGGTATTATTTGCGGATGTTTTAGGGTTACTGTTCGCTGGGTACCAGTGAACAGTAACGTTTTAGGTGTTTTGGAGCAATGCTGGCATAGCCATAAATATTGACAAGCATACCCCTGCTCCATATAATAAGCTTGGCAGGAGCCCTACTCCTGCCCGTACACAAAATACTGAAAAACGGGAGGAAATGTGAAATGAAGTTGTTGAGGAATCTGATTCTTTGCGGTTTGTTAGGAAGCTGTGTGTTTTTGGCAGGCTGTTCCAAGGACCCGGGCACGCCTCCGGAGGTAGTCATCGCGGGAGTCCCGGTGGTGGTGGGAGAGTCTACACCCAGTTCCCTGCGGGAGGCTGGTTTTACCACCAGCGATCTGGGGAGAATGATTGTGAAACTGCCGGATAGGTCCTGGACCTCTTCTGTCTACTTAAAGAAGGATGATATCTCCTATGCCTCCTTAACCCTGGTCAATGACAGCAAAGAAGAGCAGCTTGTAGGCCTGTGCGTCATCGAAGAGCTGGGATTTTATGCCCTGGATGATGAGAACAGGGCTCTGGATATTACCATAAACGGCGTTAACCCCATTGGAAAAACCGTGGAAGAATTAAAGGAGCTTTACCCGGATCTGGAGCTGGATGATGACGACGGTGATTATCTCTGGCATTACTTAAGAAACGGGGACTACAGTGTAAGCTTTCAATACTCAAAAGGCGTACTGACAGATATTGATGTGAGCCATACATTCAACAAGAGCTATCAGTCCAAATAATAAAAGAGGCCGGTACATTGCTGCACGAATCCCCAGGTGCAGCAATGTACCGGCCCACGAAAGGAACCTGCCCTATGAAAAACATCCTGATGCTGGCCACCGGCGGCACCATCGCCTCCCAGAGCGGCGACAATGGCCTGACTCCCCTGCTGACATCCACCCAGCTACTGGAATATGTACCCGCTGCCAGACAGTTCTGCCACGTGGATGCCCTTCAGCTGTTCAACCTTGACAGTACCAACATGCAGCCGAAACACTGGCTGAAAATCGCCGCTGCCATAGAAGAACATTATGACCGGTACGACGGCTTCGTGGTCTGCCACGGCACAGACACCATGGCCTATACGGCTGCCGCCATTTCCTATCTGGTCCAGAACTCCCCCAAGCCGGTGGTGATCACCGGAGCCCAGAAGCCCATTGACTTAGAGATCACCGACGCAAAGACCAACCTGCTGGACAGCCTGCTTTTTGCCAGCTGCGACAAAGCCCACGGCGTCAATATTGTCTTTGACGGCAAAGTCATTGCCGGTACCCGGGGCAAGAAGGAGCGGACCAAAAGCTACAACGCGTTTTCCAGCATCAATTTTCCCTATATTGCCATTATCCAGGACGGACATATTATTTTCTACCTGGATGATAAGCGGCTTCTGGACCGGCCCGTATCCTTCAGCCACCGGCTCAATGACAAGGTGGCTCTTCTGAAGCTGATTCCCTCCATGGAATCCGGCGTTCTGGACTATCTGGCAGAGCATAACGACGCGGTGATCATAGAATCCTTTGGCGTAGGCGGTCTCCCCACCTACGAAGGCGACGACTTCCACAAGGCGATCCGGCGCTGGGTGGATGCCGGGAAGATCATCGTCATGGCTACCCAGGTCACCAACGAAGGCAGCAACATGTCCGTCTACGAGGTGGGCAAGACCATCAAACGGGATTTCGGGCTTCTGGAAACCTACGACATGACTCTGGAAGCCGCAGTCACCAAGCTTATGTGGATTCTGGGAAATACCTCCGGCCCGGACCAGATTCCCGGTATGTTCTACGGGACGGTTAACCGGGATATTCTTTTTACCGGGGCTGCCGGGGAGAGGTGAGCCAGATGACATTTTTTGCTTGTCAACTCCGAAAAAAGTGTGATATGATACTTTCGTAGAATTCCTTCCCGGAATAGGAGGGATTATTGAGAAAAAGAAAAACACTTGAAGATCTGACAATCAAAGACAATTTCATGTTTGCCGCAGTGATGATGGACCCGGAAAACTGTAGGAGATTTCTGGAGCTGGCACTGGAGATTCCACTGGAACGGGTGGAGGTCGCTTATGAGAAAAGCATTGTCTACCACCCGGAATATAAGGGAGTCCGGCTGGATGTGTTTGCACGGGATGGGCAGAACACCCATTATAATGTGGAGATGCAGGTGGCCCGGGATGCATTGGAGCGCAGGAGCCGCTACTATCACAGCCAGATGGATATGGAACTGCTGCTGAAAGGAATTTCTTATGAGGAACTGCCGGATGCCTATGTGATCTTTATCTGTGACTTTGATCCTCTGGGAACCAGAAAGTACCGCTATACGATGGAGCAGGTATGCCGGGAAGATCCGGAGACTGCCTGCCAGGATGGAAGCCACACCATATTCCTAAGCACCTGCGGGGAAAATGAGGACCAGGTTCCAGAAGCACTGGTGGCATTCCTGAAATATGTCAAAGGCGTCTGGGCAGGGCCGGAGGATTCTGTCCGTCAGGTTAAGGCAAGCCGGGAGATGGAGGAACGCTTTATGGTATTGCAGGAGATGATGAAGCAGGAACGCCGGGAAGGTCTGGAAGAGGGCATTTCCATTGGAAAGATTCAGGGAAAAGCCGAGTCTGTTCTGAACCTCCTGGAGGAATCAGGACCAGTGTCAGAAATGCTGCGGGCAAGGATTCTGGCAGAGACTGACCTGACCGTAATCAGGAGCTGGCTTCGGCTGGCATCTGTCTGTGATTCTGCAGAGCAGTTTACACAAAAAGCCTTTCAGGGGCAGGAACTAACCGTTCAGACAACTGCTGAACGGCTACCAGAAGGAATCTGACCAGTTAAATGATTTGAAAAGCAATATCTGTTTGTATCTGATTTTCATTTGGACGCGGATGGGGAACACGATGGTTTCCTCCATCCGCAGAAGATCGTTAGTCTGTGCCGGATCAGGCATGAACCAGTTATTATGATTTCTATGGGAAGGAATTCTGTACTTTTAAAACAACTGCGTCAGTCACCCTACCCCAGCAGCCACGGCCCCGGGAATGCCGCACATGGCATAGCCTGAGAGAATGGAAAAATTCACCACCATAATACCGGGGAAGGTTCTGGCCAGGGACATAAAGTCTACAATCTGCTCTTCCTTAAGCCACCCCCGCCTGTCTGCAAATTCCTCCTGAACCTGGGAAATTGCAGTTCGCGGGAGTTGGCCGGTGACCGGCTGGAGTGTGAACAGTGGCCGGCTGGGATGCAGTTACAGCTTACAGGAACATCAGGCGGGCGGTTATTATTTCTGCTCCATAGGCAGCCGTCCCCGGAGAAATCTCTTTTTCAGCTCGCTGAACTGAAAGGGAATCAGCGGATAGATATAGCTCTTTCCGGCAATGGTCTTATTGAACACCACGGCGCAGACCGACAGAACCAGCCCTGCCCCATAGCCCCAGGGGCCCCAGGCAGCGGTGAAAATCAGGATCAGCACCCGCATGAATTTCAGCGCATATCCCAGCTCAAAGCTGGACTGGCTGTAGTTGGCAACGGTGACAAAGGCCATGTACAGCATGGTCTCGCTGTTGAACCACCCGGATTTCACCGAATACTCCCCCAGGACGATACCTGCGATGACACTTAAAGGGGTGGTCAGCATGTTGGGCGTGTTAATGGCCGCCAGCCGCAGCCCGTCAATGGCGAATTCCAGAATCAGAAGCTGGTACAGCAGGGGCACATTGGCCGGGTCCGCCAGTTTGATGAACTCCATGCCTGCGGGAATCCAGTGGGGCATCATCATCAGAAGCAGCCAGGTAGGGGTCAGCAGCAGGCTTAAGACAGCCGTGGCCATCCGGGACAGCCGCAGGTAAGTGCCTGTAATGGGCGGAAAATAATAATCATCCGCCTCCTCAATGATATCGAACACCGACGACGGAAGGATCATGGCTGCCGGGGAGTTGTCCACCAGAATGACAATATTTCCCTCCAGGATGCAGGCTGCCGCCGTGTCCGGCCGCTCCGAAAACTTGAATTTTGGAAACGGGTTGTACCATTTATGGGGATAAATACACTCGGCCAGGCTTTCCTGGTTCATGGTCAGGGCATCCACGTGAAGATTTTTGATGCGCCCTTTGATCTTGTCCAGCAGGTCCTGGTCCTGCCGTCCCTCCATATAGCAGATGGCAATGTCCGTGTGGGAGCTTTCCCCGGCAGTCATTACCTCCATGGTCAGCTTCGGGTCCCGGATTCTCCGGCGGATCAGGGCCGTGTTGAAGATCAGGGTCTCCACAAAGCCGTCCCGGGAGCCCCGCAGCACCTTGTCCTTCTCCGGCTCGTCCACGCCCCTGGCCGGGTAGGTGCGGCAGTCGATGATGAGACATTCCTCATACCCGTCGATGAACAGGCAGGATGCCCCCATCAGAAGCTGGACCACCATGTCCTGCTCCTCCCGAACCAGGTTCACCTCCCCATAAGGCAGGTACTGCCGGGAAAATGCCGTGGCATCCTCAGGCATATCCTCCTTTTTGATGGCAGACCAGACCTGGATCAGTTTTAGCAGGACCTCATCCTTGGTGAACCCGTCCACAAAGAACAGCGCCATCTCCCGGTCCGCAATCCGCAAAGGCCGGTATACTACGTCGAAATTCTTATCCGTCTGCAACACCTGTTTTAAATGCGTCACATTGTCTGCGACTGATTTTGAAAAAGTCATGTTTCTGCCTCCGGTTGTCAATCTTTTACAAACCTAGTATGGACTTTCCGGGCGGATTTTATCCGAATTATCCGGACCCGCCCTGCTGCAAAAACAAATGTCTTTAATGAGCGGACATGCCCTGCAAAAACATGCAAAAAATGATCTTTTTCGACAAGAATTTACGATAAAATGCACAAATACCATTGACGGACTGGCAAAAAAATGGTATATTTATCTGCGTAAGAAACACACCGTGTTCCTTACCTTCTAAATTGGTATGGGGATACCAGGCATAAGCTTTATAGTGTAACGGTTTATGATCGTGACCGAAAAGCCGCTTTCTGTGGGGGAAAGGCGGCTTTTCATTTTGTGGTTTAGTCTTCCGTCCAGTACTGTTGCAGATACCCCTCTGCCTGGTCCCTGGTGTTGGGCAAAAAATTGACTATTTTCAAAAATATGGTATTATACGATTAGTGGTGAGTCCTACCGCAAAGTGGACTGCTAAAAGCGTTAGCAGCTCTACTGGAGTTGCTGCACAAATGGCTATGTGGAAACGCATAGCCATTTTTACGAGGAGAAATATGCGTAACAGTTCAGACGGGCAGCAAATCTTGTGAGAAAGTGTGTTGCAAACTCGCT
>CAJTOV010000097.1 GCA_910577765.1 uncultured Lachnospiraceae bacterium
AGCTTCGCAGGCGTGCAGATGGCGCGGATAGCGAGTGCTATTTACTCGGGAATTAATGCAACGATGTACTAGTACTGCCATGCGGAAATTCCGGTGAATAAAGAACCCGCTGCCTACGCCCTCTGGTTCGCCGCCTGGTATGGCAGAAATGGCGGCCATAACCCACTGTCCAGGTCCGGCAGGGTTACGGCCGCCACTTTTACTCCATGCTTTACTGCTGCTCCTTAATATTTTTTGAAACCGTAATCTCCTGGTTGTCAATATGCTCCCGGATGGCTTTCTTGGCCTCAGTCACATGATGTTCCTTCATGGCCTTGAGAATATGGTCATGCTCCACGATCAGGATCTGACGTTTGGCTGCGTCCTTGATGTATTCCAGGCGGTAGCGGTACATCTGCTCCCGCAGGTTGTTGAGAATCTGTACCAGCCGGGAGTTGCCGGTTCCGTTGTAAATGATATCGTGATACCGTTCGTCTGTCTCTGCGATCTTCATGGCGTCCCCGTTCTGAATGGCGCCGCAGAAGTCGGCCTGGGCTTTCTCAAGCTCTTCCAGATCCTCATCCGCCATCCGTTCAATGGCCAGCTCAATGGCCAGCTCCTCCAGGGAGCGCCGCACCTCCAGCACGTCCCGCAGACTCTTGGCGGAAATCCTTGCCACCTCAGCCCCTTTCCGGGGAATCATCAGCACCAGCCCTTCCAGTTCCAGCTTGCGGATGGCTTCCCGGATGGGGGTACGGCTGACTCCCAGCCGGTCAGCCAGCTGGATCTCCATCAGCCGTTCGCCTGGCTCCAGCTCTCCCTTGAGAATGGCCTGGCGCAGGGTATTGAACACCACATCCCGCAGGGGAAGATACTCGTTCATGTTTACTTTCAATTCGTGGTTCATGACTTATTCTCCTTCTGGTTGAAAAAGTTGGTGAGATAGACCTGTCTGGCCAGGCGGGCGCCGTCCCCATAGCGGAACACTTCGTAGGCCTCCTGGGCAGCTCTTGGGCTGGTAAAGAGTCCGAATACCGTAGGACCGCTTCCGCTCATGAGAGCGCCGATGGCTCCCAGGTTCAGCATCTGGTCTTTGATCTCCTGGATCACCGGGTGGGTGCCTATGGTTACGGTCTCCAGAATATTCCCCAGATTTTCCGCAATCTGGTAGATATCCTGGCGGTGGATTCCCTCCAGAATTCTGTCAATGTCCGGATGCTGTTCCGGTTTCAGCTCATTGGCATGGAGATTCTCATAGACGGACCGGGTGGACACGCTGACGGAAGGTTTGGCAATGAGCACCTGGCACTGGGGCACCGGCGGCAGAGGGGTGAGGATTTCCCCGATCCCTTCCGACAAGGCAGTGCCCCGCAGGACGCAGTAGGGGACATCTGCCCCGATTTTCACGCCCCGCTCCATAAGCTCCCGGGTGTCCAGCCCCAGCCGGAACATTTTGTTGATTCCGAACAGCACGGCAGCAGCGTCACTGCTTCCCCCTGCCATACCGGCAGCCACGGGGATAAACTTGCGCAGCCGGATGGTAACGCCGTCGGTGATATGGAATTCATCCATCAGAAGCCTGGCCGCTTTGTAGACCAGGTTATTCTCATTGGTGGGAAGATAGTGGAGATTGGTCTCCACCTGGATGCCGGGGGCGGGTTTGTGCAGCAGGTCGATCCGGTCGAAAATGCCTACGGTCTGCATGATCATGCGGACATCGTGGTAACCGTTCTCCCGCCTGCCCAGGACATCCAGCCCAAGATTGATTTTTCCGTAAGCCTTCAGGCTAAGGTGCTTGATCATGGCGGTTCTCCTTTATTCGGATGGTCAGGTGGTATCTTGTTCTTGTAACACATTATACTGTATACAGTATATTATATACCAAAATAAACTTGTATGCAAGAGTTTTTGGCAAAAAATTCAAAGGCTGTTACCTGATTGTTACAGTTATGTAAAAAACAATGTGGATGCTATCCGGGATGATCTGGTTCTGATGGTAGCCGGCGAAGGGGGAAAGCTGATTTTTATCCGGAGCGGAAAAATGAGGACGCTCTGATTCTGGAGCTCAAGATAGACAGTACGCCAGAAGAGGCAATTACACAGATTAGAGACAAGAATTTTACATTCAGATTCAAAGGAAAGCTGGGAGAAAAAGCAAACATTTCCGTATCCCGGGAGCGGATGAGGCGCCTTGTTCCCGAAAGCATCGGGGACAAGGCGCAAAGGGCATCTGCCCCATATCCGATGTCACTTTCAAAAACATTTACAAAGCTTCCAGTCCCAGCAGATAAGCCGGTATCCCATGGGTCATGTCCATGACCCGCTTTTCCGGAACGCCCAGCTCCCGGACCAGTACTTCCAGCATCTTCCTCATGCCTTCCACCGGGGAACCGTAGTTCCGGTTCACAGGGCCTCTCAAATGTTTTGACACGATTCGGATTAGAAGTTATAATTAGGAAAACAAGGCAATGCAGAAAGCCGTATGGAATATGGATGCCGGGAGACGCCGACATCCCTGATTTGTCAGAAAGCTTTTAAATACACATATCAAAGGAGAATCATATTATGTACACATGTGCAAGCTGCACCGTGCGGGCATGCCGCAGCGGAGACAAAGACAATCTTCCAAAGAACTGTCCCATCCGGGAGGAGGACCTGGTAGGCCAGGTGCTTGAGGAATACCACCAGCCGGAGAACCTGGACTTCTACGTGACCTCATCCTCCATTGAGGCCATTGGCTACGGAGAGTGGGTACGGGTGCGGGAGACCATGGAGTTCTGCCGCAGAATGGGTTATCACAAGCTGGGACTGGCTTTCTGCGGAGGCCTTCACGAGGAGGCCAGGGTCCTGGCCAAAATCCTGCGGGACAACGGATTTGAGGTGGTGTCTGTGGTCTGCAAGGTAGGGGCTGTGGACAAGTGCCAGGCAGGTATGACCGATGAACAGAAGGTGAAACCCGGCCAATACGAGCCCATGTGCAATCCCATTATGCAGGCCCGGCTTCTCAACAAGGAGAAGACCCAGTTCAACATTGTGCTGGGGCTTTGTGTAGGCCATGATTCCCTGTTTTACAAATATTCCGAAGCCATGCTGACCACCCTGGCAGCCAAAGACCGGGTGCTTCAGCACAATCCTGTCGGCGCCCTCTACGGAGCCGAAAAGTACTGCGCAAAACGGCTTGCAATGAACACTTAACAAAGGCCCATCACTTGTCAGGAGGAACACCATGGGAAAAATCGCGCTTCTGGTATCCAGGGAGGAGATGCTCCACCAGGCCCACAACATCCTCCAGGAGAAGAAGTTCCACATTCATGAGATGAAGGTCATCCGCACCCAGTCGGCAGTCATGGAGGCAAGGCAGTCCATTGCGGACGGTGCCTCCATCATCATCGCCAGGGGCCTCCAGGCGTCCCTGATCAAGCAGTACACGGACATTCCGGTGGTGGAGATCGTGCTGACGGCCCAGGAGATGGCCCTGCTGGTGATGAAGGCAAAACAGATTGTGAATAAGCCTAGGCCGGTGATTGCGGTGGTGGGATTCCGGAATATGTTCTGCGACATGTCATTTTTTGACGAGCTTTACGGAATCCAGCTGCGGACCTACTATGTGAAGCAGGGGGCCCAGCTGCCGGAGGCAGCCAGGGCGGCGGTGGAGGACGGGGTGGACTTAATGATCGGCGGCGACACGGTGGTAGCCATTGCGGCCGAAAGCGGGACTCCGTCCCTGTTCCAGTCCATGACCGAGGATTCCCTGCGCCAGGCATTTTCCATGGCAGAAAGCGTGGAATATGCCATGGATGTGGAGAAGAAGACCAGCGCCCAGATGGAGACATTGCTTGACTACTCCTTCAGCGGCATCGTCCGGGTGGACGGGGAGGGCCTGGTGACCGCGGTCAATCCCCTGATGGAGGATCTTATGGGAAAGACCCAGGAGGAGTTAAAAGGGCTGCCCATATCCCGGGCCATTCCCCAGATCGGGGACAATGCCCTGCGCCAGGTTCTGAAAGAGGGGACCGAGTATTCCATGTTCCTGGAATGGGACCGGGGCTCGGTTTTCGCGGTAATGGCGCCGGTGCTCTATGAGGACCGGGTGGACGGAGCTATCATCACCTGCCACCGGATGGTGAGGAAGACGGTTTCCAGGGGAGAGAAGGGGAGGGAGAGAGCCGCGGGACTCCCTCCCCTGATCCGGTTTGGGGATATTCTCCAGAAGTCGGATGCCATGGAGCAGTGTATCCGCCTGGCCAGGCTTTACGCCTTGTCCCGGCAGCCGGTGGTGCTGATGGGAGAGGCGGGCACAGAGAAACGGATGCTGGCAGAGTGTATTCACAACAGCAGCAGCCGGGCCACAGGTTCCTTCCTGGATGTGCCCTGCGACGGGCTGTCCGGGGAGGAGCAGCGGGCCATGATCTTCGGGGAGCGGGGGGCTGTGATGCAGTCCCAGGGCGGGACCCTGCTGATTCAGGATGTCCAGGAGCTGACCGCGGCAAACCAGTACCGGCTGTACCAGCTGATCCGGTTCCGGGTGATTCACGGGACGGACATTGCCCAGCTGCGCAAGGTGGACGTGCGGGTCATGGTAACGGCCGGGAGGCCTTTGAGGACCCTTCTGGAGGAAGGAAGGCTCCGGCCGGATCTTTACTATCTGCTGTCAGGCCTGGAGCTGCCGGTGCCTGCCCTCCGTGACAGGCGGGAGGATCTGGAGCAGAAGCTGGAGAATACTCTGCGGGAATGCTGTGAACGGTATGGCAGGTTCCATGTACTGACCCGGGGAGCGCGGGAGCTTCTTCTCAAATACCCATGGCCGGGAAACCTGCTGCAGATTGAAAGCTTCTGCGACCGCCTGGTACTGACCGCCGGAAAACGGACCCTGGACGAGACCACGGTGAAATGCCTTCTTGCGGAGCTGTACCCGGAGAACCGCCAGGCCGGAACCGGAAGCAGCATGGCCCAGGCCGGAACCGGCGTAAATGGGCAGGTCAGCCAGAATACCCGGGCCTGGGCCGGATATGAAGCAGGCAAAGGCCCCCAGGGAGATGGGGCCCAGGCTGCGGGGACGGCCCCATCCCTTTCCGCCCCCATTTACCCGGACCCGGGCATGGACTACAGTCTGGCCAGGGAGGAAGCAAGGCGGATCATGGATGCCCTTGGCCGCGCCAGAGGCAGCCGGGAGCAGGCAGCCGCGGAACTGGGGATCAGTAAGACCACCCTGTGGCGGCGGATGAAGAAGCTGGGAATCCGGTAGAACAGCCACGGAGCCAGCAATCCGGCAGGAAGGCGGGCCAGTGCCCGCCTTCCACACATCAGCAGCAGCAAAGGAGAACACAATGAAGATTACACTCGTCAAAGACCGGGAGTTCTACCGGAGCGTCCTTGCCATTATGATCCCGGTTGCATTGCAGCAGGCCATCAACATGGGGGTCAATATGCTGGATACTATGATGCTGGGTTCCTTTGGGGAGATCCAGCTTTCCGCTTCCAGCCTGGCCAACCAGTACTACAGCTTTTACCAGATTCTGTGCAACGGCATTATCGGCGGCACCAGTGTTCTGGCGGCCCAGTACTGGGGAGCCGGGGACAAAGGGCGGGTCCGGGAGACCTTTTCCATGGCTCTGCGGCTGACGGTGCTGGTGTCCCTGTTCTTCTCCGTGCTTACCTGGCTGTTCCCGGCCCAGATCATGTCCATCTACACCACGGAAGCCCAGGTGATTGAACAGGGGGTGAGGTATCTGCGGATCACTACCTTTATCTTTGTGATCCACGGCACCGGGTTTGTGGCGGCCCAGCTTATGCGGTCCGTAGGCCAGGCCCGGCTGGGGCTGATGGTGTCCTGCATCTCCTTTGTGGTGAACCTGGTGGCCAACTATGCCTTTATTTTCGGAAAATTCGGGGCGCCCCGCATGGAGATCGCCGGGGCGGCCCTGGGGACCCTGATTGCCAGGACAGCGGAATTTGCCACCACCTTCCTGTACATACTGGTGGTGGACAAGAAGCTGGGGCTGCGGGTCCGGGATCTGGTCCGGTCCACGTCGGCGGCATTTTACAAAAGCTACTTCCGGCTGGGGCGCCGGTGCTGGTCAGCGATGCCCTGCTGGGCCTGGGCATGAACATGATCTCCGTGGTCCTGGGCTGGGTGGGAGGCCTGGTGCTTCACTGGCCTGCCTGGGCAGCCATGCTGTGCCTGCG
The DNA here is from genome assembly GCA_910577765.1 of uncultured Lachnospiraceae bacterium. Lineage (GTDB taxonomy): Bacteria > Bacillota > Clostridia > Lachnospirales > Lachnospiraceae > Brotaphodocola. The sequence continues at coordinate 6,166 of CAJTOV010000097.1, forward strand.
GGCGGACTATATGATCAAGTCCTTCTGGTGCTTGTCCCGGCTGAAAAGCGGGAAATGGATTCACGAGGCAGACGGAGTGGGCCGGGGCCGGAAGGCATGATGGGAAGCTGTGGCAGAAAGCTTTGCCAGGAGTCTGCGGCAGGAAGTTCCGGTGAGCAGTGAATGAAAGTGGGGTGAAATGGAAAGAAATTATATGAAGTAATATGGAATCAAACGAAATATTAAAACCAGAAAAATGAAATCTTATGTGGATTGTATAAAAACAGCCCCTGATTTCGTGAATTCCGTCCATTGTCCGGCAGCCGGATTGTGGCTATAATGCAGTCATAGGCAGGAAACGAAGCTTGTCTGCCAACACCACAATCAAGAAAGGCGAGGTAATAGCGATGAAGATTGGATTTATTGGATTAGGAATTATGGGAAGACCTATGGCAAAGAACCTGGTAAAGGCCGGACATGAGCTGGTTGTCTTTGACTTTAATAAGGATGCAGTGGCGGATCTGGTATCCTGCGGCGCAGCGTCTGCCGAAAGCGGCAAAGAGGTTGCTTCCCAGGTGGAAGTTGTCATCACCATGGTTCCCAACTCTCCCCACGTAAGAAGCGCAGTTCTGGGCAAGGACGGCGTGGCTGAAGGTGCAAAGCCGGGTCTGGTTCTCATCGACATGAGCTCCATTGATCCCACCGAAAGCAAGGCCATTGGCGCCGAGTGTGCCAAGTACGGCATTGAGATGCTGGACTGCCCCGTATCCGGCGGCGAGCCCAAAGCCATCGACGGCACCCTTTCCGTTATGTGCGGCGGCAAGAAGGAGCTGTTTGACAAGTACTATGATATGCTGATGGTTATGGCCGGTTCTGTGGTGTATGTAGGCGAGCTGGGCTCCGGCAACGTGGCAAAGCTTGCCAACCAGATGGTAGTGGCCATTAACATTGCGGCTGTGTCCGAGGCTCTCACCTTTGCCAAGAAGGCCGGTACCGATCCTGAGCTGGTATACCAGGCAATCCGCGGCGGTCTGGCCGGTTCCACGGTTATGGACGCCAAGGCTCCCATGATGCTGGACCGGAACTTCAAGCCCGGTTTCCGCATTGAGCTGCACATCAAGGACTTAAACAATGCCCTTAACGCAGCCCATGCCATCAGTTCTCCGGCTCCCCTGACCGCACAGCTTATGGAAGTTATGCAGTTCTTAAAATCCGAAGGCCACGAGAAAGAGGATCACTCCAGCATTGTGAGATACTACGAGAAGATCGCAAATGTGACTGTGGAGAAATAAGACGCCCCGTGATGGAAAAAGAGGAGAATCTGGTATGAATACAGAGTTTATTAAAGGTGTGGTCGTTCCCATCATTACCCCCATCGATGCGGAGGAACGGATCGATGAGAAGAAGTTGCGGGAGCAGGTAGACTATGTAATCGACGGCGGGATCACCGGCATTCTGGCCTTTGGCAGCAACGGCGAGTTCTATGTGATCGAAGAGGACGAGATGGAGCGGGGCCTTAAGATCATGATTGACCAGGCAGCAGGCCGGGTGCCCGTATACTTCGGCATGGGCGCCATCAGCACCAAGAAATGCGTCCGTCTGGCAAAGATGGCCGTGGCCTGCGGTGCAGACGGCGTATCCATCTTACAGCCCATGTTCTTAAAGCCAACAGAAGACGAGCTGTACCTGCATTTTAAGACCATTGCAGACGCCATTCCGGAGACACCGGTGCTTCTGTACAACAATCCGGGCCGTGTGGGCTACACGCTGTCCGGCAGCCTGGTGGAGCGTCTGGCCCATGAGGTGGCCAATATTGTAGGCATGAAGGACACCAGCGGCGACATGACCCAGACCGCGGAATTCATCCGCAGGAACCGGGACGTGGATTTCAAGGTTTTCGGCGGCAAGGACACCCTGCTGTACGCTTCCCTTTGCCACGGTGCCGTAGGCGGTGTGTGCACCGCAGGCAACTTTATGCCGGAACTGATCACTGACATTTACAATAAGTATGTGGCCGGGGATGTCCAGGGTTCCCTGGAAGCCCAGTTTAAGCTGAATCCGGTCCGCCTGTCCATGGACGGCGCCAGCTTCCCGGTGGCGGCCAAGGATATGGCCAATCTGCGGGGCCGTGACATCGGTCTTCCCTATACCCCCAGCCTGCCGACCCCGGAGGGTAAGGTGCTGGATAAGATCAAAGCCGAGATGAAGACGGCTGGATTACTGTAAGAATTACGCAAAAGACCGGCGGTCCTTCTGGAAATCTGCCGGTCTTTTTTCCATAGAGCTGCGCGCTGCAAAAAGGAGGAACTATGAAATTTTTATTTGCTTCTGACTCGTTTAAAGGAACCCTGACTTCCCAGCAGATTATCCGTCTGTTAAATGCTTCCGCAAACAGGATTTTCCCCGGCTGCGAGACAAACGGCGTGGCGGTGGCCGACGGCGGCGAGGGCACGGTGGATGCGGTAATCGCCGCAACCAGAGGGGAGATCCGGCAGGTGCCGGTTCACGGCCCCCTGATGGAGGAGACCACAGCCGCCTATGGGGTATTCGGCGGGGACAGCGCCATCATCGAGATGGCGGCAGCTTCCGGCCTGCCCATGGTTCCGGCAGACAGGCGCAACCCGCTGAATACCACCACCTACGGCACCGGGGAGCTGATTAAAGATGCCCTGGACCAGGGCCTTCGCAGGCTGTCCATTGCCATCGGCGGCAGTGCCACCAATGACGGCGGTATGGGTGCCATGACTGCCCTGGGAATCCGGTTTCTGGATGCAGAGGGCCAGGTGCTTTCCGGCGCAGGTTCCGACCTGGGCAGGGTGGCAACGATTGACGTAAGCGGGCTTCATCCGGCTGTGGCCCAGGCGGAGATTACGGTCATGTGCGACGTGACCAATCCCCTGACCGGTCCCGACGGCGCTACCTATACCTTCGGAAAACAGAAAGGGGGCACCCCGGAGATTCTGGACCGGATGGAGGCGGATATGAAGCACTATGCAGCCGTGGTCCGGGAGACCCTGGGCCGGGATGTAGACGCCATTCCCGGCGCAGGGGCAGCCGGCGGCCTGGGTGCGGCCCTGTGCGGCTTCCTTCATGCCAACTTGAAATCCGGCATTGAGACGGTCCTGGACCTGATTGATTTTGACGGCCTTCTGGAGGGCGTGGACCTGGTGATCACCGGGGAAGGCCGTATCGACTGGCAGTCTGCCTTCGGAAAGGTGCCCAGCGGCATCGGCATGCGCTGTAAGCGGAAGGGCATTCCGGCCGTGGCCATTGTAGGGGGCATGGGAAATGGCGCCGACAAGATCTATGAGTTCGGCGTGGAGAGCATCATTCCCACCATCAACGGAGCCATGGAGATCGAAGAAGCCCTGGACCGGGCCGAAGAGCTGTATGCCAATGCGGCGGACCGGCTGTTCCGGCTGGTGAAGGTAGGGAAGGAGCTGTCCGGGATTTGACTTTTTTTCCAAACGTGATAGAATACTATAGTACCCTCAGCGGCCAGGGGGACACGTGCCCCCTTCCGCCGGGTGCGGCTGAAGGGATGGAATGACAACATGGACATAGGCAGTTTGTGGACATTGCAGTGCATGATGTTTCTGCTGGCGGCAGCAGGGGCCGTTATGAAGAAGACGGGGATTCTGAAAGCGGAGAGCAAGGGAGTCATTACAGACCTGGTCATTTCCTTTATTCTGCCATGCAGTATTATCACATCCTTCCAGGTGACCTTTGACACCAGCATTCTTATGGGCTTTGCCGTGGTGCTGGGAATCTCTGTTCTGGTACAGGCAGTCAGCTATGTGATCGGCCACACCATTTACAACCGGAAACCGGAGGAAATAAAGCGGGTACTCCAGTACTGTACCATTGTTTCCAACTCCGGGTTTCTGGGGCTTCCCATTGCCCAGGGAATCTTTGGGGCGGAAGGGCTTATGTACGCGTCCATTTTCCTGATTCCCATGCGGATCATGATGTGGTCCGCGGGAATCGCCTGCTTTACGGAGAGCCCGGACATGAGGTCTGTGGTAAAGAAGCTGGCTCTGCATCCCTGCATTATTGCCGTGTATATCGGTCTGGGGCTGCTGGTATTCCAGAAGCCCCTGGGCGCTGCCTATGAGGCGGTTCTTGCCTGCCCGGCAGTGCCGGTGTCCGTGGTGTGCCGGATGGTGGTGGAGGCCCTGGACCGGATGGTGCGGGCCGCCGGAGGATGCACCACCACCGTGACCATGATACTGATCGGAACCATGCTGGCAGATGTAAGCCTCCGGGACATGCTGGACAAGGATGCCCTGCTGATCACTGCGGTCCGGCTGGTGCTGCTTCCCCTGATCGTGCTGGCAGGGTGCAGGCTCTTCCATGTGGACCGTCTCCTGGCCGGAGTCAGCGTCCTCCTGACCGGAATGCCCGCCGGCAGCACCTCCGCCATCCTGGCCGCCAAATACCACTGCGACTACACCTTTGCCACCAAATGCATCGTGGTATCCACCCTGCTGTCCATGATATCTATACCGATGTGGAGTGCTGTGAGTACTTGGTGAATGCAAGCCGAAGGCGCGGCATGAACTTAGTACGAACGCACACCTGGGCACTTAGCGAATGCAAGCCAAAGGCGCAGCATGAGGTTAGTGCCCAGGTGTTACCGCCATGAGTACCTGGTGAATGCAAGCCCCAAATTTTATTACGTAGGAAGTGAATGAATATTGGAAGTAAACCAGAAAGCAGTTTTATTTGAACAGACCCCCATCCCAAGGGCCGTAGCCCAGCTTGCCGTTCCCACGGTCTTAAGCTCCCTGGTCATGGTGATGTACAATATGGCAGACACGTATTTTGTAGGGATGATCAACAACCCGGTACAGAATGCGGCAGTAGCACTGGCGGCGCCGGTGCTTTTGGCGTTTAATGCAGTGAACAATCTGTTTGGCGTGGGAAGCTCCAGCATGATGAGCCGGGCGCTGGGAAGCAGGGATTACGAACTGGTACGGCGCAGTTCGGCCTTTGGCTTCTACTGTTCCGTATTCTGCGGTGCCCTGTTCTCCCTGCTGTGTACCTTGTTTGCCGGAAACCTGCTGGGAATTCTGGGGGCGGATGAGACCACCTGGGAGCCTACCCGGGCTTATCTGCGGTGGACGGTCATGTGCGGGGCCGTGCCTGCCATTCTCAATGTGGTCATAGCCTACATGGTCCGGTCCGAGGGTGCCGCCCTCCATGCCAGTGTGGGCACCATGAGCGGCTGTATTCTCAACATGATCCTGGACCCGGTGTTTATCCTGCCGGGCGGGCTGAACATGGGGGCGGCAGGAGCCGGACTGGCCACCTTTCTCTCCAACTGTGCAGCCTGTCTGTATTTCTTCGTTCTGCTTTATGTGAGAAGGAAGAGCACCTTTGTATGTATCAGTCCCAGGAAGTTCAGTCTTAAGAGAAATGTAATCGCAGGTGTCTGCGGCGTGGGGATTCCGGCTTCCATCCAGAACCTGCTGAACGTAACCGGCATGACCATCCTGAACAATTTTACCTCATCCTACGGTGCCAATGCCGTGGCGGCCATGGGAATCAGCTACAAGATCTACATGGTTCCCATGCAGGTAGCCCTGGGCTACACCCAGGGGATCATGCCCCTGGTCAGCTACAATTATTCCAGCGGCAACCACAGGCGGATGAAGCAGGCAGTGTTCTTTGTGATCCAGACCCTGCTGCCGTTTCTGCTGCTGGTTTCCCTGGGTTACTGGCTGGGAGCCGGCGCCCTGGTACGGGCCTTTATGGAGCAGGAAGAGGTCATCGCCTACGGAACCCGGTTCCTGCGGGGCTTCTGCCTGGGAATTCCCTTCCTGTGCATGGACTTTTTGACCGTAGGCGTGTTCCAGGCCCTGGGCCTTGGAAAGAATGCCCTGGCCTTTGCGGTCCTTCGGAAGATCATTCTGGAGATTCCGGCGCTGTATACCCTGAACTGCCTGTTCCCGCTGTACGGTCTTTCCTATGCGCAGACCACGGCGGAGGTGATTATGTCCTGTACGGCCCTGTTCATGCTGACCCGGATATTCCGGCGGCTGGCGGAAGGGAAGAAGCTGTAAGCCGGTAACCGTCCGGAGGGGAAAGCCGGACGGTTACGGCTGGGGCGACATGCCCCAGCATTCCATGGCCAGCCGGATCAGGTATCTGGCAGGCTGGCTTAAGTAGCTTCCTTTCCTGTAGCTGGCAGTGAGATTCCGCGTGGGATGGGAGGGCAGGGACAGAAAGGTGACATTTTCCGGCGCTCCCTTGGCGTAGATGCTGGGCACCATGCCGCAGCACAGGTTGGCGTGAACCATCTGGAGGATGGTGTGGCAGCTTGAGGTCTCGAACAGAACCGTGGGCTGGAAGCCGGCCTGCTGAAAGATCATGTCGGAGAAGCTGCGGACCGTGGACTCCGGATACATTCTGGCAAAGGGCTCATGCCGGAACCAGGCCAGCTCTGCCTCCGGGTAAGGTCCTTTCCCTGGGACGGCCCTGGCGCAGAGGGGATGGATGGAGGGGACCGCCAGCAGCAGCTCCTCGGTGGTAATGTAAATGTATTTGTCGTCGGTCTCCTGGAAGTCGCAGAGGGTCAGAAACCCCAGGTCAAGCTGGCTCTGGGCGATCATCTGCTGCTGTCTGCGGACGCTGACTTCGCAGACATTGACCGTAATGCCGGGATATTCCTTGTGGAAGGCCGGGTAGATGGCAGTGAACATGGATGCGGCACGGTCAGGAGGGAAGCCTACGGAAAGCTTCCCTTTTTTAATCCGGGCAAGGTCCTGGAGCTGCTTGTAGGCCTCCTTTTTCATGATCAGCATTTCCCTGGCGGCTTTTAAGTAGATTTCCCCGGCTTCTGTGGGGGTCCAGCCGCTGCGGGACCGGATAAATAAGGGCATGCCGATTTCCTTTTCCAGGTGGACTAACTGCTGGGTCAGGGCCGAGGGGGTGATGAACAGTTTCTCGGCGGCACGGGTCAGGGTGCCTTCGGTGGCAATGGTTACCATGTATTCGATTTCTTTGAGGGTCATGAGAGGGGCTCCTTGTAGTGGTGTGGTATGTTCTGTTATTATAGCGCATGGATGGGAGATGGGCAAGAAGCATCGGGCGTCTGCCCGATGTGGAAAACCGGACAAAACAGCCTTACAAGCCAGCTTGATGTCTGTTTCCGTCCAGTTTTCCCCGTCTTGTGAACTATGACGGGAAAAAGGCCCTTGTCTTCCCGGCTGGGAGACAAGGGCTTTTTCCTGAATCATGGGAAAGTCTGTCTTAAAGCTTTACAAGGGTCAGCAGTTCCCCGCTTTCGTCAAATTCCAGCTCTGCCGGCTGGTCCAGGGCCTCAACCCCGGGATATTTTCCGGCTTTTACATCCGCGTAATAAGCCTCGGACAGCATGATTTCCCCGATGTGGAGGCTGTTCTGGATGCGGACCATCCGCACCTGGTTCTGGTCGATCTTGTTGCAGGTGCGGATGCAAAGCTGGATGGCCTCCTTGTCACTGGCCACGATGCAGGGAATCCGGGCGGAAGCCAGCACCGTGCTGGTGATGCAGTTGGGATACATGCATTCCACGTCCATATCCCGGAAAATCTTTTTGGTAATGGCAGAGGCCAGACCGCAGCCCAGGGCATTGCCGTGGGATTCCTGGCTCAGGTTGAGAAAGCAGGTCCGCTGTACCCGGATTCCGCCTGTGGCATAGGGCGTGGAAAATGTCCCTGTAATGTTGGGGTCCACTCCGGTGCCGCTGAAATTCTTCCCAACCTTGTCCACCACCAGCACGTCCCCTTCCTCCACAATCAGCCTGGGCATGTTGGAAAATGCATATTTTAAAAGCTCCGGCTCCCGGGTCAGGATATCCTTTGCCGGAATGGCCTCGATCCGGCAGGTTTCATCGTAAGCATTTTCAATGCAGGGAATGGCAAAAAGGATGTTGGCCTTTTCCAGCACCACCTTTGCCATGGTAGGAATGTTCTGGGCGATTACATCCATTCCGTCCGCATGAACCAGGGAAGCGCCGGCCTGCTTGCCCAGCCCCACGGTCATCATCTTGCAGGGACCGCTTTCATAGGGCCCCCGGAAGGCGTTGTGGGGTTTTAAGCGGCAGGAGACAATGATGCCGTCTGCCTCATAGGCATTCTTATCCAGGTATACCGTGCGCCCCCGCTCCGACACCCCCAGCTCCACCACCTCCATGGAGGATTTAATGGGACAGCCCATGGACTCAGGGGTAATGTTGTAGCCTGCCAGAATCTCAAGCTGGCCCTCTGCCGTGGCCCCGCCGTGGCTTCCCATGGCCGGTACGATAAAAGGCTCCGCCCCCCTGGACTTGACAAAATCCACCACGGCCCTGGTGATAATATCCACATTGCGGATTCCCCGGCTGCCTGCGGTGATGGCAATCTGCATGCCCGGCTTTACCAGGGAAGCAAAGGGCTCCTGCCCCAGCTCCCGGTTTACCACACCCGGAATTTCCTCCGGCGAAATAACCTCCCTGGGAAACGTCTGCCGGGCCCGGAACATCTTTGGCACCGGAATATCTTTTAAAAGTCTGGAAACGACACCGTCATGTTTAATCTCGTTCATACCTGCGCTCCTTCTTACGGGTTTCTTATTTATAATTATATCAGTGTTTGGTTTTTAAGTAAATTTAAAATATCTTCATATATTTTAAATAATTCTAATATTTTATTACAGTTCACGGGGCGTGGAAAAC
>CAJTOV010000098.1 GCA_910577765.1 uncultured Lachnospiraceae bacterium
CGAGCCGCACTCTCTTAGCAGACCTGGGTATTGACGAAAAATATAGGCCGCTCATTGAGAAGCACATCAAGTTTTGGGCGGAGAAAAAACGAGCCCAGCGGTTCTATGACCTGGAGATTGAGAATTATAACGAGACCAATATCCTTGTGGGCATTATGGCCGCCTTATGCTTTGCCCGCACCTGTTCCTATGAGGATGTAGTCCGGGTGGTGCTGACTGGCGGAGGGCTGGCCGGAACCGTATACGCGGCCAGAAGCCATTCAGGAGTGGTCATTCTGGACAGTGAAAACTATGAAGTTTCCCTTGAGACCACCGCAGCCATACCGGAAACCTTTATGGCAGATGAGATTTTCGAAACCAGTGAGGAAAATTCCATACCTCCTTCCGGATGGCAGCAGCTTTCTGCACGGTCCGTAACCAGCGTGGAGACAGAAGACACCGTGATTCCGGCGCTTCAGATGGGCAATGGAGACCGGGAGTTACTGCTTTTTCGTGAAAAATGTCAGTGCCGGGAATGTGATACTGGTAAATGGCGCTATTTGTGACAGTTCTGTAATGAAATAAAACAGACTCCACAGAACAAATAAATAATGTACGCAATTCACCCCCAGCCGGTCACTACACTGTTCGGCCTGGGGGTGAATTCACTTTGTCAAATCACATGAAACCGGATCACCCGTTCGAACATCTCCCCGGCTCCGGTCAGTCTCCAGGCTTCAGGAAGCATATGCATCACATCGGGAAAATCCTGGGCCTCCAGGGCAATGGCGCAGGAGGCCGTGGACCTCTGGCCGTTGGCCAGAAGCCGGTTCTCCGGAAGAAAGCCGCCGGAATACACCACCAGCACCGGGGCGCTGGTCATCATCTGCATGGTCCGGCCGGAAGCCGGGTCTCTCAGCACGCAGGCCTTTTGCAGGGCAGGGACCTGGCGGACAGAGGGCAGGGGCCTGCGGGGCCTGGCTTTTTTCAGCAGAAAGGGATGATTATAGCCCTGCTCCCGCAGCAGCTGTTCCCGGTACATGGCATCCGTCCGGGTCCCCATGGCCTGGGTCAGGGAGCGTCCTTTCCGAAAGTCAAAAGGCGTACGGCCCACCGGGCAGATGTTCACCGGCAGATGGGCCTCATCCAGAAGCCCCACATTGCTGGAGAACAGGGTCAGCTCCTGGTCCAGGGCATTCCGGGTGAAATCACCGGTCAGGTTCCAGTAGATATGGCTGGACAGATTAATATAGGTAGTCCGGTCTGTGAAGGCCTTGTAGTGTACTGTAAGCCAGCCGGTGTCATCCAGGGTATAGACAGCCTTGTAGGTCCGGTTTCCGGGGTACCCGTCCTCACCATGGGGCTGGAATGCGGAAAAGGTAATACGGACAAAGTCCCTGTCCTGCTCCACAAAATCCGTGTGCCACAGAACCGAGGAAAGATTGTGGGGGCCTCCATGGAGCTGGCAGGAGCCTTCGTTGGCTGCAAGGGGATAGTCCCGGCCGTCTATGGAAATGCAGCTGTTCCGGATGCGTCCTGCATTGGGGCCCAGGGTGGCCCCGGCATAACCGATACAGTCCCCGGCCGCGTCCTGCCCCGCAAAGGACAAGGCAAGCAGGGTCTCTTCCCCGTCTTCCGATATTATGGCAATTTTTTGAACCGATGCACCCAAAGGGGAAAAGGAAACCATCATCCCGCTGCCGGTGACCACATCGCAGACCTCATAAGAAGCCTTGTTTTTACTGGAAATATTTCTGGTATGGATCTTCATGGAAACCACCTTCTTTCTCATAATCAGTATATCGCATAATCCAAAACAGGGAAACCCAAAATACTGGAAAGAGCAATTTTTCAAAATGATAGAGCAAGTGTGCGTAATGATGAATCCAGGGTGAGCCGATATAATGGGGGTAACAGAAGGGAACATGACAGACATACAAAGGCAGAAGAAAAACGAAGGAGGGTAACCCATGGGAAGTGTATTGGAGTTTCGGGAAATATGCAAATATTTTCCCGGGGTCAAGGCATTGGATCATGTCTCGTTTAAGGCCTGCGCAGGGGAGGTTCTGGCCTTTCTGGGAGAGAACGGCGCCGGAAAGTCCACCCTTTTGAAGGTTCTCAACGGTGACTACCAGCCTACCAGCGGCCAGTATCTGCTGGACGGAGTAGAGAAGCATTTCCAGTCCCCCCACCAGGCCATTGAGGAAGGAATCTCCATTATCTACCAGGAACGGCAGATCCTTCTGGAGCTTTCGGTGGCAGAGAATATCTATCTGGGACGGATGCCGGTGAACCGGCTGGGATTTATTGACAGCCGGAAGGCCAATGAGATGGCAGAAGAGATTATCCGGGATTTCGGGCTTCCCATCCGCCCCACAGAGAAGGTAAAGGATCTGAGCATTGCCTACCAGCAGATGGTAGAGATTATGAAAGCCTATTCCAGGGAGAATCTGAAGGTGATCTGCTTTGACGAGCCTACGGCATCCCTGTCAGACTCGGAGATCGAATCCCTGTTCCGGATTATCGGGAAGCTGAAAGCAGAAGGGAAGATCATTATCTACGTGTCCCACCGGATGGACGAGATCCGCAGGATTACAGACAAGGTAGCCATCTTTAAGGACGGTCATTACATCAGTACCGTGGTCACCGGGCAGGTGCCGGAATCGGAAATGATCCGGCAGATGGTGGGTCGGGACTTAGGAGATATTTACCAGAATCTGGACCGGAACAAGACCATCGGCAAGGTGCTGCTGGAGGTAAAAAACGTGTCCTCCGACTATGTGAAGGAGAATTCCTTTGTCCTCCATGAAGGGGAGGTACTGGGCTTTTCCGGCCTGGTGGGGGCAGGGCGGACCGAACTGATGCGGGCCATTATCGGCGCGGACCGGATGCGGACCGGGGAAATCCTTCTGGACGGAAAGCCCATCCGCAACCGCTCTCCCCACGAAGCCATGGAACACGGCATCGTGCTGGTGCCGGAAGACCGGAAGCTCCAGGGGATTCTCTCCAACCTCAGTGTCAGTGACAACATCAACATCTCCCTGCTGGACAGAAATTCCAATAAGCTGGGATTTGTAAACCGAGCCAGGGAGGAGAAGACCGCCAGGGAAAGCATACGGGATTTCCGGATCAAGACACCGTCCCCGGATAAGAAGATTGTGGAGCTTTCCGGCGGCAACCAGCAAAAATGCATTGTAGCCCGGTGGATCAGTACCAGCCCCAGGGTTCTGATTCTGGATGAGCCCACCAAGGGGATTGATGTGGGGGCCAAGTCCGAGTTCTACCAGATGATCTGTGATTTTGCCAGGCAGGGGCTGGGAGTGATTCTCATTTCGTCGGAGCTTCCGGAGGTCATCGGTCTGTCAGACCGGATTATAGTCATGAAATCACTGGAAATAGCCGGTGAGGTGTCCAGGGAAGAGGCAACGGAAAGCAAACTGCTGAGTCTTGGAATGATGGGGGAGGTACAGGAGTCATGAATGATAATAAGAAGAAACACCTGCACATCAGCGGGGATAAGATAGTGCTTCTGGCAGCCATTGGGGTGGTGTTCGCACTGTTCACGGTACTGAACAGGAATTTCCTTTCCGTGACCAACATGATCAATATTCTCATTGCTGCGTCTCTGGTAGGCCTGGTGGCAATCGGCCACACCTACCTGATAATTGCCGGACAGAACGACCTGTCGCCAGGGTCTGTGGCGGCATTTTCCGGGGTGGTGGCAGCCATTCTGGTGGGAAAGGGGGTTCCCTTTCCCCTGGCAGTGGTTCTGACCATTGGCTGCGGCATTCTGGTGGGATGTTTCAATGCCTTTATGGTCAACCAGATTCATCTGGAAGCCTTTATTGCCACCCTGGTTACCCAGTCCATTATCCGGGGCTTTGCCTACATAATCTGTGACGGCAAGCCCGTGTCCATCAGCAATAAATCCTTCCTGATCCTGGGCAAGGCAAGAATTGCCAACATTCCCCTTTCCGTATGGATCATGATCCTGTGTGTCATCGTTTTTGGGGTGATTCTGGCCAGGACCAAATTCGGAAGAAGCGTCTACGCCATCGGCGGCAGCATGGATGCGGCAAGACTGGCAGGCCTGAATCCCAGGCGGATCATTACCACCTGCTATATTATGATGGGCATTCTGTGTGCCATCGGCGGCATTATCTTTGGGGCCCGCATGAATTCCGGCCAGCCGGCAGCCAATGTAAACCTGGAGTTTGATGCCATTACGGCGGTGATTCTGGGCGGCGTATCCTTTGCCGGCGGCGTAGGCGACATGGGCGGAACCATTCTGGGCATCATCCTGATCCAGGCCTTCAACACCGGCCTTACCATGGTCAACGTGCCCAGCTTCTGGCAGTATGTGGCAAAGGGCGGGCTGCTTCTGTTCGCGCTGACCACCGACTATATCCGGAAGCAGAAGCGTGAGAAGGACCTGCTGGCAGCGTCCATGAAGAATCTGTAAATCACAGATTATATCAGAACCGGGCAGCAGCCGTGGGGACAGGGGAGCTTTCTGCCCCGGAAAAGCAGCGGGGACAGGAAGCCGGTCCCGGCATCTGCCAGGATTCTGGTAATCAATATTCATCTATCAAGAAGGAGGATTTTATTATGAAGAAGACAGCAGCTCTGGTAATGGCGGCAGTTCTGGCAGCAAGTCTGGCAGGATGCAGCGGATTTGATGCAGGGGAGACCACGGCGGCACCGGCTGCCACAGAGGCGAAACCGGCAGACGCAAAGCCGGAAGACACCAGACCGGCAGAGGAAAAGGCAGACCAGGCAGCAGGCAAGGGCGTAGTCTACGGCATCTATAAGGCCGGTGACCAGACCTGGTTCATCGATGAGGGTGCGGCTGCCCAGAAGGTAGTGGAAGCCCAGGGGGATGAGTTCATCTATGTGGATGCCAAGATGAACCCGGAGGAGTATCTGAAAGCCATTGACAATGCCATCGCCAACAAGGCAAAAGGAATCGTCACCTGCATTCCGGACCAGACCATGTCCCAGGCAGCCGTGGACAAGTGCGCGGAGGCAGGTATCCCCATGGTGGCGGCAGATGACGCGCTGCAGAAAGACAGCGGTGAGAAGCTTGCTCCCTGGGTAGGAATTGATGCCTATGTAATCGGCGCGGCCAACGGGGAATGGCTGGCAAAGTATGCAAAGGACAATGGCCTGGAGACAGACCCGGAATGCGGGTTTCTGCTGCTGACCATGGACACCGTGTCCTCCTGCGTACCCCGTGCAGATGGGGAATTTGACAAATTTACCGAACTGTGCCCGGACTTCCCGGAGGACAAGATTTACCGGGCAGACTATGACGGAACCACGGACAAGGGCAATACCGCCGCCACCGCAGTGATCACCGCCCACCCGGAGATTAAGAAATGGCTGGTAACCGGAGCCAACGAGGAAGGAACCATTGGCGCAGTCCGTGCTCTGGAAAGCGCAGGTCTGGACCAGGATGCCTGCGTGGTAGGTCTGGGAGGCTACATGGCCAAGGATGAGTGGAACGACAAGGGCGCAGAAGGCACCTGCATGAAGGCAGCCACCTATTTCTCATCCGATTCCGTAGGCGCAGGTTCCGTGGAAGTGCTCTATGATGTGATTGCCGGCAAAGACGTTCCCATGGAGACCGCGGTACCGGCAGTGATTGTGACACCGGAGAACTACAAGGAAGTCATGGGGAAGGCAGCAGAATAACGTAACAGAATAACCGTTGAGACACACTCTGAAAAGGGACTGTGAAAAAAGTCGCGGTTTCCGGGGAACACCAGCAGAATGCTGTAGAAAACCGTTGTCCCGGGAGACCCGGGGAGCGCTTTTTTCACAGTCCTTTTTGCAGCCGCGCTCAGGTCTGCTCCGCCAGCCGGTATTCCGAGGGGGTGCAGCCGGTTACCTTCTTAAAGGTGGTGCAGAAGCTGCTTTCGCTGGAAAAGCCGGTGCTGAAGCAGATATCCTTCACCGAGCTGTCCGAGGTCTTTAAAAGGAAGCGGGCATTGTTGACCCGGGCGGCGATCACATAGCCGTGGGGGGAAAATCCCGTCTCCTTTTTGAACAGGCGGCTGAAGTAAAAGGGACTCAGGGAAGCCTGGGCTGCCAGGCTGTCCAGGGTCAGAGGCTCGGCCAGGTGTTCGTTGATATAAGCCACCGTATCCTCGATGATGCTGGAGGAGACGCTGACCGAGTGCTCCAGGTCCCGGCCCACCATAAGCTCGGTAAGAATGTTGACAATATAATTGTTCAGCAGGGCTTCCTTTACGGAAATATGCTCCCGGAAGTTTAAGTAGATTTTGTGGAGATATTTCTCAAACCGGTAGGTGTCGTGAAGGGTAATGACCGGATATCCGGCATCCTGGATGACCCGGAAGTAGCTGCGGGCGCCGGCGCCGTCAAAGTGAAGCCATTCCGCTTCCCACCCGGTGGAGGTGTGGTAGCCGTGGGGTCTGTAGCAGTCCAGAATCACGATCTGCCCGGCTGCGGCATGGCGGGTGAGGCCGTCACACTCCACCTCACAGCTTCCTTTCTTCATGTACATAATCAGGAAGCTGTCAAAGGAAGAGCGCCGCAGACGGTACCCGGGCCGGTAACGGAAATAGCCGGTACTCATGGGGTACAGGAAAATGCCGGAAGCCATGGCGCTGGGGGTATATACGTAGAAATCAGAGCCGGGTGTTACATTCTTTTCTGTGGAAAGCATGGGAATTTCTCCTTTATGTATTGACTGGCAGCAGGCCCCTGCCGGGCCGTCACAGGTTCCGGGTCCATTATAGCCGGCATAAGGAGAAGGGTCAAGGATCTGAGAGCAATTTTTCAAAATGAAATGTCAACTGAGCATAATGATAACAAGCTTACAATGGGATATAGTATAGGCAAGAAGTCAAAATAAATCAGAACCCGTGAAAGCAGGTTTTCCGTAACCGTTCCGGTATCCCCCGGACGGCTGCATTTTCCCAAAATATAGAAGGAGGAATGAAAAGCTATGGAAGCAGTAAGAATCTGGGAGGAATCCATCGTGATTCCCACCTACCAGGTAGGCCCGGCAGACAAGAATCCCATGTTCCTGGAGACCCGGGTCTACCAGGGAAGCTCCGGGAAGATTTATCCTTATCCCACAGTGGAAAAGATCTATGATGAGAAGACCGACAGGACATACAAAGCCGTGTGGCTGGAAAATGAGTATCTGAAGGTGATGATTCTGCCGGAGCTGGGAGGCCGGATTCAGCGGGCCTACGACAAGACCAGCCAGTATGATTTTGTCTATTACAACCATGTGATCAAACCGGCCCTGGTGGGACTGTGCGGGCCCTGGATCAGCGGCGGCATTGAATTCAACTGGCCCCAGCACCACAGACCTACCACCTACTCCCCGGTGGACTATATGCTGCTGGAGCAGGCAGACGGTTCCAGGACCTGCCGCATCTGCGACGTGGACCAGATGTACGGAACCAAGGGGGAGGCCAGCTTTACCCTGTATCCGGGGAAAGCCTACATTGAGATCCGAGGCCAGCTTTACAACCGGACCGCCACCCCCCAGACCTTTCTGTGGTGGGCCAATCCGGCGGTTCCGGTCAATGACTACACCCAGTCCATATTCCCGCCGGATGTACACGCGGTAATGGACCACGGAAAGCGGGACGTATCCCGGTTCCCCATTGCCACCGGGGAATATTACAAGCATGATTACAGTGCCGGCGTGGACATTTCCCGGTATAAGAACATTCCGGTTCCCACCTCCTATATGGCGGAGAAAAGCAGCTTCAACTTTGTAGGCGGCTACGACTACCGGAAGCAGGCAGGAATCCTCCATGTGGCAGACCACCACATTTCCCCAGGAAAGAAGCAGTGGACCTGGGGGTGCGGGGATTTCGGCAGGGCCTGGGACCGGAACCTGACCGATGAGGACGGCCCCTACATCGAACTGATGACTGGCGTGTACACAGACAACCAGCCGGATTTCACCTGGCTGAAGCCCATGGAGGAGAAGACCTTTGTACAGTATTTTATGCCCTACAAGGCAGTGGGGGCAGTGAAAAATGCCTCCGTCCAGGCAGTCATCAATCTGGAAGTGGAGGAAGAAGGCATCCGTGTGGCGGCATACGCCACCCGGGAATACCCCAGCGCCCGGATTCTGCTGACGTATGAGGGAAGCCCCCTGCTGGATGAGACCTGCCTCCTGTCCCCGGTACATACCTTTGAGACCCTGGTCCCCACCCGGGTGGAGGACGAGACCAGGCTGACCCTGTCCGTGCTGGACGGGGAGGAGGAGCTGGTGGCCTACACGCCTTTAAAGAAGGAGATTCCCAGGCTTCCGGACCCGGCGGAAGCCGCCAGGGACCCGGAAGAGATCATGACCGTGGAGGAGCTGTACCTGACCGGGCTCCATATTGAGCAGTACCGCCATGCCACTTACCGCCCGGACCCTTATTACCTGGAAGCGCTGAAACGGGATGCCGGAGATATCCGCACCAACAATGCCTACGGCAGCCTGCTGATGCGAAGAGGCTGTTTCCTGGAAGCAGAGAAGCATTTCCGGACAGCCGTCAGACGTGCCACCTGGAAGAATCCCAACCCCTACAATTCAGAGCCCTACTACAATCTGGGGCTGGTGCTGTTTTACCAGGGGCGCATGGAGGAAGCCTTTGACGCTTTCTACAAGGCAACCTGGACCAGCGAGCAGCAGGAGATGGGCTTCTATTACCTGGCGTGTATCGAGGCAGCCAGGGGCCGGTACGCCAGCGGTCTGGAGCTGGCAGACAAGGGCCTGGTGAAGAACGGGCACAATGTAAAGGCCCGTGGGCTCAGGGCATACCTGCTGCGAAAGCTTGGGCAGAAGGAGAAGGCCCTGGCAGCTATCCGGGAGAACCTGGCTGTGGACCCCTTTGACTATGTGTCCCGGATGGAGCAGTCGTACCTGGAGCCGGAGGCTTCCGGGGACATCCGTGGGGAAATGAACCGGCTGGCCAGGAATTTCCACGAGAACTACCTGATGGCTGCCCGGGACTATGGAGAGTTTGGCGCATGGCAGGAGGCAGCGGATATGCTGTCCCAGTGTACGGAGGAATGGCCCATGCTGTATTATTACCGGGCCTACTATCTGGACCAGGCAGGAGAAGACGGCTCCGGGGACCTGGAAAAGGCTGCCCGGTGCAGCACAGACTACTGCTTCCCCAACAAGCTGGAGGATATCCGGGTACTGGAGTACGGGGCGGAGAAGAACCCGGAGGACGGCTATGCCTGGTACTATCTGGGCAATCTGTTCTACGACAAGCTCCAGTATGAGCGGGCCATGGGCTGCTGGGAAAGGGCAGCCGCCCTGGAACCGGAGTTTGCCATTACCTGGAGAAACCTGGCCCTGGCCTACTATAACAAGCGCCATGACCCGGAGCGGGCAAAGACCGCCATGGAAACGGCCGGCCGCCTGGCCCCCGGGGATGCAAGAATCTTCCTGGAGCTGGACCAGCTATACAAGAAGCTGGAAATGTCCCCGGCAGACAGGCTGAAACGGTACCAGGACAACCGGGACGTATTTATGCAGCGGGATGACCTGATGATCGAGTACGCCACCCTTCTGAATCTGCTGGGACGCTATGAGGAGGCCTATACCTTCATCATGGCCAACCGGTTCCATCCCTGGGAAGGCGGGGAAGGCAAGGTGACCACCCAGTATACGGTAGCCCTGGCAGAGATGGCACGGGCCGCCATGTCCGGGGGCGACTGGAAACTTGCCAGGGAGTATCTGGAGAGAACCCTGACCTACCCGGAGAATCTGGGAGAAGGCAAGCTGGAAGGCTGCAAGGACAACCACATCCGCTATTATCTGGGAGTGACGGCCCAGAATCTGGGGGACAGGGAAGCAGCCAAAGGGTACTTTGAGCAGGCAGCCGTGGGTACCCAGGAACCGGCTGGCATGATGTACTACAATGACCAGCCTGCGGACATGATTTACTATCAGGGCCTTGCGAAACGGAAGCTGGGGAAGGATGTGGAAGCAAAAGCCAGGTTCAACAAGCTTCTGGATTACGGGGAGCAGCATCTGTCCGATGAGATGCGGGTCAGCTACTTTGCCGTATCTCTGCCGGATTTCCTGATTTTTGACGATGATCTGAACCGGAAGAACAAGGCCCACTGTTATTACCTGATGGGCCTGGCATACATGGGCCTGGGCCAGCCGGAGGAAGCCAGGGCAGCCCTGGAGCAGGCAGCGGTCTACGAACCGGCCCACCAGAATGTGGGGCGGTATCTGCGGATGATTGAGGAAGGGAGGGATTCATAGTTACAGTTCACGGGGCGGGGAAAACTGGACAAAAACAGACGTCAAGCTGGCTTGTAAGACTGTTTTTGTCCAGTTTTCCACATCGGGCGGACGCCCGATGCTTCTTGTCCGGCATAGCCGGACAAGAAGATGCCCCCTTGAACAGTAACGGATTCATAGGACCCGGACGAAAAACGGGAGCTGGTACATCGCTGCACGAATCCCGGGCGCTGGTTATCCGGCAATTCGTGCAGCGATGTACTGGGTATTGTCAAGCTGTCCAGGTTGTGCTATTATCTACATAAAAATCACGAAAGGACAGATAATCCTATGACAATCAGAATCGGAATTCTTGGATATGGCAACCTGGGAAAGGGTGTGGAGTGCGCCATAAAGCATAATGAGGATATGGAGCTGGCGGCAGTATTTACCAGAAGGGACCCGGCGGGCCTTAAGATTCAGACAGAGGGAGTAAAGGTCTGTTCCGTCCAGGACGCCCCTTCCATGAAGGATGCCATTGATGTGATGATTCTCTGCGGCGGCAGTGCCACAGACCTGCCGGTCCAGACCCCGGAGATGGCAAAGCATTTCCATGTGGTTGACAGCTTTGACACCCATGCCAGGATCCCGGAGCACTACGCAGCCGTGGACGCGGCGGCAAAGGAAAGCGGCCATGTGGGCATCATTTCCGTGGGCTGGGATCCGGGCATGTTCTCCTTGAACCGGCTTTATGCCAATGCTATTCTGCCGGGAGGCCACGATTACACCTTCTGGGGCAAAGGCGTCAGCCAGGGGCATTCCGATGCCATCCGCAGGGTTGCGGGGGTGAAGGATGCCAGACAGTACACGGTTCCCGTGGAGGCTGCCCTGGAGGCGGTGCGGAGCGGCAGCAGCCCGGAGCTGACCACCCGGCAGAAGCACACCCGGGAGTGCTTTGTGGTGGCAGAGGATGGGGCGGACCTGGCCCGGATCGAGAAAGAGATCGTCACCATGCCCAACTATTTCGCGGATTACGACACCACGGTCCATTTCATCAGTGAGGAAGAGCTGATGCGGGACCACGCAGGCATCCCCCACGGCGGCTTTGTGATCCGCACCGGCACCACCGGCTGGAATGATGAGCACAGCCATGTGATCGAGTACCGCTTAAAGCTGGATTCCAACCCGGAGTTCACTGCCTCCGTGCTGGTGGCCTACGCCCGGGCCGCTTACCGTCTGGGCCAGGAAGGCCAGAAGGGCTGCCGGACCGTGTTTGATATTGCACCGGCCTACTTAAGCGCTGTGGATGGGGCGGAGCTTCGGAAACATCTGCTGTAAGGCCGGATAGGGCCTGGAAATACTGGGGCTTGTGCGGGTACCTGTCAGGGGTACCCGCATTGGCCCGCCGGTCAGAAAGGAGCATAAACCA
This sequence comes from uncultured Lachnospiraceae bacterium, assembly GCA_910577765.1. Lineage (GTDB taxonomy): Bacteria > Bacillota > Clostridia > Lachnospirales > Lachnospiraceae > Brotaphodocola. The sequence goes on from CAJTOV010000098.1 coordinate 11,634, forward strand.
TATGGGAGCCTTTTTAAACAGTATAGTACCTTTTGAAGCATATAAGACCGTCGCAGCAGGCAGATATTTTGTTGATAAATCAGCACTGATTGCGGAACTGTGGCCTGGGCTGGAAGCCGAAGAGCGTTTCTACTGTATAACAAGACCGCGCCGTTTCGGAAAAAGTGTTATGGCGAATATGGTAGGAGCTTTTTTCGGAAAGGCAGCAGATGCAGACCGGATATTCCGCAATCTGGAGGTTTCCGGGTACAGCGGTTATCAGGCACATTTGAATAAACACAATGTGATCTATATTGATTTCAGTGAGGTACCGAGGGATTGTGGAACATATCTTTCCTACATCAGCCGTTTTCAGAATGGGATCAATGAAGATCTGGCCGAGGCATATCCGGATCTGGACATTGATATTTCCGGCTCCACATGGGATATTCTTTCAGATGTGTTTCGAAAGACAGGGGATAAGTTCCTCTTTGTGATTGATGAATGGGACGCTGCATTCCATATGTCTTTTGTAAAGGAAGAAGATAAAAAAGCATATTTACTTTTTCTGAAATCTCTGTTAAAGGGCAAAGTATATGTGGAATTTGTATATATGACAGGGGTCCTTCCTATTGCAAAGTACTCCAGCGGTTCCGAACTAAACATGTTTCTGGAATACGATATGGCCACAAAAGTAAAGTTCAGTGAGTTTTTTGGATTTAATAATGATGAGGTTGATAAGCTGTTTGCAATTTACTGTAACAATACCAGAATACCCCGCATTGCCCGGGAGGATTTGTCTGTCTGGTATGACGGCTATCATACTGCTGGCGGGGAACGGATCTACAATCCCAGGTCCGTTGTCTGTGCCCTGACAGATAATCAGATCAGCAATTACTGGACCAGTTCCGGACCTTATGATGAGATTTTCTATTATGTGCGGAATAACATGGAAGATGTGAGGGATGATATTGCCCTGATGGTATCCGGGGAGAGTGTGGAGATAAAGCTGGAGGGATATGCGGCAACCACCACAGAACTGTATACAAAGAACCAGATTTATTCTGCCATGGTGGTCTATGGCCTTCTGACCTATGAGGGTGAAACTGGCGCCGTATCCATTCCCAACAGGGAACTGATGGCAAAATTCAATGACCTGCTGTTGTCCAATGAAGGACTGGGCTATGTCCACCGGCTTGCGCAGGAATCCACCAGAATGCTAAAAGCGACTCTTAATGGAGATACCCATACAATGACGGAAATTCTGGAGTATGTCCATGATACCGAATCTCCTGTATTTTCCTATAACAGTGAGATCGAATTGTCTGCGGTGGTCAATCTGGTCTATCTTGCCGCCAGGGACAAATACCGGATCGAGCGGGAGGATAAGGCTGGAAAGGGCTTTGTTGATTTCATCTTCTATCCGGAAAAAAAGGCCGCAGATGCAATGATACTGGAGCTAAAAACAGATCACACACCAGATGAAGCCATTCAGCAGATCAAAGACAAACAGTATGTGCTCCGTTTTAAAGGAAAGCTGGGAGAAAAGCCCCGGTATACCGGCAGGATACTTGGGGTGGGAATCAGTTATGACAGCAAGACCAAGAAGCATGACTGCAAAATTGAAATTTTGTAAAAATTACGAGCTCCCCCCGTCCCATCCCACCCCCACACTCCCGGGGCGCCTCAGCGCCCCTCCGCCCCCTTCCGGTGTTCCAGCTTCTTAAATATCCCCAGACAAATCCCCACCGCAATAACAATAGAACAGTAATCCGCCACAGACTGGGCATAGATCACCCCGTTGAGCCCCACAACCTTGTTGAGGATAATGATCAGGGGGATAAAGATCAGCCCCTGCCGGCAGACTGTCAGGATCAGGGAGGGGATGGCCTTGCCCATACCCTGGATGGTGTTGATGCACAGAAACAGAATTCCGATAAAGGGACCGGAAAGCTGTAAGGCAATGACCATCTGCATCCCATAGGCAATGACCTCCGGGTCATTGATAAAGGCCTGGACCACAAACCGCTTGGCCATGACCATAACCGCTGTCAGGATACTGCCCATGACCACGGCAAAGATTCCGGTGAACCGGAACACCTGCAACAGCCGCTTCCTGTTGCGGGCGCCGTAATTGTAGCCGATCAGGGGCTGGATACCGGCACAGAGACCGATCTGTAAGAGCACCACAATCATGTTGGACTTCATGGCCACACCCATGGCCGCCACCGGGGTATCCCCGTAGCCGCCCAGCATCAGGTTCAGCACAATGTTGGCACAGCTCATGAGAATGTTGTTCAGGGACGCGGGAATGCCGATGGAAGCCACACTGGCAGCGATCCGGTCCCCCATGCGGAAATCCTTCAGCCGGATGGACAGACTGGATTTCTTTTGCAGGAAATACCCTACGTAAAACAGGCTGGCCGCCAGATTGCCGATAACCGTGGCAATGGCCGCACCGGCCACACCCCATCCCAGCCCCAGAATCATCACCGGGTCCAGGACAATGTTGGTCACCGTACCGATCATATTGCCGATCATGGACTCCCTGGCAGCCCCCTCACCCCGCAGAATGTTGCCGAAGGCCGTGCCGAATATGATAAACGGCCCGCCAAAGGCAATGTAGGTCAGATATTCCCTGGCAAACTCAATGGTATTGGCGCTGGCCCCGATCATGGCCAGAATCACGTCCATGCCCGCCAGAAAGAGAAGGGCCATGAAAACACCCAGCCCCAGGGAGGCGTAGCAGCAGAAGGAAGAGATATTCCTTGCCCGCTCCGGCTTCTTCTCCCCCAGGGCCCGGGAAATGGCGGAGCTGCCGCCGATGCCGAACAGATTCCCCAGGGCCATAAGGACCATGAAAACCGGTGTGGCCAGGGACACCGCAGCCACCTGCATAGGGTCCCCGGTCTGGCCGATGAAAAAGGTATCTGCCATATTGTAGATGACCACCACCAGCATGGAGATAATGGTGGGAACCGCCATTGTCATCACAGCCCTGGAGACCGGGGCCTCTTCAAAAAGATATTTATTTGTGTCCATAAGATTCCTCCTTGCATATTGTTAGAATACTTACTAAATGGAGAAGCAAAAATCCCCAGTGCACTGACACATTCCGCTGAACGTAAATGCGCCAGTACATCGTTGCATTAATCCCGAAGTAAATAGTGCTTGATATTCGTGTCAGCTG
>CAJTOV010000099.1:0-13574 GCA_910577765.1 uncultured Lachnospiraceae bacterium
ATCGGGCGGACGCCCGATGCTTCTTGTCCGGCACAGCCGGACAAGAAGATGCCCCACCTATGAACAGTAACGAATGTTACACTCTGACACAGCTGTCAGTACTTCTGGGCTGCTTATTCAAATGTAACGAAATCAGCCATTACCAGGAAGTGGTTGTCTTTTTCTACGCCGGCATCATCAGTGTAGTGGCTGACGGTCATCTTGATATCGCCTGCGCACTCCTGCATGGTATCCAGCAGAACCTGCTCGTCAAGAACCACACCATTGGTCTTGCCTTCCAGAACCTTCTTGGCATACTCTACGCCAGCCTCAATGAACAGCATGTTGCAGGGAACACCCCAGGTAGATACGCGGCCGCCCATATTGGCTTCCGTAACCTTGGCCTGAAGCTGCTCCAGCATGTAGTCCACATCTGCCTCATGGCCTGCCATATCAATGTTTAAGGCAGCCGGGAATGCGTGGAACGGAGACGGGCAGCACTGTAAGCTGTAGATTGCGCCGTTCTCAAATACGGAACGGATCAGCGGCTCCTGCATACCGCAGTTGGTGGTGAAGAACACAGTGTCCTTGCCGTACTTCTCGATCTGGCGCGGAACATCCTCCAGGATGAACTGCTGGGCACCGGTAATACCGGAATCGCCGGTAGGATCGGGAGCGGTTACGTCTACCAGCTCAATGCCGTTCTCTGCGCAGTACTTCTTCAGGTTCTCATGACGTGCAACGATCAGTGCATAGCTCATGTGACGGGGGAAGGAGTAGTGGATCATGGTCTTGGCACCCTGGGCCTTTGCCTGAGGCGGAATCACGATACCGCAGCCAGGCTCATCTACCTGCAGAACAATGTCAGCCTTGGGGTTGATGACGCCCGGGTCCTCACCGGGAGTACCTACGATGAAAATCATGTCGGGACGGGTCTCGCGGACCTTGTCAATGGCCGGTGCGGTACCGGGAATGCCCTGGCACCATACGATAGCCTTCACATCCGGGTCAGAAGCCATGGCCACTGCGTTGGAAATGACGGTCTCGGTCTCGGTAGAGAAGTTATCCGGATAAGTAGCGGTGACGATCATGTCGCCGTACTTCTCTTTCATCTTGGTGGCCTGGGTGATCTCCTCGTCGCCCTGGGAAGCCGTACCGGTGATGATACCGATCTTGAAGTTCTCAGCCGCAGCCGGTGCCTCGGTGGACTCTGCCGCTGCTTCCGTGGACGCATCACCGCCTGCTGCCGGTGCCGCAGTGGTGGCTGCCTCGGTGGGAGCCGCCGTAGTCGGTGCCGGCTCTGCTCCACGGCATCCTGCCAGTGAGAACGCCATAGCCGCTGCCAGTGTCAGGCTTAATAAACGTTTTTTCATTCTTTCTCCTCCTTTTTTGCTTCTGGTAGCATCTGTCTACATTACCCGCCCGGCCCTTACGGGCCCGGGAAACATTAACATTTTTAATCCTACCAATAATAATAACAAGAGGCATTATAGCACAAGTAATGGTCTTTTGTCCAGCGACAATTGTTCGTCCCGTGCATATTTTTCCATTTTTTTTAATATTTTTCCGTTTTTTTCTGGTTCTGGACCGTTTTTTGCTGGATACGGAAGTGTGTTTGTGATATCAAAAGAGCAACAGTTCCTGTCTTTTGGCGGCCACAAAATAAGGACTGTAATCCGGCATCAGAATCCACGCCGGACCGCAGTCCCTTTCAATGACTTCTGTCTACAATCTCCTGCCCCATAGGACGTAACGGTTCAGATACCCCTTGAACCGTTACGGCACACGGCCATTAAAATCCCTGTGCGGCAGGCGGGGGCATCCGGCTACAGAATTACCTTTGCCGGACACTTGGCGGCACACTTGCCGCAGTTGGTACATTTCTCATAATCAATCACAGCCAGATTATTGTCCATATGGATGGCATCGGACTCACACTGTTTGGTACACAGGGTACAGCCGATACAGCCGTTGTCGCACTTGACCTTCACTGCCGGTCCCTTGTCATGGGAGGAGCACTGGACCAGATGCTGGGCGCTGTAAGGCACCAGCTCAACCAGATGGTTGGGGCAGACAGCCACACACTTGCCGCAGGCCACACATTTTTCCTTGTCAACCACTGCCACGCCGTCCACAATATGAATGGCGTCAAACTGGCAGGCCTTGACACAGGAGCCGTAGCCCATACAGCCGTAGGAGCAGGCCTTCTCGCCGGAGCCGGGCACCACGGCCACCTTGGAGCAGTCGTCGATACCGAAGTAATTGTACTGGACACGGGCCTTGTCGCAGGTGCCCTTACATTTGACAAAGGCTACTTGTCTTTCGGCACTTCCGCTTTCCACACCCATAATGGCGGCGATTTTGTCAGCCACTGCCGCGCCGCCTACAGGACATCCGTTGACCGGTGCCGTACCGGCTGCAATGGCATTTGCCAGACCGTCACAGCCCGGGAAGCCGCAGCCTCCGCAGTTGTTGCCCGGAAGCTCTGCCCGGACCAGAATCTCTTTCTCGTCTACCTCTACTTTGAACTTTTCACTGGCAATGCCTAAGAGCACACCGATGATAATACCGATGGCGCCGATGACACCAGCCGCTAAAAGCAAACCTGTCATAATGTTCCCTCCTATTTAATCAGACCGGAGAAGCCCAGGAAGGCAATGGCCATCAGACCGGAGGTGATCAGTACGATCGGGGACCCCTGGAAGTTGTATGGGATATCATTGTCTTCAATGCTTTCACGGATGCTTGCCAGCAGTACGATCGCGATGGTGAAACCAACCGCGGTACCGACACCATTTGCCACGCTGAACAGGAAATTGTACCCCTTCTGCACATTGGTCAGGGCAGCACCCAGAACCGCGCAGTTGGTGGTAATCAGCGGAAGGAACACGCCCAGGGCCTGGTACAGGGACGGCATGCTCTTTTTCATAAACATCTCAACGAACTGCACCAGGGCCGCAATAACCAGAATAAATGCAATGGTCTGTAAATATTCCAGCTTCAGCGGAACCAGCACAAGGGAATACACCAGGTTCGTGGCAATACTTGCCAGTGTGATAACGAAGATAACCGCTCCGCCCATACCAAGGGAAGTGTCTACTTTCTTGGATACGCCAAGGAAGGGGCAGAGACCCTGGAACTGGCTCAGGATAATGTTGTTGACCAGAGCCGATCCAACAATGATTAAAATTAATTCTTTCATCTAATCCGTCCCTCCTATTCTTCTTTGCCGGCTTCTGCCTGGGCTTTCTTTTTGGCCTGGGCGGCTTTCTCCATGGCTGCCTTTTTGGCTGCCTGGGCTTCTGCCTCCTTCTTGGCCCGGATCTCTTCAAGGGCCGCATGGTTGGCCATGCAGGCGGAGCCGCTGCAGGTCATACAGTTGCCGCCGCAGGCCAGTTTGGAGGGAGCCACGGAGCCGTTGGTGGCTGAGGGAGCCTTAAACTTATTCTGCAGGGCAGTAAGGCCTGCCAGAACAAAGAAGGCACCGGGCGCCAGACCGAAGATGGTGATCCGGAAATCCTCCGGAATAAATTCCATTCCGAACACAGCGCCGCCGCCGATGATCTCACGGACCAGGGCGATGAAGGTCAGGCCCACGGTAAATCCAAGACCCATACCGATTCCGTCGAAGATGGACTCTCCCACGCCGTTCTTGGCCGCATAGGCCTCGGCACGGCCCAGAATAATACAGTTCACCACGATCAGCGGAATATAGATACCCAGGGACTCATACAGACTGGGAATAAATGCCTGCAGAAGAAGCTGGACAATGGTCACCAGGGATGCTACTACCACGATGTAGGCCGGGATACGGACCCGGTCCGGAATCACCTTCCGCAAAGCGGAAATAAGTAAGTTTGAGAACACCAGAACCGCCGTGGTAGACAGTCCCATACCGATTCCGTTGATGGCAGTGGTCGTAACAGCCAGGGTCGGACACATACCTAACATCAGCACAAAGGTCGGGTTCTCTTTGATAATACCGTTATATAAACGTTCGATATATTTATTCATGACTTCCCACCTCCTACTGTGTCATGCAGTTTTTTGCAAAGTAAACTGCCGCATTGACTGCACCGGTCACCGCGTTGGACGTGATGGTTGCGCCGCTGATGGCGTTGATCTCGTTGTCAGCAGCCGCACCGCCCTTGGTAACGGAGAACGCGTCTACATTCTTGCCTGCATACTGGGCCTTCCACTCAGGCTTCTGGGCATTCATACCCAGACCGGCCGTCTCGGCAAGGGTCAGAAACTCAATGCCGCTGACCGTGCCGTCTGCCTGGATTCCCACGGACACGGTGATGGCGCCGCCATAACCGTCATTGGACGTGGAGGTAACCACATAGCCTACGGGAGCGCCGGAGGCGTCCACACCGGTCACGGCCTCTCCTACGGTCACATTGCCAAAGCCCATGCCGGCGATTTCCCCGTTGGCTGCGGCAATCACATCGGTCAGGTCATCGGCCACGAACTCGGCTGCCTCCGGAAGCACCACCCGGTAAGCCACGCTCTTGGCTTCCAGCTCTGCCGCGGCAATGGGAGCCTTGGTAATCTCATACACACCGCCCAGACATGCGCCTGCCACCAGGGTAATGGCACATAAGACCAGGGCATCCTTCATAAATCCACCTTTACTCATGATCACTTGCCCTCCCTTCCAAATGCCTTCGGCAGGGTGTATTTCTCAATCAGCGGAACCAGCATGTTGCTGATGATAATCGCATAGGACACACCCTCCGCCGAACCGCCGAAGATACGGAACAGTCCTGTAAGAACACCCAACAGGACGCCGAACACAATCTGTCCGTTCGGGGTAATGGGACTGGTCACATAGTCCGTGGCCATAAAGAACGCGCCGAAGATCAGACCGCCGCCGCAGATATGGGCGGCCACATAGGTCATATCCTGCTGTCCGAAAACAAATGCAAACACAGCTACCGTCAGAATATATGTAACCGGAATCCGAAGGGAAATCACCTGCCGGTAAGCCAGGTAAGCCCCGCCGACAAGCAGTGCAATCACGGACACTTCGCCGATGGTTCCCGGAATCTTGCCTACGAACATGGCTGCCAGGTCCACGGTCTCCCCGGCCTTTAACTGTGCCAGGGGCGTGGCTCCGGTCCAGCCGTCCAGGGCAAAGTCAGACATCTTTCCCGCAAAGGAAATCAGCAGGAAGCAGCGGCCTGCCAGAGCCGGGTTCATAAAGTTCTGCCCGATGCCGCCGTAAAGCTGCTTCACCACGATGATGGCGAAGATACCGCCCAGAGCCGGAATCCACAGCGGGATATTGGCCGGCATATTCAGGGCCAGGATCATGCCCGTCACCACGGCACTTAAGTCGTACACGGTAATGGGCTTCTTCATAATCGTCTCATATACATACTCACTTGCCACACAGGCAGCCACCGTCACCAGCAGAACCATCAGTGCGTTCAGTCCAAACTGGAACACGCCAAAGGCAGTTGCCGGCAGCATGGCGATGCACACATCCAGCATCAGGCCCTGGGTAGTATCATGGCTCCGCACGTGCGGGGATGAGGATACGTTTAATAATTTAGCCATTTCTTCTTTTCCCCTCCTATGCTTTCTTTCTGCGGTTTGCAGCAACCGTTTTTCTCATCTCTTTGAATGCCTGGGTCAGAGGACGCTTGGCCGGACATACGAAGGTGCAGGAACCGCACTCCATACACTCCATGCCGCTTAACTTCTCAAAGCCCTCACAGTCGCCCTTTAAGGCCGCCTTCATCATCAGTACCGGCACAATATGGCTGGGGCACACGCTGACGCACTTGCCGCAGCGGATGCAGGGTGTCTCCGGGCTGGCAGCCACCTCATCCCTGGTCAGGCAGAGAAGGGCCGAGTTGGTCTTGGTCACCGGGATATTCAAATCAAAGAGGGCCATGCCCATCATGGGACCGCCGGCGATCAGCTTCTCAGGCTCAGTCTTAAATCCGCCTGCCGCCTCCACCAGTTCCGGGAACGCGGTACCGATCTTTACGTTGAAGTTTACCGGGTCGGCAATGGCATCTCCGGTGACCGTAACGATCCGGCGCATCAGGGGGGTGGTCTTGCACACGGCCATGTAGATGGCAATGACCGTGTCAATATTGTCCACGATACAGCCGGCGTCTGCCGGCAGCATGGAGGAATTGACCTTCCGTCCGGTGGTGGCGTAGATTAAGGAACGCTCACCGCCCTGGGGATACTTGGTCAGCAGCTCACAGACTTCGATCCGCGGCTCATCCTTCACCAGATCCTTCAGAATCTTAATAGCCTCCGGCTTGTTGTTCTCAATGCCGATGATTCCTTTGGCATTGTCAAAGAGCTGGAGAATCACCTTTAATCCGCCGACGATCTTCTCTGGCTCTTCCAGCATCATCCGGTAGTCAGAAGTCAGATACGGCTCGCACTCGGCGCCGTTGACCAGAATATACTCAATGGCATTCTCATCCTTCGGAGTCAGCTTCACGTGGGTGGGGAAGCCTGCGCCGCCCAAGCCCACGATGCCGGCCTCTTTCACGATGTCGCGGATCTCCTGCTTGGAAAGCTTTGCCGGGTCCCGGTCTGCTCCCAGGCCCTCGATGGTGGTGTACTCCCCGTCATTCTCCACGATCACGGAGTTTGCCATGGAGCCGTTGGCAACCCGTCTGGGCTCAATGGCCTTCACGGTCCCGGATACGGAACAAATCACGTTGGCAGAGATGAATCCGCCTGCTTCGCCGATCTTCTGGCCCACAAGGACCTTGTCGCCCTTTTTCACCAGCGGATTCGCCGGCGCACCGATATGCTGGGACATGGGATATACCATGTCGCCCTTCGGCATCAGGATCTGTACCGGCTTGTTCTCGGACAGTTCTTTTCCCTCGTAAGGATGAACGCCGCCTTTAAATGTAGCCAATCCCATTAACCTTTACCCTCTTTCTATACATTTTCTCTCTGTTTCCTGAAACTTGTTGACAAGGTTTCTCAGCTTGTCATCCCCTACAGTATAGCATATTTAAGTTTTGTCTACAATTGTAAATTTCTCTCCGCCCTGGCTCCTGTCCCCTCTCTTTACAAGGAAAAAAGCCGGAAAACCGGTGTTTTTGCCCCTGGATTCTGTTATTAATTAAACAATCTTTTACTATGTCTACATCGACATGTTTTTGATAAAAAACAATCTCCCCGTACTTCCAAAAATATCTGGCGGTTTCCCGGTTTTTCACATAAAAAACGCTTATGGTTCCCTGTTTTTTCTTCCAGTCTGCTTGTGAAATATTTGTTGATATTGGGCTTTAAAAATACTGTATATTGTATTTTTGACGGTTCATTGTTTTTACTTATATTTTTTTATTAGCAAATCAAATAAATAATCCCCGAAAGGCATTCAGACACCGGCCGGAAATTCCATACCAGTCCCCCGGATTCCAGGCCGCAAATCCCATATTCCAGGCCCATACCTTACATAAATCGTCAATTTCAAAAAATTTTTTGATTTTTTTGCAATAAAACAGCATCCAGGTGCATTAACCTATTGAACGGATGAAAAGAGCCGTGCCGCATTTCGGATGAAGGGCAAAAAAATAAAAACAAATCAAGTAAAACGAATTTCCTTGATGCATTACATCCTATCACACCCGCCTGGATTTCAGAACAAAGCAGGGCCATTTTCAAAAAACCTTAAAAAATTAGGGTTGCAACCAAAAGCCGCCACGTGAATGCAAGCACGTGGCGGCTTTTTATCAGGCGGCAGTTCCGGTATTCCCGGATCTGCCGCCTTCTATAATCTTACTTCTGAATCCCGGACTCACTCCTGGCTGCACTGGCTCCGGCGATGCGTCCGAATACCACCGTATCGGTCAAAGCATTGCCTCCCAGACGGTTGGTGCCGTGGATGCCTCCGGTAACCTCCCCTGCCGCAAACAGGTTGGGGATCGCGTTGCCGTCCTTGCCGATTACCTGGGTCTCGGCGTTGATCTTCACACCGCCCATGGTGTGGTGAACCGTAGGAACCCGCTCTGCCGCATAGTAGGGAGCGTCGTTGATGCCGTCATTCTCCTGGCCGCTGTCGGTAAACAGGGTGCGGCCAAAGGCGTCCTCCTGGCCTTCCAGGTCTCCGCCCAGACAGTGGCGGTTGTACTCTTCCACACTGGCTACCAGATTCTCGGCAGGCACGCCGATCTGCTCTGCCAGCTCCTCCAGGGTATCTGCCTTGTAGGCACGTCCATCGGCCACCAGGCTGTTGATGGTCTCGCCGAAGTTGTTCAGCTCCTCACCGGTGGGATATCCGTCGCTGTCCATGATGATGAACATGGTGGTCTCCGGCTGGGCAAACAGTCCCAGGGTCATCTCGTCCCGGCGTCCGCCTTCATTGACAAACCGGTCACCGTTTAAGTTGACGAAAATTCTGGACTCTACCGCATGCTCAATATTGCCGCTTAAGGACCCGGTCTTGGGGTCTCCCAGAGGAAGCATCTGGATATTGCCCATCTGAACCAGTTCCGCCCCTGCTTCCTCTGCCATGGCAATGCCGTCGCCGGTAATGGCTGAGGTGTTGGTGGACGGAATGGACTCGTCCAGGGTTGGCCACAGCTTCGTCTCCTCGTTGGCAGCCATACGCATCTCCACATTCTGCCCGAAGCCGCCGGTCGCCAGCACCACGCCGTTCCTGGCTTTGATGGTGATCTGGTTGCCGGTCTCGCCGGTACACTGGACGCCTGTTACCACGCCGTCCTCCACCACCAGGTGCTCTGCCCTGGTGTTGTACAGCATGGTGATGCCTTCCTGGCTGTCCATATAGGCCTGGTAGGTCTTGAAGAAGCCGATGCCCTCCGGCTCCACCGGCTTGTGGGCTCTCTGCCACATACCGCCGGTTACGGTAAATGTCCCTGGCTGGAATTCCATGCCAAGACTCTTAAGCCACTCTACGCCGTCCCAGGCATTCTCCACCAGAATCCGCACCAGCTCCGGGTCACCCTGCTCGTCGCCGCCTTTGAAGGTCTGCTCATAGTGGAAGTCCACACTGTCGTTGTTGGCCAGGGCGGTCTCGCTGCCGTCATCCACGGCATTAAGCGCACCGCCTGCCATGATGGTATTGCCGCCCATCTGGCTCGTCTTCTCCACCACGATTACCTGTCTGCCTTCCTGGCTGGCAGTTACGGCTGCGGCCATACCAGCTCCGCCTGCTCCGATGACCAGCACATCCGTCTCCAGCTCCTGGTCCTCTTCCTTCTCCTTTTCCGCCGGTTTTATGGCCAGAAGGGCATCCACGTCACCGCCTGCCTGGCGGACACACTCGGACACGCCTTCGATCATGGCATTGCTGGTCAGGGTGGCGCCGGATACTGCGTCCAGACCCAGACCCTGGATGGCCAGAATCTGTTCCCGCATGGAATCCACCACCGGCGCTCCGATGCCCTCGGTCTCCTCATGGTCTACCTGGATATCGGTAATGCTCTCCGCATCAAAGGTGGTGGTGATCTTCATGGCCTTCATCCCCCGGACCTCTGCGGTATAGCTGCCCGGTGCATAGGTGCCTTCGGTTACCACTGCTGCCGGAGCCGTCTCAGCCTCTGTATCCGCTTCCACGCTTTCTCCCCGGGCCAGGGCCAGGGAATTGGCCACAGCCGTCTTCACTGCCTCGCTGGTGATGGTGGCGCCGGACACGGAATCCACCTCCGTGGTCTGGTTCTTCAATATCTCTGTCTTCAGTGCGGACAGTGCCCTGCCGCCGATCTCCGGGGTCTCTCCCTCTCCGGTCAGCACAAGGTCCGTGATATTCTTGTCATCCACAGTGACCGACGCTTTCACGGCTCCGCCGAAGCCCTGCTCTTCCCACTCATATGTACCCGGGGTATAGATGCTCTCGGTCCCCTGGACTCTTCCGATTTTGCTGAGGGTGTCGTATGCCGGCTGTGAGATGCCGATCACCGCCGCAGAGGCCAGAACCATAACGCCCAGCCCCACATAGAACTTTGTCTGATGATTGCTACTGCTCACTTTTTTCTCCTCCTGGCTGCTTACTTTCTTTTACATAATTTATTATAGGCTGGTAAATTTCTTTTGTCAATTCCTATATAATTATGGCAATGTCTGTCCTTATTTTGTCACTTGTGGTCAAAACCCGATGTACATCCCGTTAAAAAAGTGTTATGATAATTTCCGGGTTACAGTTCACGGGGCGGGTAAAACCGGACGAAAACAGACGTCAAGCTGGCTTGTAAGACTGTTTTTGTCCGGTTTTCCACATCAGGCGGACGCCCGATGCTTCTTTTCCGGCATAGCCGGACAAGAAGATGCCCCATGAATAGTAACGTATTTACAAGGTCCACAGGAAAGTTTACTGTGCACTGAGGAAATCATCCTTGTAGGGAGCCAGTCCGTTCTCGTACATTTCATTGGCAAACTTCTGTGCTTCCTCCCCTGCCATGAACCGGACCGTCAGAAAATAGCTGTCCATCTTTGCCACGAATTCCGGGTCCTCACAGACCTTGCCGATGCAGTCTGCCAGTGCTTCCACGATCTGGTCAGGAGTCTCAGGACTGGTACCCACCCAGAAGAATTTGCTGAAATCCACATCCGCCAGGCCCATCTCCGAAGCCAGGGGAACCTCTGCCAGCAGCTCATTTTTCTCAGATCCCAGCAGACATACGGGGATGAATTCTCCGGTAGTAAAGTAATCTGCAGCCAGGGCATAGGAAATATTGATGACATCGGTCTGCTCCCCCAGAAGGGCTGTCATTTTGGCTGCATTGTTGCCTACATCCACGAATTTCAGACCTGCGTCCCACTCCTTGTTCATGGCAATGCCGCAGATCTGGTTGGAAGCCCCGATCTTTCCCCCATACTCAATGGTGTTGGGTGCTGCCTTGGAAGCAGCCAGCAGATCCTCCAGGGTAGCCCAGCCGGAATTCTTGTTGACCGCCAGCACCGTGGTATTGTCGATCAGCGGAATGGCTACGGTCTTAAAGCTGTCGATATTGATCTGGGAGCTGCCCTGCATATAAGGAACGAACAGGTCGGTTCCGTTGACAACCAGCGTGGTTCCGTCCGGCTTGGCATCCAGGCATTCCTGCATGCCCATAACCGTGGCGCCACCGTCCACATTCTTGACGATTACATTTACTCCAAGGTACTTCTGCATATATTCTGCCAGCACCCGTGTGTTCCGGTCCGTATCGCCGCCTGCCTTCACCGGGCAGATCAGGGTGATGGTGTCGGTGAACTGGTATCCCTCTTCACTGGCTTCTGTTTCCCCGGCCTGCTCCCCGCCGGACCCGGCACCGCCTGCTGCCTCTGTTCCGCCTGCCGCCTGGGCTGTTGTGGCCGGTTCCGCCACGGACTCCGTCTTCCCGGAACCCCCGCACCCACCCAGCAGTACCGCCACAGCCATAGTTCCCAAAATCAGACCTGACAATCTCTTTTTCATACTAACTTCCTCCTTGCTTTTTCATTCTGTTTCATTTTACCGAATAACCTTCCCTTTTCCCGGACCAGTATGATATAATGTCCGTAAAAGCTGAAGCAGTGCGGAAAAAGACGGATAAACATCTGTGTTGTGCTTGCACATAAGCAGATGTTTGTCTGGCTTTTTCCATAGGGCCGCAGGCCCGCGGGCGAGATGCAGCCCTGAAAAAGCCATTATATTTTGTGCACTTTTTCCAATAATATACTAGCAAAACCTGCTGTTTTAGGCAAATAGATAGAATTCATCGGATTTATCGATTTTTTTCATAGTAATTTTGTTACTATTCACGGGGGGCATCTTCTTGTCCGGCTATGCCGGACAAGAAGCATCGGGCGTCCGCCCGATGTGGAAAACCGGACAAAAACAGTCTTACAAGCCAGCTTGACGTCTGTTTTCGTCCAGTTTTCCCCGCCCCGTGAACTGTAACGTAATTGTACGAAATGCAGACACACAGACAAAACTCAGGAGAATTGTATGGATGTGAAATTTCTGACTTATTTTTTGACCCTTGCGGCAGAAAAGAATATGACAAAAGCCTCAGAAAAACTGTTTGTCTCCCAGTCCTCCTTAAGCCATTTTCTTTCCAGGCTGGAGTCTGAGGTGGGTACGCCCCTTTTTCTTCGGGGCAGAAATGAGCTGGTCCTTACCCCTGCGGGGCGGCTCTATGAGGAGACTGCCCGGGAGGTAATCCATCTCCGGGACAGACTGTACAAAAATATCGCCAGCCTGGAAAACCGGGGCCACATTCGTCTGGCCACATCCTCCCAGTGGGGCATGAAGCTGATTTCCGATGCAGTCCTCTGGTTCAAGGATGCATTTCCCCAGGTGACCTTTGAATTCCGGCATCTGGATCTTGACCAGCTTTACGAGATGCTGTCCAGGAACCGGCTGGATTTTGCCCTGGCTGCCATCCCTACTGTAGAATCTGCCTCCGGCACTACCCGGATTCTGCGGAAGGAGGAGCTGTTCTTTGCTGTCCCCTCTGCCCATCCCTACTGCAGGGAGAATCCGGGAGTTACCATCACCCGCCAGGAACTGACAGACCGCTTTTGCCAGGCTACCCTTCTGCTTTCCCGCAAGCCCACGGCCAACCGGATTCTGGCAGATGCGCTTTTTGCGGAATACAGGCAGGTTCCCACAGCGGTCAACGATGTAAACGGCATTCCGGTAACCAAAAGCATGATTTCCAGAGGGATCGGCTGTTCCTTCATTCCCCTTTCCTGCAAGGACGACGACAAAACCATCCATTACTACTCCATCGATCCCCCGCTGTACCGCTACAACGCCCTGATGCAGCGGGAGGATCTGGTCTTAAATGAGCCGGAACGGTTCTTCTGTTCCTATGTGACCAATTATTTCCGGGAGCCGGAGGAGACGGATGGAAGGTAACCCCTTCAGATACCTCCCTGGTCATGCCGCTGTACAGCGCGTGCAAATTCCAGCCGAATTTCTTCGTTTGGAATGCATACGGTCTTACAGTCTGCATTGTATGCCAGATAACCCAGATGAACCAGAAGCGTCAGTACGTCATCTCTGCTCCGGATACTGGTCATATCATTCTGGAAAGTACTTGTGTCAATGGGACAGTTAGCACCACCAAGCATCTGGATGATTGCCTCCTTTAGCCCGTCCTGGTCCATATCAATATAGAGTTTTAGAGATTCATAAGTTTCTGTCTGGGTCCAGTAGCTTCCCAGACGACTGCGCCGGATGGACTCAACCACAGACCTTGGACTATACAAATGAACACCGTCCCCCAGTACATATCCGTCATACCATCTCTGGATCTCTGAAAAATCCAGCCGGGACCCGGCACACAGTGTCCGTACTTCCTCTTCCGTAAAGCCGGTATACCGTTCCAGAGGCTCCGGCTGCAACATGGTATATTCATGAAAATCCGTAAGTGCGGACTGGATGCCGTATTTTTTAATTGGGAGAATCCCTGTCATGTAAGCGCCTTCAATCATGGTATCCGTAAGACTGCTTTTAAAAAGTCCCCGCAGAAGCCGGATATACTCCTTCTGGAGTTCCAGATTGCCAGGTGCTTCCCGGAACAAAGCATCCCATTCATCAATGATAACAATAAATTTGTTACAGTTCACGGGGCGGGGAAAACTGGACGAAAACAGACGTCAAGCTGGCTTGTAAG
>CAJTOV010000099.1:13593-14668 GCA_910577765.1 uncultured Lachnospiraceae bacterium
CCACATCGGGCGGACGCCCGATGCTTCTTGTCCGGCATAGCCGGACAAGAAGACACCCCCTGAATCGTAACGAATTATCAATTGGTTTTCTTAAGAGAAAAGGAAGAAATGCTATGCGTTGTACCATATGCGACCGCGAATTTTCATTTATTTCCCAGATGATTTACCGCATTAACAGCCAGAATGATTACGAATCCGTATGCCGCATGACTTTGCAGCAGCTGGAATCCATTATCCCGTTCCGCAAGGGGCTGATCTTCCAGATCACGGAGGAAAATAACCAGCTTGTGTACCGGCATCCTGTCACCCTGGACCCTCCGGGACTGGTCTATGACGAGAATACCTTCATGTGTGGCGAGTACCGTTCCGACTGGCTTCTCAACGTCTGGTATTCCTGGAGCAGCGCCTTCCGGTCCACGGATATCCGGGACGAAGAGACCTTCCGTTCCAGCCGGCTGTACTGGGATGTGTACGCTCCCCAGGATATCTACTACGGACTCCACGCCATACTGGTCCACCAGGGCCACAAACTGGGGCTTCTGGGGCTGTTCCGCTCCCGGGATGACCAGGACTTTACCCAGAAGGATCTCTATATTGTCAACACTCTTTCCATCCACCTGGAGCTGAAGCTCTACTCCCTGCTGGACCACCGGAATCCGGAGAAGCAGGATTCCGGCGCCGTGGATTTCATGCTGAAAATCATCAACCGGTACCGGCTCACCAAGCGGGAAGCGGAGGTGGCCTGCCTGGTCTACAGCGGCAAGAGCAACCAGGAGATGGCCCAGTCTCTCTATATCAGTAAATCCACCCTGGACAAGCATCTGTACAACATTTACAGGAAAACCGGTGTCACCAACCGTGTGGAGCTGGCCCAGGCCCTTCACCGGATTTGACGGTGCGGGGAAAGAAAGCTGCCGGGAAATGACGGTCTGTATCATTTCCCGGCAGCTCTTTTCATTATTTTGTTACAGTTCACGGGGCGGGGAAAGCTGGACGAAAACAGAGGTCAGGCTGGTTTGCAAGACTGTTTTTGTCCGGTTTTCCACATCGGGCGGACGCCCGATGCTTCTTGTCC
>CAJTOV010000100.1 GCA_910577765.1 uncultured Lachnospiraceae bacterium
CGGGCGGACGCCCGATGCTTCTTGTCCGGCATAGCCGGACAAGAAGATGCCCCCCTCTGTTTCTTCTCTATAAACTATACCCCAGAGCCAGGGGCAGCCAGGTAGTCAGCGGTGCCCACAGACTGATAACCAGCAGCACGATAATATTGCAGACCAGATAGGGCAGAGCCCCGCGGAATATGGCAATGATCGGCATCCGGTTGATCTTGTTGCAGGCGTTGAGGCACATGCCCACCGGCGGTGTCACCAGTCCGATGGCCAGTCCGGTGATCATCATGGCGCCGAACTGCAAGGCAGAGAATCCGTAGCTCTGCATCACCGGCAGCATAATGGGGGTCAGCAGAAGAATGGCCGGGCTTACGTCGATGAAGGTCCCGATCATCAGGATCATCACACAGAACACCAGGGCAATCCCCCAGCTTGGCATATTCAGGGTAATGAAGAAATTGGCCACAATCTGGGGAACCTTCTGCATGGTCAGTATCCAGGTGAAAATGGTGGTGAAGCCGATGATCAGCATAATGGAGGAAGAAGAGATCAACGTCTTTTTAAGAGCCTCCACCACAGCCTTCCAGGTCAGCTCCTTATAAATAAAGAATCCCACCAGCATGGAATAAAGCACTGCCACACCGGCGCTTTCCGATGCCGTACACACCCCGAAGGACACGCACACAATGATGAACAGGGGCATCAGCAGAGCCGGAATTCCCGACAGGATGGCAGAGGTAAACTCCTTAAGCACAAAGGGCGTTTTGGCAGGATGCCAGCCATTCTTGTGGCTGATGGCAAACACCACTGCAAGCTGGGTCACGCCGATCAGGATTCCCGGCACCGCACCGGCCATGAACAAAGCGCCTACGGAAGCCCCGGAGATCATGGAATAGACGATCATGGGGGTGGAAGGCGGGATGATCATGCCCATGGTGGAGGAGGCCACGGTGATACCGGCGGACGCATCCGGCGGATAGCCCAGATCCTCCATAGCCGGAATCAGAATACTGCCCAGGGCAGAGGTATCTGCCACCGAAGAGCCGGAGATACCGCCGAAAATCATGGAAGCCACAATGTTCACTTCCCCCAGACCCCCGTGGAAGGGCTTTAAAATCTGGAGACAGAAGTTGATAATCCGCCTGGTAATACCGCCGGTGTTCATCAGCTCCCCGGCCAGCATAAACAGCGGCATGGCGATCATCAGCTCGCTGAAGGCCCCGTTCCACACCCGCTGGGGAACCATGGACAGAAAAGTGGGAGCATTGGTTACGATATAAGTGACGCAGGAAGCGCCGATTGCAAATGCCAGCGGCACCCCAAGGACTGCGAAAAAGATCAGCAGTACCAACAGAATAATCATTGCCATAACAGATACTCAGCTCCTTTCCGGTTATGGGGTTTCCTTGGTCAGCGCCTTGTTCCTGGGCGCGAAATAGGAAATGTCAGCGGTAATAAATTCCACAATCTTAATGACAATGCAGACGGCGCAGATAATACCCGCCACCGGCATGATGCCGTACATATACTTCATGGGAATCTCCATTCCCTGACTGATCTGCTTTCCCGCCACCCCTACATAGGCAAAGCCCTGGCGGACAAACACTAAGTCCACGGCCAGCACAATCAGGTAATTGACCACACTGAGCCACCGCTTGATGGCCGGAGGCACCCGGTCGTAAAGAATATCGATCATTACGTGCTCATTTTTCAGAACATTAATCCCCATGCCCCAGAAGGTGGTAAAGGCAAACAGCGTCACATTGAACTCCGACAGTTCCTTCCAGCTAAGGGAAAAGAAATAACGCGCAATGACCGAGAAGATAACCAGCACAGCCAGCAGCCCCATGGTCACCACGCCGATTCCGAAATACACCTGGAAGATCTTATCGCCTATTTTTTTCCACTTTTCGATGACAATCAGCCCCTTTCTGAATGTTCGCCTGGAGGGTGTCCCGGGAATCCGTTCCCATGGCCTTCACGCTCCCCGCCAGACCTGCATGTATCGGAAAGGGCCCCTGGAACTCACCAGTACATCCGGTACTATGATTTCCAGGAGCCCCTCCGGTTTCGTCTGTTATTTTGTAACCGTTCAGCCGGGCATCCTGGGCCCGGCCGGACTGCTGTGTTATTTTGCGTTGGCTACGATATCCAGCATTTCCTGAAGCTCGTCGGCCGTCATGATGCCTTCCTCCACGCACTGGTCATAAACCACCTGGACGGCTTCCTTGAATGCGTTCAGCTCTTCCTCGCTGGGCTCATAAACCTCGCATCCGGCGTCAATGACCACCTGCTTGGCAGCTTCCTGGTTCTCGTCAATAAGCTGGTCATTGTAGACGCCCATCTCGGTAGCGCACTCAGAGATAATATCCTGATACTCTTTGGGAAGCCCGTTCCACCATGCAGCGTTGACATAGAAGGGATCCGGATGGAACTGGTAGTTTACCTCAGTAAAATACTTCTGTACCTCGTAGAACTTCATGCCCTCCACGTTGACCCAGGGATTCTCCTGGCCGTCTGCCACAGCGGTCTTAAGACCCATGTACAGATCGGAATAAGGGATGGTGGTTGTGGTGGCGCCCAGAGCCACGAAGGTCTTGTCAATGGTGTTCATACCGTTGGTACGCATCTTAAGCCCCTGCAGATCTTCCGGCTTGGTAATGGGGTGCTTGCTGTTGGAGAACTGTCTCCAGCCGCCTGCGTCACACAGATTGATGATGACGGTGCCGGTCTCGGCCTCAGCCTCGGCGCAGACCTTCTTGGCCAGGTCGCTCTGCAGCAGTGCGGTAACCTGGGTACGGTTCTGTGCCAGGAAAGGCAGGGTAAACATCAGAAGACGGGGGCTGAAGTCGAACTGTCCGCCTCTCATGCCCTGGACGGTGCCGGCCACAACCTGCTCCAGCATCTCCTTCTCCGTACCAAGCTGTCCGTTGCCGAACACCTCTACGGTTACGTGACCGTTGGTCTTGGCTGCCACGTCCTGGGCAAACTTCTCCATGGACACATAACGGGGATTGCCTTCGGGCTGGGCATGGCCCACCATCATGGTGAAATCACCCAGGGCAGCAAATGCATCCTCGCCGGCTGCCGCTGCCGTGGTCTCTGCGCCGCCGGCAGCAGCGGTAGTCTCGGCTGCTGTCCCGGTGGCAGCTGAGGGGGCGGCTGTGGTAGCTGCCGGCTGGCTTCCGCCGCAGGCTGCCAGACTGGAAGCCGCAAGGGCCAGTGTCAGAAGCATTGCGATTTTCTTTCTCATAATACGGTTCCTCCTTAAAAATAATAAACGGGCCGATGTACCATCGGACGGCATCCGGCGCCGGACCAGCGGTACCGGATGCCTGCTTGTATACAACTATCTCAGATAATACCACAAAAAGTACTTAAAGGCAACCATTTTTATGCATGGATTTCTCGTGACAATTTCTTGCCCTATTGGAAAAGAAAGTCAAAATATATATAATACTCCCCAAAATACGATTTCAAATTATACAAAACAGACAAAAGTATAATTATTTATGAAATAGTAAATAAAATATTTGTGAAAACTGCTAAAATTGGGCGTGTCTTTTTATGATGCTGTATACAAGAAGAGGGACGGGATGCAGTTTCCTATTTGACAGTTTGTTCTTTTCCGTCTATAATAGGGACAGAGCAGAATCCGCAGGAATGGAGGTGTATCCCGGTTGGAGACCAGTTTGACAAACGACGAAATATACAGAATTCTTGAAAATGAAATCGCCCAGCTAAAGATCCTCCCAGGGGAGGTGCTGAGCGAAAATACCCTGTGCAGACGGTTCCAGATTTCCCGGACCCCGGTCCGCAGTGTTCTCCAGCGTCTCCAGCAGAACGGCTTTGTGCAGATCCTTCCCCACAAGGGGACCCTGGTGACGCCTATCAGCCTGAAGCCGGCTACCCAGTGGATCTTCCAGCGGCTGGCTGTGGAATGCATGGTTCTCCGCGACTTTGTCAGCATCTGCACGCCAACGGATATTGCCCGGGTCCGCTACACCCACGAACAGCTGTTAAAGATCACGGAACGGCTTCTTCCGGACAAGGAGCATTTTGATATCAACGAATTTCTCCACACGGACCTGGCCATGCACAGAATCTGGTTCCAGGTCACAGACCGGCTTTTCCTGTGGGAGAATCTGACCCGGCCCCAGGCCGACTACTCCCGCTTCATCCGTCTGGATATTATGCGGGGACGCAACGTGCCCGACGTTCTCAAAGAACACCAGGAGCTGATCGAACTGATCGAGAATAAAGACCTGGCCGCCATAGAACCCCTTCTGAGACGCCACCTGTACGGCGGAGTGCGGCGCATGGGCAGCGAACTTTTCTCCGGGGAATACCAGCGGTACTTCCGGTCAGAAGAAAACGGCGGCTGATTTCGTACATCCATGTACTGGCAGCCGCCGCCCGAAGTTTCTTGTCGCCGATGCTTTTCGGGGGCAGGAAGATGCCCCGTCTGAACTGTTGCTATAATACAGACACGTCCTGACAGTCCTGATACACAATCCTTCCCCCGCACACCGTAACCTTCACCTTCCCCCACAGCTCCCTGCCTGTAAACGGGGAGTTTTCTGCTTTGGAGGCGAATTCCTTTACAACCCACAATTCCTCAGGATCAAAGATCACCAGGTCCGCCTCCCCGCCGGGAGCCAGATAGCCCCGGTCCATCCTGTACAGGTCAGCCGGATTCTTAGTCATCTTTTCCAGAAGCTGGGGCAGGGTCAGGACCCCGGTCCGCACCAGGCCGGTGATTCCCAGGGCCAGGGAGGTCTCCAGGCCGGTGATGCCGCTGGGAGCCTGGGTCAGGGGCCGGGCCTTTTCCTCCCGGCTGTGGGGGGCATGGTCCGTGGCAATGATGTCAATGACCCCTTCTTTAAGCCCCCGGAGAATCTCCTGCCGGTCCCAGGCAGTCCGCAGGGGCGGATTCATCTTGGCCAGGGTCCCGTGCTCCAGCACTGCCGTCTCGTCCAGGGTAAAATGATGGGGCGTGACTTCGGCAAACACCCTGGCCCCCAGCTCCTTGGCCAGGGCCACCATGCGCACCGAATTGCCGGAACTGATATGCTGGATGTCCACCGTGGCCCCGGTGTGCAGCGCCAGCATACAGTCCCGGGCGATCATGGTATCCTCCGCCACTGCCGGGGAACCGCCGACTCCCAGCTTCCGGGCCACCGCTCCCTGGTGGATGCCGTTGTCACGGATAAAAGCCGGGTCCTCCTCGTGGAAGCTGAGAGGCATGTCCAGACGGACCGCCTCCTCCATGGCCTGCTTTACCAGGGCTCCGTCGGTCAGGGGAATCCCGTCGTCGGTAAATCCCGCGGCCCCATGGGCTTTTAAGGTCTCCATGTCCGTGAGAATTCCGCCCTTCATGCCCACGGTCACCGCCGCCGCCTGCATCACATGGATTCCTGTCTTCCTGCCTTCAGCCAGCACATACTCCAGGGTCTCCACATTGTCTACCGGAGGTTTTGTATTGGCCATACACACCACCGTGGTAAAGCCTCCCCGGGCCGCTGCCGCAGCCCCGGTATGGATATCCTCCTTGTAAGTCAGCCCCGGATCACGGAAATGCACATGAACGTCAATAAGTCCCGGCGCCACCACCAGCCCACTGGCGTCAATGACCTGGTGTGGACTGCCGGAATCCGCCCCGGCCCTTTCCGGTCCCGGCCCTCCGGCTGTCTGCTCCCACGGCTGGGCCGCCCCATATCCCATTTCCAGAATGCGGCCCTGGTCAATCATCACATCCATCACGGCATCGGTTCCGGAAGCCGGATCAATCACCCGTCCGTTCTTAATGATTAACATAAAATACCTGTCCTTCCTCCCGGATCTCCGCCAGCTTATCCCGGTATCCGGCAGAGCACTCCAGGGCCTTCATCCGTCCGGTCACCCCGTAATCCCCCCAGAAATGCATGGGGAACACATGGTCCGCCCCGATCTTCTTCATAAAAGCATCCATACCGAAATGGAACCAGTCCTCCTGCCGGGGGTCCAGTACCACCATGGCCACATCCGGTTTCACCCCGTCTGCCTGCATCCTGTCCAGCTCCCGCAGATACAGGGCCGTCATGTTGTTGTTCCAGGCCTTGTCTTCCCCGGGCCACCGCCAGTCATTTAAGTCTCCGGCATGGTAGATGGTCTTCCCGCCGTTGTTCACCACGAAAGCCACCCCTTCATCCGTGGACTTGTAAGCCGCGATCCGGGTGCCGCCTCCCTGGGGCAGCTCCACCACCTTCCCAGGGTCCACAAACACCGCCTTGCCGTAAAGCTCCACCGGCACCTGGTTCTCCCAGATATCATCGGAAAGCACATACCGGGCCTGCGGATACTTCTTTGCCAGCTCAAAAATCACCGGTGCAAAATGATCCCCGTGCCGGTGACTGGCAAACACCAGCAGATCCTTGTCCCGGTCCATCTCCGGCAGCGTTCCCTGGAAATAGTCAAGCAGCATCAGCGCCTGGTCCGTCTCCACCAGAAACCCGCTGTGGTGAATATAAGTAACCTTCATATTGTACCCCCTCCATTGTCTAGTTGGACTTAACCTCTTTCCATAACCTGTTATAAATGGCATCCGTCTCGTCTCCCAGATAGGAAAATACCTCCGAATTCCACAGCGCCTCCCGCTCCGGGAATACTGCCTGGTTTTCCTGCATTTCCTTGTCCAGCAGCTCAAAAGCCCCCTTGTTGGGTGTGGGATAGGTGATATACTCGAAATTGGCCTTGGCAATCTCCGGCCGGCAGAGGAAATTGATCCACTTTTCCGCGTTCTCCTTGTTGGCCGCATTCTTGGGAATCACCCAGGAATCCAGCCACAGGTTGGTGCCTTCCTCGGGAAGCACGTACTCCAGGGTGTAGTCCAGGCCCAGACTGGCCACTTCCTCCTGGATATACAGCATTTCCCCGGAATAGATGACCCCTACGGCAGCCTCCCCGCCGATCATCTTGTCCCGGACCTGGTCAATGACATAGGCCTGGACCAGGGGCTTCTGGTCAATCAGTGCCTGCTTGGCCTGCTGTAACTCCCCTTCATCGGAGGTATTCATGGAAAATCCCTCCTTTTTCAGGGCCACCATAAAGGCATCCCGCACACTGTCCTGCATCAGGATCTCACCGCTTAAACGCTCATCCCACAGATCCGCCCATCTGGTAGGCGGCTCCACACCCAGCTCCTCCAGCCGTTTGGTGTTGTATAGAATCCCCACGGTCCCCCAGCAGTAAGGCACCGAGTACTTATTCTCCGGGTCAAAGGCCTGGGACATTTTCATATAATCCGGGTCAATCTGGTCCACATTGGGCACATTGTCAAAATTAATCTCTGCCAGCAGATCATTTTCCAGCATCTTCTGGATCATATAGTCGGAGGGGCATACCACGTCGTAGGTGACGGCTCCTGCCTCAATGATGGGATACATTTCCTCGTTGGTTTCAAAGGGGTCATAGACCACGGTGATGCCGGTCTCCTCCTCGAACTGGGTGATCACATCCTCGTCAATGTACTCCCCCCAGTTGAACACATACAGCTCCCCGCCGTCCTTGTCTCCGGAGCCGCCTCCGCTGGATTCCGGTGCCGTACCGCTTCCGCCGCAGCCTCCCAGGGCAAAGGCGGCAGCCGCCGCAATGGACAATACAAGCATTTTCTTTTTCATGGTATTATCTCCTTTAAGTTGTATAATGGTAACGGTTCAAGGGGTATCTGAACTGTTACGTATCATGGCTGTTGCCCCGGAAACCGGCAGCAGATTCTTTCCGTTGCTGTCCGGCACAGCCGGGAAGGAAGCAGCGGTTGTTCCACGGCTTCCTGCAGCTTATGCTTCCTTCCGCCTGGGCGCAAAATTACTGACCAGCAGCAGTACCAGCACGGTCACAAAGATCACCGTGGACAGGGCGTACATGGAAGGCCGGATGCCCCGGCGCACCTCACTGTAGATCAGGGTGGACAGGGTATTGATCCCGGCGCCCCGGGTGAAATGGGTGATAATGAAATCATCCAGGGACATGGTAAAGGCCAGGAGGAACCCGGACAGTACCCCAGGCAGAATATCCGGGAACACCACCTTGAAAAAGGCGTAGACCGGACCTGCCCCTAAGTCCATGGCCGCCTCATAGGTGCTGCGGCTGGTCTGCTTCAGCTTCGGCATGACGCTTAAGATCACGTAAGGAATGTTGAAGGTAATGTGGGAGATCAGAATGGTCTGAAAGCCCATGGAGATCCCGAACGCGATAAAGGCCAGCATCAGGGAAATGCCCGTGACAATATCCGCGTTAAGCATGGGAATGTTGGTGATCCCCATAAGCATGGTTTTGGGAACCGCCTTCATGCTGCTGATGCCGATGGCTGCCGCCGTGCCGATGACAGTGGCAATCAGGGCAGACAGAAACGCGATCAGCAGGGTATTGTGCAAAGCATTGATAATATTGCGGCTGGCAAACATCTGGGTATACCAGCTTAAGGTAAAGCCGCCCCACTGGGTCCGGGACTTGGAGGCATTGAAGGACAGCACCATCATAGTCACAATGGGCGCGTAGAGAAACGCCATGATGAACACCAGGTAGAAATCCTGCCACACCCGCCGGATCAGCTGTTTTGCTCTGGTCATTAGAATGCGCTCCCTTCTCCGTTTTTATCATATTTGGCAATCAGGGCCATACTGATCAGGATGAATCCCATCAGGACCAGGGACAGCCCGGAGCCCTGGTGCCAGTTGCTGCCTTTCATAAACTCCTGCTCAATGACATTTCCGATCAGCAGGATCTTGCTGCCTCCAAGCAGGTTGGAAATGACAAAGGTGGTCAGGGCCGGAACAAACACCATGGTAATGCCGCTGACGATTCCCGGAAGGCTCAGGGGCAGCCAGATGTACACCAGGGTCTGGAAGGGGCTGGCCCCCAAGTCCCGGGCCGCGTTGACCGTGTTGTCATCGATCTTGCACAGTACATTGTACACCGGCAGCACCATAAAGGGCAGGAAGTTATAGACCATACCGAATATAATGGCTCCCGGAGTGTTGATCAGATTCTGGGCAGGCAGGTGCAGAAGTCCCAGGATGCCGTTGATGACGCCGTTCTTTTCCAGAAGGGTCTGCCAGGCCAGGGTCCGCAGCAGGAAATTCATCCACATGGGCAGGATGAAAAGGAACACAATAAAGCTTTTCTGGCCCACGCCCCGCCGTCTGAGGATCATGGCCAGAGGATAGGCCAGGACCAGACAGATGACCGTACTGATAAAGGAAAGCACCAGGGAAAGGCCCAGGGCCTTCACATGCTCCGGCGTGGCAATGGCCGTAATGTTGGCCAGGGTAAATGCCCCGTTTTTGTCGGTAAGACCGTAATAGACGATCAGCACCAGGGGAATGATGATAAAGCCGGTCATCCACACCAGGTAAGGTCCGGCCAGCAGCTTCTTACCCAATGACAGCCCCTGCCCTGTCAGGGAAAACGCCTTCCGTTCTCTATTCATTGACTCCCACGGCCTCCTCGTCCTCGGACGCAGGCTTATTCATGATCTGGATATCATACGGGTCCACATGAATGCCTACCTCTTTGCCAACCGGGCACAGGTCGGTGCTGTGTACCAGCCACTCGAACCCGTCCGGCGTCGTCACTTCCATCTCATAGTGTACCCCCTTGAAGATCAGGTGGGTGCACACGCCCCGCAGGGTGCCGGCCGCCGGTTCCACCAGGTCAATGTCCTCGGGCCGTATCACCACGTCCACCGGGGTGTTGGTGCCAAAGCCTTTATCCACGCAGACAAATCTGGCGCCGAAGATTTCCACCAGCTCGTCCCGCAGCATGATGCCGGGGACAATGTTGCTTTCACCGATGAAATCGGCTACGAAGGCATTTTCCGGTTCATTATAGATCTGCTCCGGGGAGCCCATCTGCTGAATGTACCCCTGGTTCATGACCACAATGGTGTCGGACATGGTCAGGGCCTCCTCCTGGTCGTGGGTCACATAGATAAAGGTAATGCCCAGCTCGTTCTTAAGCCGGATCAGCTCGTACTGCATATCCTGGCGCAGCTTTAAGTCCAGGGCGCCCAGAGGCTCATCCAGCAGAAGCACCCGGGGCTCGTTGACAATGGCCCGGGCAATGGCGATCCGCTGCTGCTGGCCGCCGGACAGGGAATCCACGGACCGCTTCTCATAGCCGTCCAGATTCACCAGCCGCAGGGCATATTTGATTTTGTCGTCAATGTAGGACCGGGTCTTTCCCTTGATCTTTAAGCCAAATGCAATATTCTCTGCAATATTCATGTGGGAGAACAGGGCGTATTTCTGGAACACGGTGTTCAGCTGGCGTTTGTTGGGGGGAAGCTTGCTGATATCCTCCCCTTCAAATATGACGCTGCCGGTGTCCGCGGTCTCGAATCCGCCGATGATCCGCAGGGTGGTGGTTTTGCCGCAGCCGCTGGGACCCAGAAGGGTCACAAAGGTGTTCTCCCTGACGGAAAGGTTCAGATCGTCCAGAACCATGGTCCCGTCAAAGCTTTTGGAAATGTTCACAAGGTCAATCAGTGGCTTGGTCATCTTATGTTCCTCCTAAATGACAGGTAATGTGCTGGTAAAATGGCGGGCATCCGCCGGCCCTGGGGGCCGGAGCCAGGCAGCAGGGCTTTGGCAGCCCTGGGGACCGGAGCCAGACAGCGGGCATCCGACGGTTCTGGTGCCAGCAGTCCGGCCAGGCGGCCCGGATGCCTCAGAAGCTGGGGGGCGAGCTGACCCAGAGGATCGAGGCGCCTGCCTTGCTGGTGAGAAAGTGTTTTTTGTCGGAGACAAAGTAGAAGGATTCCCCCTTCTTTGCTTTGTAAATCCTGTTTCCGATATGAATGGACACGGCTCCCTGGAGCACATATCCGAACTCCTCCCCCTCATGGGGATTATCCGGGTAGGTGGAGCCTCCCGCTTCCAGGGTCAGGAGAATAGGCTCCATCACATTCTTCTGGGCATTGGGAATGATCCATTTGATTTCATTTTTCAGGTCCGTGTCGTATTTCTCAAAATAGTCTGCCTTGCCGAACACGATCTGTTCTTCCGGTGTCTCGTTGAAGAACTCCCCCAGGGTGGTGCCCAGACACTGGAGAATGTCCGTAAGGGTGGCAATGGAAGGGGAGGTCAGGTTCCGTTCCAGCTGGGAGATAAAGCCCTTGGACAGCTCGCTGCGGTCTGCCAGCTCCTCCTGGGTCAGGCCCTTTAAGACCCGCAGTTCCTTAAGTTTCGCACCGATATTCATAAAGTCGCCTCCGTATAGGTCAGGGAGCACCGCCGGACAGCAAGCCAGTGCGGCCCGGCCCGCCACGCCGCACTGTCCGGGCGGAACCGGCAGCCGCTGGCAAAGAGCCGCAGCCGCTCCCGGGTTAACTGAAAGTTTACAAATACTAACTGACTGTAAAAATAAATAAAAAGTTTACTAATAATAAACACACAGCATCTACCATTATACTGAAAAATATTTGTATGTCAATACATTCCCAATGGATTTTTTACGAAATATGTGGTATGATGTAACCGTTCAGACAGGTCTGCGCGTTTACCGCGCTGACCGTGAGAGTACGTGACGGCCGCAGGCATCCGGCCCATCGCCATAGGCGATTAAAAATGGCCGGATGCCATAACCGTTCACGGTTTTGAACGGTTATGTATGATGTAACCGTTCAGATAGGTCTGCGCGTTTCCCAAGGGACGCCTTCGGTGCACCGCGCTGACAAGTCTGGACAGCGGAGTATCAAAGAAACTCTGAGGAGGAGAAATCATGGCAAAGTATATGGCTTATGTAGGTTCCTATTCTTATACCGGCAAGGCAAAGGGAATCACGGTGTTCGATGTAGATGTGGAAAAAGGAATATTTGAAGAGCGCTGCGAGGTGGAAGTGAACAATTCCTCCTATGTAATCGCTTCCCGGGACGGCAAGACCCTTTACTCCATCGCAGACGAGGGGGTTGTCGCATTCCGGATTCTGGAGAACGGGAGCCTGTCCCGTTTAAACAGCGCTACCATCAACGGTCTCAGAGGCTGCCATCTGGCCACGGAGCCGGAAGGAAAATACCTCTTTGTCTCGGGCTTCCATGACGGCAAGACCACGGTCATGCGGCTGGGCAAGGACGGGAAGGTAGGCGCCATTGCCGACGACGTGTTCAATAAGGGGCTGGGCAGTGTGGCTGAGCGGAATTTCCGCCCCCATGTAACCTGCACCCGCCGGACCCCGGATAAAAAATATGTACTGTCTGCGGATGCAGGCATGGACCAGGTGAAGATTTTCCGGTTCGACGACCGCAAGGGCAAGCTCCAGCAGGTGGATGCCATCCGCTGCGACTTAGAGTCCGGCCCCAGGCGTTTTCTGTTCAGCGCAGACTGCCGTTTCATTTACCTGATGTACGAGCAGAAGAATGTGGTGGACGTGTACACCTACGAGACCAGTGACAAGGACCTGGTCCCTGCCATTGAGAAGATTCAGACCATTTCCACCATGGCGGACCATGCCAGGGATATCAATGCCGCCTGCTCCATGCGTTTCTCCCCGGATGAAAAGCATCTGTTTGTGGGCAATGCCGGTGAGGAGACCATCTCTATCTACAGCCGGGACCCGGAGACCGGACTTCTGGAGCAGCTTTGCTGCCTGCCGGTCAGCGGAGAATATCCCAAGGATATTGCCGTGTTCCCTGATGACCGCCATGTGGCATCCATCAACCACCAGAGCAATACCATTACGTTCTTTAAGCTGGATTACGAGAAGAAGCTGATGGTTATGAGCAGCCGGGAGATCCGCTGCAATGAGCCCAACAGCTGCGTGATTGTGAAGGTGGCGGATTAATATGGCAGGGTCAACATTTGGCCAGGTGTTCCGGATCACCACCTGGGGAGAATCCCACGGCAGGGCAGTGGGGGTCACCGTGGACGGCTGTCCCGCAGGACTTCCCTTAAGGGAAGAGGATATCCAGGTTTATCTGGACCGGAGGAAGCCGGGACAGAGCCGGTTCACCACCGCCCGCCAGGAAGCGGACCAGGTGGAACTCTTATCCGGCGTATTCGAAGGCAGGACCACGGGTACTCCCATTTCCATGATGGTATGGAACAAAGACCAGCGGTCAAAGGATTACAGCGCCATCATGGATATCTACCGTCCGGGACATGCAGACTATGGCTTTGACGCCAAGTACGGCTTCCGGGATTACCGGGGCGGGGGACGATCCTCCGCCCGGGAGACCACGGCACGGGTGGCGGCAGGGGCCGTGGCCTGCCGGCTGTTAGGCCGGTACGGCATCACGGTGACCGCCTATACGAAGCAGATCGGGCCGGTGTCCGTCTGCCCGGAATGCTTTGACCTGGCAGAGCGGGACCGGAACCGCCTCTATATGCCGGACCCGGCGGCAGCGGCCCGGGCAGAGGCATTTCTGGAAAAGCGGATGGAGGAAATGGATTCCGTAGGAGGCGTGGTGGAATGTGTGATCCGTGGAGTCCCCGCAGGCGTGGGAGAGCCGGTGTTTGACAAGCTGGACGCCTGCCTGGCCAAGGCTGTCATGTCTATCGGGGCGGTAAAGGGCTTTGAAATCGGGGACGGGTTCGGGGCAGCGGAAAGCTGCGGCTCCCGGAACAATGATGCCTTCTGCACCGGCGAGGCCGGGCAGATCTGCAAGAAGACCAATCACTCCGGCGGTATTCTGGGCGGCATCAGCGACGGCAGCGACATTATCCTGCGGGCCGCCTTCAAGCCTACACCTTCCATTGCCAGGGAACAGCAGACCGTGAACCGGCAGGGGAACCCGGTGGCAGTCAGCATTCACGGCCGCCACGACCCCACGGTGGTTCCCAGGGCCGTGGTGGTGGTGGAAGCTATGGCAGCGGTCACTGTGGCAGATCTGCTTCTGCGGAACCGCGGCAGCAGGGTGTAAGGGGACAGTAATCATTATCTCAGGAGGATTTCAGACATGATCATTGCAATGGGCAACGACCACGCAGCAGTGGAGATGAAGAACGACATCAAGGCCTATGTGGAATCCAAAGGCTATGAAGTCATTGATTTCGGAACCAGTACCGGCGAAAGCTGCGACTATCCTGTATACGGCGAGAAAGTAGGCCGGGCCGTGGCATCCGGGAAGGCAGACTACGGCATTGCCATCTGCGGCACCGGCATCGGCATCGGCATCGCCGCCGGCAAAGTGAAAGGCGTGCGGGTCTGCACATGCAGCGAACCCTTCAGCGCCCGGATGTCCCGCAGACACAACAACACCAATGTCCTGACCTTCGGCGCCCGGGTAATCGGTGTGGAGATGGCCCGGATGATCGTGGACGAATGGCTGGACAACCAGTATGAGGGAGGCCGCCACCAGAGGCGGGTGGCTCTGCTGGGAGAAATTGAGAACAGGTAATGGAATAGCCCGGACGGCGGGCATGCGGGAACCTGTTACCGCGTGCCCCGGGCTATATTCTAAAAGAATCCCCCCGCGGACGTTTCCGTCTGCCAGGGGGATTCTTTCATTTCTGTGATTCAATTTCCTTATTATGCTGGGAAGCAGTCAACTGTAACCGCCGTCTCCCGACAGCTGTAACAGTTCAGCCAGGTCATCTTCTTGCCCCCGAAAAGCGTCGGGGACAAGAA
>CAJTOV010000101.1 GCA_910577765.1 uncultured Lachnospiraceae bacterium
GTTACAGTTCACAGGGCGGGGAAAACTGGACAAAAACAGACGTCAAGCTGGCTTGTAAGACTGTTTCTGTCCAGTTTTCCACATCGGGCGGACGCCCGATGCTTCTTGTCCCCGACGCTTTTCGGGGGCAAGAAGATGACCTGGCTGAACGGTTACGATTGAGGAGGTCGAAACATGGCAATCTTAGGAGCATATATGGTCCCCCACCCGCCCCTGATCCTGCCGGAGATTGGAAAAGGGACGGAACAGGCAATCCAGAGTACCATTGACGCATACCGGAAAGCAGCGGAGGAAATCGGAAGTCTGAAACCAGATACCATCGTGGTCATTTCCCCCCATCAGGTTATGTATGCCGATTATTTCCACATATCCCCAGGCGCCGGGGCCACCGGCGATTTCGGGCAGTTTGGGGCAGATGAGGCCAGGTTCCATGTGACGTATGACACGGAATTTGTGGAGGAACTGTGCAGACAGTCAGAGGCCCGGGAACTGGCGGCCGGTACCCTGGGCGTCCGGGGCAGCCAGGACAGAAGGCTGGACCATGGAACCATGGTCCCTCTTTCCTTTGTCAACCAGTATCTGGACCAGTACCTGCTGGTCCGGGTGGGGCTGTCCGGCCTTCCCCTTGCCATGCATTACCGGCTGGGACAATGTATCCAGAAGACCGCAGAGCTTCTGAACCGGAATGTGGTGGTCATTGGCAGCGGGGATTTGTCCCACCGGCTTAAGGAAGACGGACCCTATGGATTTCAGAAAGAAGGCCCTGCCTATGACAGCCGGATCATGGATGTAATGGGGCGGGGGGCTTTTGGGGAGCTTCTGGAATTTTCAGAAGATTTCTGTGAGAAAGCCGGGGAGTGCGGCCACCGGTCCTTTACCATAATGGCGGGAGCGCTGGACCGGCTGGCAGTGAAAGGGGACATGCGTTCCTATGAAGGGCCTTTTGGGGTGGGGTACGGAATCTGCACCTACCAGGTATCCGGCATGGACCCGGAAAGGGATTTTCTCGGCCAGTATGAACGGAAGGAGCAGAAGCGTCTGGCTGCTTTGCGTGCCGGGGAGGATGCCTATGTCCGGCTGGCCCGGATGACCATCCACACCTATGTGACAACAGGAAAGATTCCGTCTACGCCGGAGGATCTCCCCCCGGACTTGTACCGGCACAGGGCCGGTGCTTTTGTGTCCATCAGGGAAGACGGCAGACTCCGGGGCTGTATCGGAACCATCCAGGCGGTCCAGGACTGTCTGGCAGAGGAGATTATCTGCAATGCCGTCAGCGCCTGCTCCCGTGATCCCAGATTTTCCCCTATTGAGCCAAAGGAGCTGGACCGTCTGGTCATCAGTGTGGATGTGCTGGGGGAGGCGGAGCCCATTGATTCGCCGGAACAGCTGGATGTGAAACGGTATGGGGTAATTGTCACCAGCGGAACCAGGAGAGGCCTTCTGCTTCCTGATCTGGAAGGTGTGGATGACGTCTGGCAGCAGATCGCCATCGCAAAGCAGAAGGCAGGCATTGGGGCGGACGAAGCCGTGGAACTGGAGCGTTTTCCGGTGATCCGGCACAAGTAGTACTGGTACCAGTTTCAGACATACTGCGGACCGGAGGGATGATTATGAGAACCGTTTGTCAGGTGTGTATGCACCGCTGCAATCTGGAAGAGGGCCAGAAAGGGATCTGCGGGGCCCGGATCAATCAGGGCGGGACCATCCGTTGCGATAATTACGGAAAGGTTACCGCTCTGGCCCTGGACCCTATTGAGAAAAAGCCTTTGAACATGTTTTACCCGGGGAGCCTGATTCTGTCTGTGGGAAGCTACGGATGTAATCTCCGGTGCCCCTTCTGCCAGAACCATGAGATCTCCATGGCCGGGCAGGACCAGGGGAACCGGGACTATGTACGGCTGTCCCCGGAAATGCTGGCAGACAAGGCCCGCACCTGCAAAAGCCTGGGCAGCATCGGCGTGGCATTTACCTACAATGAACCGCTGGTTGGGTGGGAGTATGTGCGGGATACGGCAAAACTGGTAAAGGAAGCCGGTATGGTCAATGTGCTGGTCACCAACGGCACGGCTTTTCCGGAAGTACTGGAGGAGCTGCTTCCCTATATGGATGCCATGAACATTGATCTGAAGGGCTTCACCCGGGAATATTACCGGAAACTTGGCGGGGACCTGGAGATGGTCAAGGAATTTATCGTCCAGGCCGCTGCCCTATGCCATGTGGAGCTTACGACTCTGATTGTGCCCGGGGAGAATGACAGCCCGGAGGAAATGGAGCAGGAGGCCAGATGGATTGCCTCCGTTGACAAGGGGATTCCGCTGCATGTTACCAGATTCTTTCCCAGATACCATATGATGGACCGGGAAGCTACAAGGACCCGGCAGGTGTATTATCTGGCGGAGGTGGCGAAAGGGTATCTGGAGCATGTGTTTGTGGGGAATTGCTGAGGGCATGTATGCGGTTGTTTTCCCCGCTTTGGCGCGGGCTGTTTTCCGCATAATCGCTTATTACTCAATACCGCGTGTCCAGGCCTACATGACTCATCACCATATTGCAAATCTTTTTGTCAAGCCGAATTCCATTTGTGATCATACTGTCCAGGCAGAGGTTAACTTCCTCTGCCTATAGCAAATTCTTATCAAAAGCGAGCATTAGAATACCCACTGTTCCCATAAACATGATGTTGAGCTGTTTTGCAACACTTCTCCCTTTTCGTTCATCCATCAACAGCAAATCTGCCCTCTGTTCACCATATAGGATGAGTGCTTCGCTTTCTCCCGCATCCAGGCCTGTAATCGCCCGAAGTATATTTACGGACGTGGTGTTTTCTACTCTGGCGACGGATAAAAAATGGGTCTTTTTAATAATTTCAGCCTCTTTAATATATACCGGATTCTCCGTAAGTTCTTTATAAACTGCTTCTGGCATCAGAACAGTTCCGTATAGCTCTCTCAATAATTCCAACCGGTCTGCTTTTAATAAAGAGATAACCGGTGTCGTATCCGAAATTACGATCATACCATCATTTCCTTTAAATAATTAACCGTCATCAGTTCCTCATCCATCTCCTCATCAGACAGCTCTATATAAGGCAATCCCATTTTCCCATATAGTGTAATTAAGTCCATCTTAAAAATTCCAAGAATCTCCGCAGCCCTTCCATGAGAAATTGCCCCCTTGTGTATGTGTGGATACAGCATCATGGCATTTCTTTCAAGCTGTTCACTTTTATCCTTTGGCATTGCAAAAGCTGCCATTTCATCAGGCAATTCCATAGTTACTGTCACCATCATCCCAACTCCTTCCAAAACCATCTCTCTCTTTACTGGTATCAGACATCCTTTCTATACTGCATGTCCCAAAGCAGTCTCCTATGGATGTCTTATAGAATTAGTATATACCTTTCCAGACAGCTTTACAACTGGATTTGTCCAGATAAAGGTTACTGTGCTTCCGTTACCGGTTAAGAAATGTCAGGAGACAAGATACTTGAGAATCGCGGGAAAGGACGGGATCAGGCGGGAGACTTCGAGAAAACCCGTATTTTACAAGGGAAAACGGAATTTTTAAGTGGGAAGGAATTTAAAATTTCTCAGTTATCTTGACTTTAGGGGCATCGACATTGAGCGGTGCCCTTTTCTGATGCCTTGAGACAGCCAGAAAGAACAAAAACGGCAATGGAAGGCGCAAAAGGTGACATGCTGTCAACCGTCACAAATGGCGTAAAATGGGAATCCTTGGAGTGTGTCAGAACTGATAGAGCCGCTCGGCATCGTCCCGGAAGTCACAGCAGTTGACAAAAGAGGACAAGCTTTGCGGCTCATGTACAAAGTATAGCAGATACAGCGGAAAATAGCAAGAGGAGCAAACGTGCGAACGGAGCGTTAGAACGTGCGAATTTTGCGTAAATCACACGAAAATTGCCGTTTTTAGACCCCGATCAGCCCTAAATAGGTGTGCATATGGCGTGCGAAGCCCGTGCGAAACGTCTCAGTCGCTCTTAAGTTTAGGCCCCAAAATGGGCATATGCAATGGGACAAATTAGAAAAACCATTGGGACACTGTCCCATTGCCCATTTTACAAGGGTTTTGCGGCAAGATCCTTATTAATTCCATGTATTACCAAAGGGACAAAAATTTGATAATATTATGGAATCCAAATGATAGATTGAATTATGAAAAGTACAAATAATTCCAATGAAAAAGACCTGATTAGTGTTCCGAACAGATAATCAGGTCCTAATCCTTATGAAAAGTAATAACATCAGAGATATCACAGTCAAAAGTGTTACAAAGCTGGTTTAGCGTGTGTAAAGTAATACTTCTGTTGTGTTTCAGATTATCCAACATACCTCTACTCATATGATACGTGTTAATAAGGTCGTATTGAGAAATTTGTTTATCTTTAAGAGTCTTCCAAAAAGGATCAAACGTAATCATAAGCACCTCACCTACTACGATTCTACAAAGTAATTGTAAGAATTAATATTGCCAAAAATATGGGAATATATTTATAATGTGACCATAGGGGGCATAACATGAAGAAAATGGGGACGGTGAGGAGTTTATTGTTTTTGATAAGCGTAATTTTATGTTTATCTTTGTTTGTTATAAAATTGAAGCCAAAAGAAGATTTTGAAATCTTTCAGATTTACACTGTAGAAGATAGAGATTATAGGAGAACCAGAATAAACGTAATAGTAAACATACCGGAATACGAAATAGAAGAATTATGTGACAAAATCAAAGAAAAATTCGAAACAATAAATGAAGAACAAGATGAACTTCTGATAAGACTGTATAATAGTAGGTCAGATTTTAAAGAACATAAATGCGCAGGACAAAGGGAGTACAAGAAAGCTGAGAAAATCCATAATTAGAACATCCCAGAAATCATTCGGTGGTATGTTCTAAAGAGTATTAGATACGAAAAAGGTTACTTGAATTGATACAAGTAACCTTTTTCGTATGGGACACATAAAATTTGTTGGAAAAAAGATTTATAACTAAATCAAAATAGTAAAAAATTAAGCTGTTCCGTCCTGGGGAATATTGTCTTGGGCGGGATTATTTTTTTTGTTGCTGTTTACGTCTGAATATGTCCAGTAGATAGACCTTGCCTTTTTCTCAACATACTTTTGGTATTTAAAAAAGATCAAATCAAAGGTGTCTTCTTGCTCATGAGACGGAAGAAGTCGGTACATGGCTATTAAATCAGATTCTTCTGTAGAAAGAGGCGAGCCGTCACAAATAAGGCCCTGCTCTTGCTTAATACGTTCAAGTTGTGAATGAATTTTATCATTCGGACTGTTCGCTGTTTGGCTATTTCCAAAGACAATAGCATCAAGTGAAACTTGTAGATATTCAGCGACTTTTATAAGGCCATCGAGCCTCGGACTCTGTACTTCCCATCGTTTAATTGTACCATTTCCAAGGCCAGCTTCACGCTCAAGGGCTTTAAAGGTTAGTCCTCGCTCTTTCGCCATTTTGCTAATGCGGTCGACAAGAGTCATAAAAAACTCCTTTCAAGTCGCCAAAAAGCTATTGACAAGTAGATAATCGGCGACTATAATCATATTAGGATTTAACCATAAATCAAATAACAGAATACCACACCGCCCGGAAAAAGGGAAGCAGAAAGGACGTGATATTGTTGAGGCGGGGCAAAAAGCCAACCCGGAAGCAGAAGGTAAGGATGGGCCAGGCCGGGCTTTCCCCGGACAACTGGCTCGTCGTGAGCCAGAAACGGAACGGGGATCTGATAATCCTCCACAAGCACACGGACAAAATCAGAAAACTTCTGGCAGCAGCCAGGTGACCAGCAAGGAAAGGAGCAGCAGGATGAGAAAGATGAAGAAAATCAACGGATATCTGGTGGTCCGATTTAATGACCGCGAGAAACGGTTATACGAGGGCACCGGTCTTGGGAACTACGGTGTCATTGATGCGGAGCTTTACACCGGGAGCCTGAAGCTGGACCGGAGAGACATGAAATACGACAGCGTGGATACCCTTGAGGAAGCTGCGGAGCTGGCCCGCAGCCTGGAGGCCGAAGTGGATCTTTCCGGTGAACCGGCGACCTGCGCCGTGATCGTGGAAACTGGTGACAGTTACTCCGAAAGGAAAGTGGAACCGGAACGCATGGTCAGGAACTGGGAGGACGAACTGGTGAAGCAGATCGGGAGTGCCGGCTGTCCAGGCACAGACAGCCGGACCGCTTCCTATGCACTCTATGGATACACAGCCGCCCTCTGTGACCTGGGATTTCTGCCGGAGGACAGATGCTCTCTTGATTCCGGTGCCTTTGGCAGGTATGACACCCCAGGGAACTCGGACAGCAGCCGGGAGAGCCTGCGGTCCTACATATGTGATGAACTTTGCAGGCACCGTTCTGCCGGAAACACGCAGGAGGAACTCGCTGCCATCTGTGCGGAGTGCCCGGCCGGGCTTCTTCCGGATGGAAGGGATGCCCCGGATACCGGGAGAAGCACAGCCATGACCGGACTTGACATTATCAGGAACCCTGCTACTACAGTGGACCAGATTGCAGATATCTTCGCCAGCGGCTGCCCGCCGGTTGTCTCTGGGGAATGCAGGGGACGCCAGTGCCATGAATGCTGGCTGGCATGGCTGACGGCCAGGGAAGTACCGGGGGAAGGAAGAGAGCATGACAAAACAGAGTGACTTTAAAGCAGCGGCCACCGCAGTCAGGAACGCCCGCCACAGCGCCCTGCATAAAAAGAGGGCTGCCGGGGACCCGCGCAACCCCTTTCTGGCCAGAGCCGGCCAGGAACGGGAGTTCCAGGAGGCAGACCGGAACGTGCGTACATGCAACCTGATTCTCGGGCTGCTGGAGAAAGAGGAAAAGCGCCAGGAACGGAAAAGGACACAGCCAGCCAGGGAACGGGCCAGGAGATTTCTTAACAGGCTGCTGGAGATGTTCCTTGTGGCCGGACTCGCCATGCTGGCAGTCCTGGGCTTTGCGGCGGCCTTCCTGCTGCTGCGCCAGCCGTCCCAGGCTGTTGAGACAGCGGCGGTGATCGGGGTGTCTGTTGCCGCAGCCCGGGCACTGGCCAGATAATAGGACCGGGAAGGGAGGAACGCGATGAGGGGTCCCAACAAGAAGCTCACGCCGTTTGGCAAGCTGGTCGTGAAGTCCCTTGCGGACCGTGACATGACAAAGGCGGAGCTGGCTGCGGAAATCAGGGTCGCCCCGCAGTACCTCAGTTACATACTCAACGGAACCCGTTCCGGTGACAAATATCTTCCGGCAATCATCGCGGCCCTCAATCTTGACCCGAAGACAGTCACACGGACAACGGTTGCATAGACCAGGGAAGGGAGGGAGAAATGTGCCAGATACATTCATCACACTCGAAGAGGCTGCCGCTTTTGAAGGGATCAGCTATGAGGCGATGAAGAAGCGGGCCCAGAGGGGCCAGCAACAGTACAAAACGAAAACCCAGACCCGTGAAGGCGGCGGCAAGGACCAGATCCTGGTCTCCACCGCATCCCTGACAGCCAAGGCACGGAAAGCCTTCCGGGCCACACAGAAGACACACGGGAGAGATGCCATCATAGACCGGAGGACAGCAGAGGCGGCGCCCTGGTACGTGGACGCCGACCTGAACCACTACATTGACAGCAACAAAAAGAAGTTTTACGAGGCCGTGGAGCTGGCTGCGCGGGTCCAGGACTTCATGGACTACGCAGGGCCTGACCGCACAGCCTATGCCGAACGATACGCCCTGGGCCTGGGGGTCAGTGTCCAGACCCTCTACCGCTACACCCAGAACCTCCTGGAGGCAAATGCCTGGGCGCTGCGGCTGGAGCGGGAGGACGGGCAGAACCGGGACTACTTCCGGGCCCTGGCCCTGTGCAGGAAACCCAGGGAGACGGGCACCTTCCCCAGCCTGACGCCGGAGCAGAAGGCCCTCATTGAGAACATCTGGTTTGACAAAAGCTTTGCCGCCAACCTGGGGACCATGGAGATGCTCTATGAACGGTTTGTGGAGGAGGCCGGACGGCGCGGCTGGGCCGCCTGCCCTTCCGGAAAGACCGTCTCCCGCTACATCCGTTACCTGATGGACAGCCGCGGCGCGGAATCTGCCCGGTTCCTGGCCGCCAACGGCACCCGGGAATGGCGCAACCGGAAGATGCTCAAAGGCAAACGGGACACATCCACACTGGATGTCATGGAGCTGGTCGTGGGTGACGAACACACCTTTGACCTCTGGGTCCAGTACACTGCCCCAAACGGAAAAATAAAGGCGGTCCGGCCAAAGCTGGTTGCCTGGATGGACATGCGCAGCAAAAAGATCATCGGGGACGTGGTCTGCGTCACTGCCAACGGGGACACCCTGAAGGAATCACTGGTCAAAATGATCTATACGGCAGGAGTGCCCAAAGGAATCCTGATCGACAACGGAAAGGACTATACCAAGAAGGAGCTGACGGGCCAGGACCGGAAGGAACGGCGGATCGATTTCTCCTTCGACTCCGAGACCGAGGGCTTTTACCAGAGCATCGGCATCCAGAAAGTAAGCAGGGCCCTACCCTACCAGGCCTGGGTCAAGCAGATCGAGCGGTTTTTCGGGACGGTGTGCTCCAGCTTCTCAAAACGTTTTGAGAGCTACACGGGCACCCTGACCGGTTCCAGGACCGACGCAAAGCGCCAGAAGGACATTGACGGAATGCTGGAGCGGGGGGAACTGCTGACCATGGAGGAGTTCTTTGCGGAGTGGGAAAAGTGGCGGGACGGCCATTACCACGCCAGCCCCCATGAGGGTCTCAGGGATGCGGGGGAAAAATGGCTTACCCCGCAGGAGGTGTTTGACAATGCCCCGCGCTACGAGAAGGCTGCCCCGCCCCGCGAGTATGCCGCCATGCTCCTGATGAAAGCAGACACGGCCAGGGTTACCAGCCAGGGGATTAACCGCTTCGGGACCCTCTACACGGACTACGAGCTCTGCTTCTACAAGGATAAAAAGGTCCGGATCCGGTGGGACATTGACGATGTCAGCAGGCTCTATGTCTATGACATGGACGGCCACAAGATCTGCGAGGCGGTTTCCGCCCAGGTCCTTGGATTCGGGGAGAAATGCTCCCAGGCCGCACTGGAGAAGCACATGCGTGACCAGAAGCGGCAGTACAGGGAAACCGTGGAGAAGCTGGAGGACTTTACCACGCCATACGGGGAACGGCTGGAGCAGGGGCGCCCCAGTGATGCGGTTGGCAGGATTGACCTGACAGTAAAGGCCGCCAGGCCCCCAAAAGTGGTGGCCCTGCCCAGTGACCGGGAATACCGGGCAGAGGCAGCCGCAGGCAGGAAGAAACGGAATGCTGCCGGTGATGAGTTCCTCTCATCCAAGGCAGACAGCGCCCTCTCCCGCCTGAAAGCAATGAATGGATAAGCAGGAGGTATTCTATATGGAAGTCACAGCAGCAGTAAAGGGTGCTGTCTATACCGGGAACCGGAACCTGGCAGACAAGGTCAATAACTATCTTTTTGCAACACATGGCAGCATCACTGACGTTGCCAGGGAAATCGGTTACAGCCGTACAACCGTCTCCCGCTATCTGTCCGGAAAGTATGACAGTGACCCCACGGACATTGAAACCAGGCTGTCCGGTTTCCTGGCCAGCCGTACAAAAGGGGATCCGGTACCGGCGGCCACGGCCCCGGTGCCGGCCGGAAAGACGGGAAGCACCCCGGCCTTCTACGAGAGCCGGGACGCAAAGGCAGTCCTGGGTGTCTGCCAGAGCTGCCAGGAGTACATGGGGCTGGGAATCGTGGTGGCCCGCAGCGGCTACGGCAAGACCTATGCCCTGCGCCAGTACGCGAAGCTCCCCAGGGTGGCCTACATCGAATGCGACGACACCATGGGCTGCCGGGACCTGGTGGAGGCCATCGAGCACAGCCTGGGCCTTCCAGGCGGGTACGGCACCATCTGGCGCCGGGTCAGCGGCATCCGGGAATTCTTCAACACCAACCGGGGGTATCTCCTGGTCATCGACGAGGCGGACAAGCTGGTGTCCAAGTACACCCAGAAGAAGATGGAGATCCTCCGTGCGGTCTTCGACCAGAGCGACGTGGGCCTGGTGATCGCCGGGGAGCCCAGGCTGGAGGCCCAGATCAAAACCTACCTGGCCCGGATGGCCAACCGGGTGGATTTCTATGCCAGCCTCCGGGGCCTGAGCCCTTCCGAGGTGGAGGGTTACCTGGAAGGCTTTGACGTCACACCGGATGCCCTGGTGGAACTGAAGGCACGGGCCTGCAACATGCAGACCGGGTGCTTCCGGCTCCTGGACCGGACCCTCTCCAATGTCA
Organism: uncultured Lachnospiraceae bacterium; assembly: GCA_910577765.1. Lineage (GTDB taxonomy): Bacteria > Bacillota > Clostridia > Lachnospirales > Lachnospiraceae > Brotaphodocola. The sequence continues at coordinate 10,331 of CAJTOV010000101.1, forward strand.
GGCGCATCCTGGCAGAACGGGGAGACACCACAGTCACCGTGAAGATTATTGAGCAGGCATCCTCGATGATGATGCTGTAAGGGGGGTGGGGACAGTGAAAATGGGAAAACAGAACCGGGCTTTTGTGCCGGTTGTCCGGCCAGCGGACCCATACCCGGTGCATGCAGATATTCCGGGAACCGGCGGCAGACATATGTGGTCCGGGAGGGATCCCCCGGAGGGCAGGCCCCTTTTATGATGCTTCAGAAAAAAGAACAGGAGGGAGATATCCGTGACCGAGACCGGTGAAATGATAACAGGCTTTATTATCGGATACTACAGGAAGAACCGGTTCTACCCAAGCTATGAGGAAATTGCAGAAGGCACAGGCAGGGTGAAATCCACCATCCACACCCATATGGCAAAGCTGGAGGGGGAAGGCATTATTATCCGCAAAAATGACTGTTCACCGCATTACAGACTCATAAACATGGATTTTATCATGAAACACAGCATGGATCACAGACAGGAGGAATTAACCAGTGGCAAGAAAACGGGTAGCAGACGAGCCGCGCCTTAAGACCTGGGAGGATGTCAACGGGGCACTCCGGCAGATCGCCGAGGCCCAGATCGCGGCAAATGACATTGAAAGCGACATGCAGAAACAGATCCTCGGTGCACAGAAGATTGCCGAGGAGCAGACCAGGCCGTACAAGGACAGCATTGCCCGCCTGGAACGCGAGATCAAACTGTTCGTCACGGACCACCGTGAGGACCTGGGGAAGGGAAAATCCCGGACCCTGACCTTCGGGGAAGTGGGGTTCCGGCTGTCCACGTCGGTCACCCTCCCCAGGGCAAAGGAGAAGCTGGAGGAAGTGATCCGCCGCTTAAAGTCCCGGCAGATGACCGACTGTATCCTGGTGGAGGAAAAGGTCAGCAAAGAGGCCCTTAAGAAGTACGGGGAAGACACGGTCAACGCAGTGGGGGCCACCTGGAAGCAGAGCGATGTATTCGGCTACGAGGTGAATATTGCCCGCCTGGAGCAGATCCGGGCCGGGGGCTGAGAAAGGGGGTGCCGGAATGGCAGCAGAAACAGGATACAGCGGGCCCTCCATCCGTACCCTGTGGGCGATTGCAAAGTCCCCGCAGCTTTCCATGACAGACGAAGACCTCCATGCCGTGGTGTACCGGGAGACCGGGAAGGAATCCATGAGGAAGCTGACCCGGGGGGAGATCACCCGTCTGGCACGTATCCTCCAGAACATGAAGGACGGCACCCGCCCCGGAAGCCGGAACCGGCGCACGGACCAGGGAGGAAATCCCCGCACCGTGCAGCAGCGCCGCAAGATATACGCGCTGTGCGGGGAACTTGGCTGGAATGGTGATCCACGGCGCATCCACGGATTCGTCAGGCGGGTCACCGGCGTGGACCGCCTGGAATGGCTGGGGCCTGCCCAGTGTGAGGCGGTCATTGAGGGGCTGAAGGCGATGGTGAAGCGGAAGGAGGAAGGGAAAGCGTGACCGGGAAGAAAAAGCGGCTAACGCAGAAGGAAAAGGAAATGAATGCCCGGTTCAAAAAGAAAATGCAGGCGGAAGGCATTCTTCCGCCTGACAAGCCCAGGCTCAACCGGCGGAAATTTGCCGCAGAAGTCCTGGAAGAATTCGGCAGGATGGACGCATATACTGCGGAAGTGTATCTCTACCAGGCAGTCTGGTGCATGGTGGGACCGGACATGTGTAAGGTCACGCCGGAGCAGGTCGGCATCCTGAAGCTGTTAAAGACCGCAGCCGAAACCAGGAAATTCATGGAAGGGCTGAAGGCGGAAGGCCGTACAAAGTACAGGATCGGGGAGTATATGGACAGAGTTGTCCGCCCCATAACCAGTTTATAGGAGGTTTTCATTATGCAGAAAGACAGAGAAATAACCAGTACCATCCAGGACACCGGCACTGCCCCGGCGCTGGAGCCGGAGATCAACGAGGCAGACGGCAGTCCCATATTCCATGCAGATGAAGAGGAGGGTGAAGACATTGGGTAAGATAAAGATATGCCTGGATGCAGGGCACTACGGAAGCAGCTACAACCACAGCCCGGTGGTGGGCAGCTATTACGAGTCGGCCATGGCCTGGGACCTGCACTTAAAACTGAAGGCAGAGCTTGAGGCACGCGGGTTTGAGGTGGTTACCACCAGGGCCAGCCGGGACACAGACCTGGCTGTGTACAGCCGGGGTGCGGCATCCCGGGGATGTGACCTGTTCCTCTCCCTCCACTCCAATGCCTGCGGCACGGAAAGCGTGGATTATCCCGTGGTGTACCGGGCTTATGACAACTTAAACGGAATAGACACCCTGGCCTTAAAGACCGCAGAGAGGATCGGGGAGCTTATGGGTACCCGGCAGGCAGGCCGCACCGCCATCCGGAAGAACAGCTCCGGCGGGGAGTACTACGGGGTCCTCCGGGGGGCACGTGCCGTGGGCACGCCGCTGTACATGCTGGTGGAGCACAGCTTCCACACCAACACTGCCGCAGCACAGTGGCTTTCCGTGGAGGCCAACCTGGACCTGCTGGCGGCTGCCGAGGCGGACCTGCTGGCGGAGCATTTCGGCATCCGGCCTGTTCCGGAAGGAAAGACACAGATCATGGGGCAGGCCCGGGCCACGGTCCGGCAGATGGCGCTCTTCTGCCGCAGTAAGAATGCAGCCCCGCAGCTTCCCGGGTGCTCCCTGGAGCAGCTCTGCCAGATGTTCCTGGAGGAAGGTGCTGCCGAGGGGGTCCGTGGGGACGTGGCCTTTGCCCAGAGCCTCCACGAGACCGGGTATTTCCGGTACGGCGGTATTGTGCAGCCCTCCCAGAACAATTACGCAGGCATCGGGGCCCTGAACGGAAACGGAAAGGGGCAGGCAGCCACCTTCCCGGATCCCCGCACGGGGGTCCGGGCCCAGATCCAGCACTTAAAGGCCTATGCTTCCAGGGAACCCCTGGCAGGCGCGTGTGTGGATCCCCGCTTTTCTCTGGTGTCCCGGGGCTGTGCCCCCTGCGTGGAGTGGCTGGGGGCAGCGGACAACCCGGACGGCAGGGGCTGGGCGGTCCCCGGAAAGGACTATGGCAGGAAGATCACTGCCATGCTGGACCGGATCCTGGCGTGGCAGGTGCCGGAATCTCCGGCAGACGGCCCGGATGGAACGGGGAAGCCGGACGCCGGGGAAGGACCGGACTGGCAGGCAGAGGGCCTGAAAGTCCTGGCAGATGCCGGTGTGGTCGTCAATCCAGGCTACTGGGAGGCAAAATTCGGGGAGGAAATGACCGTCGGTGAGGTGATGGGCATGCTGGGGAGACTGCTGAAGGAGGCGGGCTGACCGGTGAAAGGAGGGGCAGGGAATGGACGAACTGGTGAAGGACCTGACACTGGACATGCTTCCGGAAGGCATCTACAGGGATATTGCGGAGGCCATCGGGATTAAGAACTTTTATACCCTCACGGAAGTTGTGGGAGGGGCCACCATCTACCTGCCCAAGCCGGAAAGCGTCATCCGTCCGGTCCGGGATGCCCGTATCCGGGAGGAATTCAACGGTTACAACCATCCGGACCTGGCCAGAAAATACCGGGTGACAGAACGGTGGGTGCGGCAGCTCTGTGGTGAGGGAAAGCTGGAGGGCCAGATGGATATTTTTGATTTTCTGGATACCGGACCGGCACCGGCAGGCAGAAAGTCAAAAATATCCATCTGGCCCTCCAGCTTT
>CAJTOV010000102.1 GCA_910577765.1 uncultured Lachnospiraceae bacterium
AAGCGGCTGGTTGACCTGGATATGAAGCTGAAACGCACCTATGAGGACAACATGAGCGGCAAGCTGCCCGACCACATCTTTACCATGTTTATCGCAGATTACGATACGGAACGGGCAACGCTGAAAGCGAACATTGCAGAGATGGAAAAGGCGCTGGAAAAGGTTCGGGATACCAAAGCCGATATTGACCGCTTCGCAGCCCTTATCCGAAAATACACCAGCTTTGAAAAACTCGACCGCTTCATGCTTCACGAACTGATTGACCGGATTACGATTTACGAAACGCCGGGTATGGGACGCTGCCGCAAGGGTAAGGAAAAGCGCATTACTATCTACTATAAATTTGTCGGGGCTATCCAATAATAGAAAAACGGCATCCCTTATGGATGCCGAAAAAAATAACTTGGCTTTACGTCTATTTGTCATATCATCATCACGGCTCAATCTCTCGTATAATGGAGTGATTTTGGTTTTTGTCATAGCGTCTGCCTCCTTACATGAAATATGCTCTAAATGGGTCCTTCACTAACCATGAGAAAATCTCGTGATTAAGAAGTCATTTAGAGCATATATCACCGGCCGCCAGCTTGTATTTTTTGTACTGTTTGACTGCGAAATGGTCCGGCTCCTTTTCCTCCAGGCGGGAGAACATGAGATCAACGGGGCTCTGGTATGCCTCGTCGTCCTCCCTGGCCTCGCTTGCGTTTATCATTTCCAAAAGGGTGATGAAGTTCTTTTCTTCCTCCGGGGCCTCATACCAGATATAGCCGATCAGGGCACAGTACAGGAGGCGTTCCGCCTTGACCCAGAAATCCTCGGAAGATTTTTCACCGTCGCCTTTGGTGTTGGCTATGATGGTGTTGGTAAGTTTCAAAATATCCTTTTCACTCCGCAGATAGGCGAATGGGTTATAGTGCATGGACTTCTTAAAGTTGATCGTGTTCAGCACCTTGACCTTGTAACCTGCTCGCACCAAGAGAGAGCCTGTTTCCAGAATGAGGGTTCCTTTCGGGTCCGTGACCACATATGAGGAATGGAGCTGCATGAGGTTGGGCTTTACAAAGAACCTGGTCTTGCCGCTGCCGGAACCGCCGATCACCAGGATATTTTTATTCCTGGCATACTTTGGGTTCTTTGGGCGGTTCGACATCATCAGCCGTTCCGTCTGGGTCAGGAGTACATTGTTTTCAAATACCGGGTCTATGTAGGGCTTTATATCCTCCGGTGTTCCCCAGCGGGCAGAACCGTACTCCATACCTTTGCGGTACTTCTTTGCGTTTTTCCCTTTAGTGTAGATAATCAGCCGGATTACCACCGCACCGATCAGCCCTGCAAGCAGGTCTGCCGGATGGAAACTGGGAGCTATGCTCTCCATAGCCTGGGAAAATCCGTCGCCCAGGTTTAAGAGCTTGCCGGAGAGGTCAGCTCCGGGAGAGAGCCGCACCGCCTGGGCTGCCTTATCGAACAGCCACACAAAGAGCAGATAGGGGAGGTTTAAGATCAAAAGTTTTTTCACATTTACCTGTTTCATAGCTCCATCCCCCTATCCTTGTGTTTGGTGCGGTCCAGAACCTTATCCTTTTTCTGCACCAGCTCTTTCATGCTGGATAAGAGTTTTCGGATAGAGGGCTTTTTCTCCTGGGAGAGCTGCTTTGCGGAAAACTCCTTAAAAGCCGCCGTCATAACGTCAGCGTCCCGACCTTTGAAGAATACCAGGTATCGGGGCGGCTGCGTGCTGTTGTCTTTTTTCAGGGCAAAATCAATGCCGTACTTCTTAGCGGTGGCAGAAAATGCCCGGATGTTGTCGTTGGTGATCTCCAGGTTGGAAACTCCGGTGTTATGTTTCATCAGCTCCTTTAAGGTCTGTTTCCCTTTGGGAAGCTGGTGGCTTTTGTTTTTCTGTGCCTCCAGGAACTTCCGCATGGCCTTAGCCAGGACGGAGGCGGTCATTCTGGAAGTGGTAATGGCAAGTGCCATTGTTTTCTGTGTTACTTCTTCCTGCATGGGTTACCTCCTTTCCCCGCCGCCGTACAGGTCATGGTTCACCAGGGAAGTGTAATAGCTGCTGATGGTGGATGGTGCATTATACAAGGCCGCCAGCAGATATTTCTTGATATTGCGGACATAGGTGGTATTCTCCTGCATACTGGAAAGCACATACTCAATATGCGAACTGTCCAGTTTCATAAAGCGGGATTTCACCACCTCCGCCGGGTAGTCGTCCCCGGCAATACGGATGGTCTTTCTTGCGGAACAGACTGTGTCCACGATCAGCTCCACCAGTTCGTCAAGCCGTTCCCTGTCAATCTGGTTATTCTGGACCAGATGGCGGTACTCGATATTTTCCAGGATGATCTCCTGATAAATCTCTCTGGCAGACCTCGTATCCGTTCCCATCCCATCCGCCGCCTGCGGCTCATCCTCATACGGATTTGATCGGATAGGATTTGATACCTCTGTATTTGATAAATCAGTTTTTAATCCCTGGTTACTTGATTTCTTAGTATTTAATTGTGCGGGGTTTCCCTGTTCAGGTTCTTCCTGCTTTGGAGTTCCCAGGACTGGACTATCCAAAACTGGATTTTCCTGTTTAGGTTTTCCCTGTCCCGGCTGGGGCGGTTTAGGCTGTTCTAAAATGGTGTACTGAATATCCGTAAGCTGCCCTTTGGCGTTTCGGATACGCTCCCGTATCACATAGCCGTGTTCCTCCAGCTCATTCACCGTTGAGCAAATGCTGTCCACACCATCCTTGCATATCTTTGCAAGCCCTTTGGTGGTATAGTCCCAGTCCTCCGGGAGGGAGAGCATGAGGGAGAGAAGCCCCTTTGCTTTGAGAGAGAGTTTCGTATTCCGCAGATGGTGGTTTGCCATCACGGTATAGTCACGGGTTTTCTCTATGCGGAAAACTGCCATAATCGGGCACCTCCTTTCCGTTTTCTAAAAAGGTCGTTTTCCTTGTGATTTTTCCTTTGTGCCGTTTCCGTCAGGGTAAGGGGATAAATCACCCTGCCCCTTATTAGAGGGAGGCATACAGAGAGGAAAAGGGATGATTTTCGCCCTAAAAGAGGGTGCTTTTCAGAGGTCACGGTCTTTTGCGTCATAGCGGAGGTTTCCCGCAGTCACTTTGGCGTGGTTTCTGATCTTGATAAATCCCCTGTCCTGGTTCTCCCTGGCTTTCTGGTATCCCTGCTCGGTGAGGAACAGCCGCATACGCTCACCTTTGTATCCCATAGGGGACTCATGGGAGAGAACATCGAAGACGATCATGTGGCGGGTGTCAGGGTCAAAACGCTCCAGAGCCATAATGTCATGGCCGGCCAGTTTCTCTGCCCCGGACTTCTGCCTTGCCTCTGCAAGCATTTCCCCGATGGTTCGGGCTTTCCCCGGCAGGCGGTAATTCTTCTGAACATCATTTACCAGAGCCATACACTCCTTGTCAGAGAGGGTGCGGATTTTCGCCATAAGGCTTTCAGCCGTGGCTTTACTCTCCCGGTTTTGTGAGTATCGGCAGGTCATGTGCAGTTCGTTCAGGATACCCACCTGGCTTGTGCTTTCAAGCTGGTAGGCCATCCTCATTTCAGGTTCCGTCAGTTTCATAGTTGGCTCCTTTCTGTAAATGGGCATGAAAAAAGCCATAGGCGAAAATACCTATGGCGGTCTGCCCGATGAGAGGCATACAGAGGCAACAGAAAAGGGATACTGCTGTTAAAACAATATCCCTTAGTCTGTCCAATATTCAAATTTAAGCCAAAGCCCTGTCTGTTGCTGTCCGCAATGCCTTGATTTTACTGTTTTTTTACTACCATCCTTATCAAAGCCTTGCTAACAGTGAGAATGCCGGTTTTAACACAATCTTTGATGATGTGTTCCGGACCATTGCCCAGAAAATGCCGTATCTGCTGATTCCCCTGATCAACGAGGTATTTGGCACGGATTATGGCGAGGGCCAGGACTTCATACAACTGCGGAATGAACATTATGAGAGATTCGGGAAGGTAATTACCGATTCGATCATCCAGATTGACGGACATTTCTACCATATTGAATGCCAGTCCGAAAGGGATGGAAATATCACTGTCCGGATGATGGAATACGGTTTTGCCATTGCTGTTGAACATACGGTCCGGTCCGAAGATGGCATAATCGAAATTGACTTTCCGGAATCCTGCGTAAGGTATGAACATTTTTTGAAAACCAGCGGAAAGAATAAGAAGAAAACCCGGCAGTTGCTTGAGGATTACGCGGAGATCAACCGGAGGCTTGCCGAGTACAGTGCCGGACAGGAACGGGCACACTTGTATGTGGACATGATTGAGCTCATCAGTGAGATTGCAGAGTATGTAATTCCGGACGACAACCCAATAAGAGAAAGGCTTGGTGATGTTATGGGAGGTAGAATTTTAACATTAAGATCGGAGGAACTGCGTCAGGAGGGACGCACCGAGGGACGTACCGAGGGACGTACCGAAGGGCGCGCTGAAGAAAAGCGGAACATTGCAGTCCGTATGCAGGAATCCGGTATGCCCATCGGACAAATAGCGGCTTTTGTGGATGAAACGGTGGATGGTGTTCTTTCCCTGCTGGCATCTCCTTATCCGTTTTTTCCATAGGGCCCAAGGGCCCGTGAGGTAACAGTTCAAGGGGTATCTGAACGGTTACCCCTTGAACAGCCTAACCGTTCAGACAACCCTTAAACGGTTACATTACCTTTACTTTCCCCCTTTAATAAACTCCATCCACGCCTTGATCTGCTTCTCATATCCCTGATCCGCCGGCTCATAAAACACACTGCCCACCATATCATCCGGCAGATACTGCTGTTCCACGTAATGGTTGGGAAATTCGTGGGCGTACTTGTAGCCAATGCCCCGGCCCAGATCCTTGGACCCACGGTAATGGGAGTCCTGGAGATAGGCGGGAACCGGCATGGACTGGCGGGTCCGCACGGCCTCCATGGCCGCGCTGATGGCATTGACCGCGGAATTGCTCTTGGGGGCTGTGGCCACGTAGGACACGGCCTGGGACAGGATGATCTGGGCCTCGGGCATGCCCACCCGCTCCACTGCCTGGGCGGCGCTGACAGCCACGGTCAGGGCCTGGGGGTCCGCGTTTCCCACGTCCTCGGAAGCGCAGATCATGATCCTGCGGGCAATGAACTTTATATCCTCCCCGGCGTAAAGCATCCGGGCCAGGTAGTACACCGCAGCGTCCGGGTCCGACCCCCGCATACTCTTAATAAAGGCGGAAATGGTATCGTAATGGTTGTCCCCGTTCTTGTCATAGCGGACCGCCCGCTTCTGGATACATTCCTGGGCCACCTCCAGGGTGATGTGAATCCTGCCGTCTGACGGGTCCCGGTCTGTGGTGAGAATCCCCAGCTCCACGGCATTTAAGGCGGCCCGGGCATCCCCGCCGGCAACATCTGCCAGAAAATCCGCCGCGTCCTCATCCATCACTGCATGGTAGCTGCCCATGCCCCGCTCCTCATCGGCAACGGCCCGGTGAATCAGGGCTTTCACATCCTCCCGCTCCAGGGCTTTCAGCTCAAAAATCTGGGACCGGGAAATCAGTGCCCCGTTGACCTCAAAGTAGGGATTCTCTGTGGTGGCGCCGATGAGGATCAGGGTACCGTCCTCCACATAGGGCAGGAGATAGTCCTGCTGCCCTTTGTTGAACCGGTGAATCTCATCCACAAAAAGAATGGTCCGTTTCCCGTACATGCCCAGGGCGTCCTTGGCCTCCTTCACCACTTCCTCCATGTCCTTCTTGCCTGCCACCGTGGCATTGATCTGGCGGAAACTGGCGCTGGTGGTATTGGCAATGACCTTGGCCAGGGTGGTCTTGCCGGTCCCCGGCGGGCCGTAGAAAATAATGGACCCCAGCTTGTCCGCCTGGATAGCCCTGTACAGCAGCTTGTCCTTTCCGATAATGTGCCGCTGGCCCACCACCTCATCCAGGGTCCGGGGCCGCATGCGGGAGGCCAGAGGGGACTCCTTTTCCTGGGTACTGGTTCGCATAAAATCAAATAAATCCATAGGAAAATACCTCGTTTCTTCTGTTTGGACGGATAGTCAGAATCACATGATCCCCTGGCTTGCGGTTCCTGCTGCCCTGGCCATGGTTCATATCCCCTGTCTTCTTTTTTTTATCTTAGCACAGTTCCGGGATACTATCCAGTATCTTTTTCCCACTGTAGAAATTGTGTATATTTTCCGACGGATTCCCTATTGGCCAGCCCTGAGAAAGCGCCGGTCAAAATATCCTGCCAGCATAACAGGAATCGACACCAGGGCGCCAAATAGGATCGTATATCCCAGGTCTGCGTTGAGGATTCCTGCCACCGCCAGCGGACCTGGTGCAGGAGGCACAAACATGTGGGTTGCGTGAAGTCCCATACACATGGCAATAGCCATGGTTGTCATGGAAATCTTCGTATCCTTGGATATTCTCTTGGCAATAGGGCTTAACAGCACAAAGGCAGAGTCACAGAATACGGGGATCGACACAAAGTACCCGGTGATCGCCAGACCAAGGGCTGCATGCTTCTCTCCTGTAATCTTTAAGATGGTTTTGGCCATAGTCTCCGCGGCACCGGATTTCTCCAGCAGCGCCCCGGTAACAGTTCCGAGAGCAATCACAAGTCCAATGTCTGCCATGGTCCCGCCCATACCTGAAGTAAAGGCATCCATCATCTCCGACAAATTCATACCGGAGACAACAGCAAAGGTAACAGTCGTTGCAATCAAAGCAAAAAACGGATGTATTTTAAATTTTACCGTACACAGTACCAGCACCAGGACTCCCAGAACCAGCCCCGCAATTACGAATAGATTGGTATTCATTATTATATCTCCCTATTATAAGCAGGTTTCCAGATAAACCTTTCTGATCTCTTCCGGCACCAGCCTTCCTCCGGTTGCCCATGCAATCTGGACTGCATTTTCCAGCTTTTCCTTATCCAGGCCATGGCTCTCACAGTACTTTCTGGAATCCTCGTATTGAAGTAGTCCGCATGGACCGGAAAAAGCCGCACAGCTGGAGGGCTCGATCTGAATCTCCTCGGAATTGTACAAAAGCCGCAGATAATCATAAAGCTTTCCGTCTGACACGGTGAATTCTCCCGACAACAGGTTGGTCATGATTCTGGTCACAAAGCCGGAGGGACTCGCACAAGCCAGGCCATCGGCCTCTGTCTTGCCGGAAATGCCGAAATCATGGACATTCGCGCACTCAAATTCCTGGGTAGCCACACCTAAAAGGACGGACGGGCACATGGTGGGTTCCGTAAAGAAGCAGTGTACATTGTCCTTAAATATCCGTTTCAGCCCATACGCCACACCGCCGGGTGCACCACCTACCCCTGCCGGAATATAGACAATCAGGGGATGCTTCTCATCCACCACAATGTTTTTCTCATCCAGCTGCTGTTTCAGTCTCCCGGCTGCCACCGCATATCCCAGGAACAGGTTAACAGATTTCTCATCGTCTACAAAGTAGCTCATGGGGTCCAGATCGGAATTTTTCCGTCCCTCTGCCACTGCCCGGGAATAATCGTCCGCGTACTCAATCACCTCCACCCCTTTGCTGCGGAGCAGGTCTTTCTTCCACTGTTTTGCGTCCGCAGACATATGCACCTTCACCTTGAATCCCAGAGCTGCACTCATGATTCCAATAGAAAGGCCCAGATTTCCGGTAGAACCCACCTGAACGGTGTACTGTCCGAAAAATGCCTGCATTTCCGGCTCTGCCAGCTTGGCATAGTCCTCATCGACCCGAAGTTTTCCTGCTTCCAGAGCCAGATCCTCCGCATGCTTCAGAACCTCATAAATGCCGCCTCTGGCCTTGACCGAACCGGCGATAGCCAAATGGCTGTCCATCTTTAACAGTAACTGTCCTGGAATCCTGCAACCGTATGTTTCCTCCAGCTTCTTCTGCATGGAAGGGATCCGGGTGAGAGGGGATTCGATCAGTCCCTGCGTCTCTTCTGTCTCCGGAAAACACCTCCGTATAAAAGAAGCAAACCGCGCCAGACGTTTCTCTGCGTCCTTGATATCTCCGTCAGATACCACCAGCTGGCAGGTGGCGTCTGTCACGGCAAAAGGAAGCAAATACGGGTTGATCCAGGCTGTTTCCTCTTTGGCAGCAATTTTTCTGATTACTGGGGATGATTCCATGTACTTCTGTGCGTTCATACGTTTTGGCATCCTTTCTCCATAAAATAATGGTTTGACCTGTGTGGCACAAGCACTCGTTGTTTTTGTTGGTGTTAATTTACACTAAACATCGTTAAATGTCAATAAAATTATTTAATAAAATTTAACTTTATTTAATACAAATAAATATTCATGATGATAACCGGCAATATGCACAAAAAAGCCGCCCTAAAAGCTGGGCGGCGTAATTGCGAAGATTATGACTGCCTCTTTCTCCTCCTTGTTTTCCCACAAATGTCTGGTTCCTGCAGGAATCTTCACGCTGTCTCCTTCACAAAGTTGAAATGGCTTGTCATTCATATAAATCAGAATATTCCCGCTGACCACATAGGCGACCTCCTCCCCTATATGGGCCTTTTCGGCAGATGCCGTGACAGACCGGGGCGGAATCTCCATCCTGCAAAATTCGATGGTTCCACTTAGATCTGGTGTCAAAAGCTCATAGATCACCCCATCCTTTGCACTTCCAAGCTGCATATAATTTCCCTTCCGCACAATCAGGCTCTCGCTGGCCTTTTCTGTCTGAAAAAACTTAAACATAGGAATATTCAACGCGGCTGCAATATTTTTTAACGTATTGATGGAAGGATTGGCCCCATTGTTTTCAATCTGGCTTAACATGGATGGGGTCATCTCTGCCCTGGCAGCCAGTTCTCTCAGGCTGTACTGCCGCATCTGCCGATATTCCTGAACCTTTGCGCCTATATTAATATCTTCCATAAATGCTCTCCCCTAAACCCAGTTCCGGAATATATCCGCCTGCAGGCAGCAGACTCCGGTCAGTAAATTTTTGTGGTATTTTCTTGATTTTACCTCAGATACTTAAAGAAATCAAGTAATACGTCAGGATCTGGTATGAACTGTGAAGCGTGGTTGTAACAGTTCAGATACCCCTTGAACTGTTACGCGTGGTTACTGTTCACTGGGTACCAGTAAACAGTAACAAGCGTGTTTCCAGTGAGGAACGGCTTCCTCACTCAATCACCAGCTCATCCACCGTCACAAACTCATATCCCTGCCGCTGCAAATCATCCACCAGGGCCAGGGCAGCGTCCACAGAAGTCTGGAAAATGTCGTGCATCAGGATAATATCCCCCTCCCCGGCATACTTTTCCACACGGCGGACGATTTTGGCGGTGTTTTTCAACTTCCAGTCCAGAGAATCCACACTCCAGAATACGGGAGTCAGATCCAGACGGCATTCCAGGCCCTCGCTCCAGTCCCCGTATGGGGGACGCAGGTACTGGGGCGTCTGTCCGGTTATCTGGGCAATCAGGCTGCTGGTTTTCTCCACTGCCTGGCAGACCGATTCCTCCCCCTCCTGGGTCAGCTGCACATGGCGGTAGCTGTGGTTGCCGATAAGATGGCCGTCCTCCTGCATCCGCCGGATCAGTTCCTCGTTGCCCGGGATGTTCTGGCCCATAAGGAAAAAGGTGGCCCGCACATTCCTCTCTTTCAGGCCCTCCAGAAGCTTCAGGGTGTATTCGGAATGGGGCCCGTCGTCAAAGGTCAGGGCGATCTGTTTCTTTCCGGCATTGTTCTGGCTTCCATTACTCTGGCCTGAATTGCTCTGGCTTCTATTGCTCTGGCTTCTATTGCTCTGGCTTCTATTGCTCTGGCTTCCCTGGCTTCCGCCGCCCAGGACCGGCGCTTCCCCTGGCAGCGGTTTCTCCCCTGCCCGGGCCATTCCGCCTGCTTCCAGCCCTCTGCCCTCGGTTACTCCCCCGTTCTCCGGCGTCCGGGACAAATAGTTCATGACACCGGCACTCATTCCGAACACGGCACTGTCCAGGATCACAACCGCCAGCAGAATTCCCATTCTGTGTTTCAGCTTCCATTTTCCCATAGTTCCACCCCATTCACGGCATACTGCTTCCTTTTATCTATAATCTATGCCGCCGGAAGGAACTCCATGCTGTTTTACGGCTTGCATTTTCCTGATGAAGGTGCTATAATGTTCGCTTATAAACAGTTCATGCGAAAACCATTTTCAAAAAAACTAAAAGGAGATGCGAAAATGAGCACGTCCACGGAATTATTCATGGGAATACGAAGCCTGTTCCGCCTATATGATAAAATGCTGAAAACGGTATGCACGGAACACAATCTTACGATTATTGAGGCAGATGTTATCAGTTTTCTACAGAACAACCCGGAAAAGGATACGGCCGCGGATATTGTGGAGCTGCGGATGCTTTCCAAGGGAGCCGTATCCAAGGCCGTGGAATCCCTGATTCAGAAATCCATTCTGGAGCGGAAGCCTGACCGGGAGGACCGGAGGAAAATCCATCTGAAGCTGATGCCCCAGGCCGGACCGGTGACGGAAAGCATCGACCAGGTGCGGGAGGAATTTCTGGCCGCCATTCTGGAGGGCTTTACACAAGAGGAACTGGAACTGCACGGAAAGTTCTACAGCAGACTGTTTGAGAACACCAAAAAGGCCATGGAGAAAGGAGGCGAGCTGTCATGAAGCAGACAGACCGGGAAAAGACAGCCCAGATAACAGCAGAAGCGCAGAAGCAGGAAACACAGGGGCAGGAAGACAGAACCGGCAGCAGCGGCACCGGCTCTTCCGGACAGGACAAGGAGTTCCTCCGCACAGAGCCTCTGGGCAGACTTCTCATGCAGCTGGCCCTGCCTACGGTGGTGGCCCAGCTGATCAATATGCTGTACAACATCGTGGACCGGATCTATATCGGCCATATTCCCGGGATCGGCGCGGCTGCCCTGACCGGGGTGGGAGTATGTATGCCGCTGATTATGATTGTTTCCGCCTTTGCGGCCCTGGTGGCATCCGGCGGAGCCCCCAGAGCTTCCATCTTCATGGGAAAGCAGGATCTGGAATCTGCGGAAAGAACCCTGGGAAACTGCTTCACCCTCCAGATTCTCATTTCCGTTATCCTTACGGCTGTGCTGATGATCTGGAACCGGGAGCTTCTCATGGCATTCGGCGCCAGCGAGAATACCATTGGGTACGGCGTCAATTATATGAATATTTACGCTGTGGGAACCATATTTGTCCAGCTTACCCTTGGGATGAATACCTTCATTACGGCCCAGGGATTTGCCCGGATCGGGATGCTGTCCGTGCTGATCGGCGCGGTCACCAATATTATCCTGGACCCTGTTTTCATATTCGGGCTTCACATGGATGTGCGGGGAGCCGCCCTGGCAACCATTATCTCCCAGGCATGTTCCTGCATCTGGGTGGTCAGCTTCCTGTGCGGAAAGAAGACGGTTCTCAGGATAAAACGGGAAAATCTCCGTCTCTCTCCCCGGTTTATCCTTCCCTGCCTGGCTCTGGGAAGCGCCACCTTTATCATGCAGGCCAGCGAAAGCGTGATCTCCGTATGCTTTAACAGCTCCCTGCAGACCTACGGCGGGGATATTGCCGTGGGGGCCATGACCATTCTCACCAGTGTCATGCAGTTTGCCATGCTGCCCCTCCAGGGGCTGGGGCAGGGGGCACAGCCTATTATCAGTTACAATTACGGGGCCGGCGACTTAGGAAGAGTGCGGGGAGGCTTTGGGCTGCTTCTGAAAGTAAGCCTGGGATATGCCACCTGCCTGTGGCTGCTTGTAATGCTGTTTCCTGGGGTATTTTCGGCACTGTTTACCTCTGATCCCCAGCTTGCGTCCTTTGCCAGCACAGCCCTGCGGATCTATATGGGGACCATGTTCCTGATGGGAATCCAGATTGCATGCCAGATGACCTTCAATGCACTGGGAAAAGCTGCCGAATCCATCGCGGTGGCAGTCATGCGGAAGTTTGTCCTGCTGATTCCCCTGATTTATATTATGCCCCGGCTTTTAAGCTCCAGCCAGACCATGGCCGTGTATCTGGCTGAACCCATTGCGGACTTTATTGCCGTGACATTTACCGTTATCCTGTTTACAATCCGTTTCCGAAAGGCAACTGCCGGCAATATAGAATAGAAGAAGAACCAGCCGTTCCGCCCCGGATGAGGCGGGCGGCTGGTTCTTCTTCCGGTTCTTTTATGTTCAGTTCCCGGCTGCCAGCACTGCGTCGTATGCACTGGCCATACCGTCCTTCTGAATCCTGTCATACCACTCCTGGACCACGGAAAGCATGTCGCCCAGATCCTGGCCCCAGTAATCTTCCCTGGCCAGAATGTCTGCCACGGAAGCATCCTTCATAAACTTCATGATCTCCTCGCCGTCATTGGCCTCGTCGGTCCTATAGAAGGCAATGAGCGCTGCCAGGGAGAAGGTCAGGCCCTGGGGATATACGCCATGCTCTGCCTTGTACTCCAGAATCGTAGGCAGGACTCTTGCCTTGAACTTGGACACGGAGTTTAAGGCAATGGACAGCAGCAGGTGGCGGATAAAGGGATTGGAGAAACGCTCCAGCACGGCTGCGCCGAACTTCCGGTTATCCTCGGTATCTCCGATGGTGGGAATAATCTCCTCAAAGATACATTTCTTAAGCAGTGCGGATACCTTCTCATCCTTTAAGCACTCTCCTACGGTTTCTAAGCCGTACAGACGGGCAGCCAGTACCATGGAGGTGTGGGCACCGTTGAGGATGCGGACTTTTCTCTTCTTGTAGGGGTCTACATTGTCGGTCCAGACCACGTTGAAGCCTGCCTTCTGTAAGGGCAGTTCGTCCTCATGGTTCCCCTGGATCACCCACAGATGGAAGATCTCTGCCGTATCCATCATGTTGTCCTGCTCGCCGATGCGCTGGCACAGAGCTGCGTGCTCATCCCGGGGGAAGCCGGTGACGATCCGGTCTACCAGGGTGGAACAGAAGTCGTTCTCATTCTTCATCCAGTTCTTGAACTCATCCCCCAGATTCCAGAGGTCTGCATACTGTAAGCAGCACTTCTCCAGCTCCTCGCCGTTGTGGTCGATGAGCTCGCAGGAGAGAACGATAAAGCCCGGAAGTCCCAGTTGGAAACGCTTGTAAAGGAGCTGGGTCAGCTTGCCGGGGAAGCTTTTGGCCGGCTTGTCCTCAAACCGGTTCTCCGGGACAAACTCAATGCCTGCCTCTGTGGTATTGGACACAATAAAGCGCAGGTCCCTGTTCTCTGCCAGAGCCATGTATCCTTCCGGATCAGCGTAAGGATTGATACACCGGTTAATAATATCGATATGGGTGTGCTCGTCCACCACCTGGCCATTGTCAATGCCGCGCAGGAACAGATTGTACTGGCAGTTCTGCTTCTCCAGCATCTCGCACATGCCCTTCTCAATGGGCTGTACCACCACCACGGAACCGTCAAACAGTCCCTGGTCCTTCATCTTCTGGAGAAAATAATCCACAAATCCACGCAGGAAACCGCCTTCGCCAAACTGAACCACTGTCTCTTTTACATTGCCCATCGTCTGAACCTCCAATAAATTAAAATATGGTTATCGCCTGAAATTCCGGCTGTCACGGGTTTGTTTTGTAAGCACTTACATTTTTCAGCATCGCAACCCAGACAGCTATTGCATAGCTTTACTATACAACATTTTATTTTATAATGCAAGAGCTTTTCCGATTTTTTTGTAAGCGTTTACAATTCAACGCAACAGCCCGCAGGGCGGGGAAAACCGGATGGAAACAGACGTCAGGCTTGCCTGTAAGGCTGTTTTTATCCTGCTTTCCACATCGGGCGGACGCCCGATGCTTCTTGGCCCCGATGCTTTTCGGGGACAAGAAGATGCCCTGCGGACTCTAAATGGGGCGGGGAAAGCTGGACAAAAACAGACGTCAGGCTTGCCTGTAAGGCTGTTTTTATCCTGCTTTCCA
>CAJTOV010000103.1 GCA_910577765.1 uncultured Lachnospiraceae bacterium
GGCGCGGATAGCGAGTGCTATTTACTCGGGAATTAGTGCAACGATGTACTAGTATCAAACGGGTGTAAGAATTCATAAATTCCCATAGAGGACAATATCTTTTACAGAGAAGTGAGATGTGGATATGGAACGGATGACAGTACAGGACGTGGTGAAGGCCACCGGGGGCAGGATGCTGTGCGGGGACGCGGACACTGCCCTGGAACATATCAGTATTGATTCCCGCAGTGTAAAGGCCGGGGACCTGTTTGTGCCTCTGGTTGGGGAGAAAACCAATGCCCACCGGTTCATTGGCCAGGCTTTGGAGCTGGGAGCTTCTGCGGTTCTCACCAGTGAGCATGATGCCATGGAGGATACAAGGGCCTGGATACGGGTGGAAAATACGAAAAAGGCCCTCCAGGCAGTGGGAGCATACTACAGGGACCGTCTGACCCTGCCTCTGGTGGGAATCACCGGCAGTGTAGGCAAGACCACCACCCGGGAGATGGTGGCCGCGGCTCTGTCGGCAGGCTACAAGGTCTATAAGACCCCGAAGAATCTTAACAGCCAGGTGGGGCTTCCCATAACCCTGACGGAGATCACCGGGAAGGATGAGATCGGGGTCCTGGAGCTGGGCATGAGCCTGCCCGGGGAGATGACCGTGATCGCAAACATCGCCCGGGTGGACGCGGCAGTGATCACCAATATCGGCATCGCCCATCTGGAACAGCTTGGCTCCCAGGCCCATATTTACCGGGAGAAGCTGGCGGTCCAGGACGGTATGAAGGAGGACGGAATTCTCTTTCTCAACGGGGACGACCCCATGCTCCGGGAGACAAAGGCCAGGGACGGCCGCCGGACCCTGTATTTCGGTACCGGACCCAACAGTGAGTACCGGGCAGAGGACATCCGGCTGGAGGACGGCTTCCCGGTGTTCACCGCAGTGTGTCCGGGGCAGCAGGTTCCCGTAAGGCTGGGGGTTATGGGACGCCACAATGTGACCAATGCCATGGCCGCCCTGGCGGTGGCCCATGGCTACGGGGTGGATCTGGCGGCTGCGGCCAGGGCCCTGGAGGAATTTAAGGGATTCCAGAACCGCCAGCAGGTGTATGAGCGGGGCGGCATCACCATCCTGGACGATACCTACAATGCAAGTCCTGTTTCCATGCTGGCAGCGCTGGAGGTCCTGGATTCCATGAAAAAGGCTTCCCGGCGCATTGCCGTGCTGGCGGACATGAAGGAGCTGGGACCGGAGGCTTCCATGCACCACAGGAAGGTAGGCCGGTGGCTGGCCCTTCATCCGGTGGATGTGCTTCTGACCCTGGGGGAGCTGGCCGGGGAGATCGGGGCGGCAGCCTCAGAGGGGGCTTCCTCCCTGGTGTGGCACGGGTTTGCAGCGGAAGACCGGGAAGGTCTGTACCGGAAGCTGGAGGAAATCTTAAAGCCCGGGGACTGTGTAATGCTGAAAGGCTCCCAGAGCATGAATCTGGGAGAAGTGGTATCGTGGCTGATGATGGACTGACAAAGGCTCTGTCCGGGCAGATACGGAATATGACAAAAGAACAGGAGAGACCATGGCCCTTCAATATGCCAGTATCATCATAGACATTTCCCATGAAAACGTGGACCGGGTGTTCCAGTACCGGATTCCCGGAAACCTGCTGCCGGAAATCCGCATCGGAACCCGGGTCTGCGTTCCTTTTGGTTCCGGTAACCGGCAGCGGACCGGATATGTGGTGGGCATTACGGACCAGGCGGATTATGAGGAAAGCAAAATCAAAGAAATCACCGGGGTGGAGCCGGACAGCGTCACTGCGGATTCCCGGCTGGTGGAGCTTGCCTGGTGGATGAAGGAACGCTACGGCTGCACCATGAACCAGGCCTTAAAGACAGTGCTTCCGGTAAAGCGCCGGGTGAAAGCCAGGAACCAGGAGGTGGTCCGCTCCCTGGTGGATGAAAAGGCGGCCTCCAGGCCGCCGGTTCCCTTAAATCCCGGCCAGGCGGCGGTGGTGGAGATGTTCCGGTCCGACTATGACCGGGGGCTGCGTATGCCCTGCCTGATATACGGGGTCACGGGAAGCGGCAAGACCGAGGTGTACATGGCCATGATTGACCATGTACTGGCAGAGGGCCGCCAGGCCATTGTGCTGATTCCGGAGATTGCCCTGACCTACCAGACAGTGATGCGGTTCTACCAGAGATTCGGAAGCCGTATCTGTGTCATGCATTCCCGGCTGTCGGCAGGGGAGAAGTATGACCAGTTTGAGCGGGCCAGACGGGGGGAGACGGACATTATGATCGGCGCCCGCTCCGCCCTGTTTACCCCGTTTGACAACCTGGGGCTGATTATTCTGGACGAGGAGCATGAGGGGGCCTACAAAAGCGAGGGCACGCCCCGGTACCACGCCAGGGAGACGGCGGAGAAGCTGGCACGGATTCACGACGCCCAGCTGGTGCTGGGTTCTGCCACCCCTTCCCTGGAAGCCTATTCCAGGGCCCAGGCCGGTCTCTACCGGCTTTACTGTCTGAAGGAACGGGCCGGAAATGCCAGTCTGGCCCGGACCGAGGTGGTGGACCTGCGCCAGGAAATGCGCCAGGGCAACAAGTCCGTGTTCAGTCTCCGGCTTCAGGATCTGGTCCGGGACCGGCTGGCCAGGGGAGAGCAGACCATGCTGTTTATGAACCGGCGGGGCTATGCAAACTTCGTGTCCTGCCGAAGCTGCGGGGAAGCGGTGAAATGTCCCCACTGTGACGTGTCCATGACCCTTCACAACAAAAGCCGGCTGGTATGCCATTACTGCGGCTACACCATTCCCCTGCCAAAGACTTGCCCTGCCTGCGGTTCCGCCTACTTGGCAGGCTTTGGCACCGGCACCCAGAAGATCGAAGAGCTGGCCAGGGACATGTTCCCGGAGGCCAGGATTCTCCGGATGGATCTGGACACCACATCCCGGAAAGGGGGCCATGAGGCCATTCTGTCGGCCTTTGCAAAGGGGGAGGCGGACATTCTCATCGGTACCCAGATGATTGTCAAGGGCCATGATTTTCCCAGGGTGACCCTGGTGGGGATTCTGGCGGCGGACACCTCCCTGTATGCGCCGGATTACCGGTGCGGGGAGCGGACCTTCCAGCTTCTGGTCCAGGCGGCAGGCCGTGCCGGGAGAAGTGAACGGCCTGGGATTGCGGTGATCCAGACCTACATGCCGGAGCATTACTGTATCCAGACGGCGGCCAGGCAGGATTACGGGGAATTCTACCGGCAGGAAATGGGCTTCCGGAAGCTGATGGCCTATCCCCCGGACTGCCACATGCTGGAGATTCTCATGACCGGGAAGGATGAAGGGCTTCTGACCCACATGATGGACCAGGTCTATGAGTCGGTGAACCGGAATTTCCGGGGGGCGGTCCAGCTGATCGGTCCGGTGCCGGCGGCAGTTTACAAAGTTAATGATATTTACAGAAAAATTTTATATATGAAACAGAGAAACTATGATATACTAATAAGAATACAGACCTATATCCAGGACCGGTGGGACGAGACGGAGGCCTGCCGGAAGCTGACCATTCAGTATGATTTTAGCTGATATTATTAATAGGGAAAGGGAATCGGAAAATGGCGATTAGACAGATACGGATCATGGGAGATGATATTTTGAACAAGGAGTGTAAGCCGGTGAAGGAGATGACTCCCCGGCTTGCAGAACTGGTGGAAGACATGTTCGACACCATGTACGAGGCCAACGGGGTGGGGCTGGCAGCTCCCCAGGTTGGCATTCTCAAACAGATCATTACCATCGATGTGGATGACGGCAACCAGTATGTGCTGGTGAACCCGGAAATCCTGGAGGAAAGCGGCACCCAGAGCGGCCAGGAGGCCTGCTTAAGCGTTCCAGGCAAGTCCGGGGTAGTGACCCGCCCTAACCATGTGAAGATCCGGGCCTATGACGAGTATATGGAGCCCTATGAGCTGGAGGCAGACGAGCTTCTGGCCAGGGCCATCTGCCACGAATGTGAGCACCTTCACGGCCACCTGTACGTAGAGCGGGTGGAAGGGGAGCTGATGGATGTGGAAGAGGAGGATTAAATGAGAATTGTATTTATGGGAACCCCCGATTTCTCGGTGCCCACCCTGGAAAGCCTGGCAGAATCCGGGCACCAGGTGGTGGCCGTGGTGACCCAGCCTGACAAGCCTAAGGGAAGGGGCAAAGAGGTCCAGATGCCTCCGGTAAAGCAGGCGGCCCTGGCCCGCGGGATTCCGGTGTACCAGCCCCTTAGGGCCAGGGACAGCGGGTTTATCCGGCAGATGCAAAAGCTTGAGCCGGATGTGATGGTGGTCATTGCCTTTGGCCAGATTCTTTCGGAGGAGCTTTTGAAGGTGCCGGTGTACGGATGCATCAACATTCACGCGTCCCTGCTTCCCAAGTACCGGGGAGCCGCCCCCATCCAGTGGGCGGTGATCAACGGGGATGAGGAAACCGGCATTACCACCATGATGATGGACCCGGGGCTGGATACCGGGGACATGCTGGAGAAGCGGGTGGTGCAGCTTTCCGGCACCGAGACAGGGGGAAGTCTCTTTGACCGGTTAAGCCGGATGGGCGGGGAGCTGATTCTCTCCACCCTAAAGAAGCTGGAGGCCGGGACCCTGGTGCGGACCCCCCAGGACCACAGCCAGGCCACCCATGTGAAGAAGATCACCAAGGAGCTGGGGCGTATGGACTGGTCCATGGACGCGGTTTCCTTAGAGCGGCTGGTCCGGGGCCTGAATCCCTGGCCCAGCGCCTACACCCATTACCAGGGGAAGATGCTGAAGATCTGGGAAGCCCAGGTGGCATCCGGCCAGGAAGCCGGTACGGGCGCAGGAGAAGGGACTCCGGCCTCAGGCCAGATCCTGGAGGCCCGGGGCGGCTGTCTCAGGGTACAGACCGGGAAGGGCGTTTTAAAGATCCAAAGCCTTCAGTTAGAAGGAAAGAAACGGATGGATACGGCGGCATTTCTGCGGGGCTTTCAGATGGAGTCCGGCAGTGTGCTTGGGTAATTGGAAAGGAGCGAATCGCTTATGCCATATTACGGCGGATACTATGGGTTTGATCCCACCATGATTCTGGTACTGATCGGAGCCGCCCTCTCCATGTGGGCGTCTTCCAGGGTCAACAGCACCTACCGGAAGTACTCCCAGGTGCGGAGCATGACCGGCATGACCGGGGCCCAGGCGGCCCAGAACATTCTCCGGTCCCAGGGAATTTACGACGTGACGGTCCGGCCGGTAGCAGGCCAGCTCACCGATCATTATGATCCGCGGACCAAAACCGTGAATCTGTCCCAGGCGGTGTACGGGGAAAGCTCGGTGGCTGCCATTGGTGTGGCTGCCCATGAATGCGGCCATGCCATCCAGGACAATGTAGGATATTCCCCCCTGCGGCTGCGGGCCGCCTTTGTGCCTCTGGCCAGTCTGGGAAGCAAGCTGTCCTGGCCCCTGATTCTTATTGGGCTTTTCATCGGCATGACCCCTTTCATTGAGGTGGGTATCTGGATGTTTGTGCTGGCGGTGCTGTTTCAGCTGATCACCCTTCCGGTGGAATTCAATGCTTCCAGGCGGGCAGTGGGGATTCTGGATGAATCGGGAATCCTGAGAGGCCAGGAGGTGGAGGCTACCCGGAAGGTGCTGGGGGCAGCGGCCCTGACCTATGTGGCGGCAGCAGCCGCTTCCATTCTCCAGCTTCTGCGTCTTCTGATTCTGTTCGGAAACCGGAGGGGCAATGACTAAGGCAGGGAGCCGGGAGCTGATCCTGGACATATTGTTTGAGATTCTGGAACGGGGCGGCTACAGCCATGTGGTGCTGGGCCAGGCCCTGGAAAAGTACCAGTATCTGGAAAAGCAGGAGCGGGCCTTCATCACCCGGGTGGCGGAGGGGACCCTGGAGTACCGGCTGACCATAGACCTGGTGCTGGATGAGTGCTCCGGGGTGCCGGTACAGAAGATGAAGCCTATGATCCGCACCCTTTTGAGGATGTCGGTGTACCAGCTTCTGTGGATGGACCGGGTGCCGGACAGTGCCGTGTGCAACGAGGCGGTAAAGCTGGCAGCGGCCCGGCATTTTCAGGGACTGAAAGGCTATGTCAACGGGGTGCTCAGGCGGATTGCCAGGGAGAAAGAGCGGTTTGTACCGGCGGAGGAAGTCGGGGAACAGCCGGACAGCGGGCAGGAACGGTTTCTGCCCGGGGACTGGAGCTACCGGTATTCCATGCCGGCCTGGCTTATTGAGCTGTGGAAGGGCCAGTATCCGGCTTTCCAGGTGGAGAATATGCTGAAAGCCTTTCTGGCACAGCGCCCGGTGACGGTCCGGTGCAATCCGGGACTGGCTGTTGTGGAAGAGATTACGGAGAGCCTGGAATCCCAGCAGGTCCGGGTCACCTCCTGTCCCCTGGGGAAGGGGATGCTGTTTTTGGAGAACCTGGATTATCTGGAGAAGCTGGATGCCTTCCGGCGGGGATGGATTCAGGTCCAGGATGCCAGCTCCGGTCTGGTGGGTCTGGCGGCAGATCCCAGGCCCGGGGATGTGGTGCTGGATGTGTGCGGGGCGCCCGGAGGCAAGGGCCTTCATATGGCAGAGCTTCTGGGAGGCACGGGCCTGGTGGTGATCCGGGATATCTCGGAGGCCAAGATCCGGCTGGTCCGGGAGAATCTGGAGCGGGCCGGCCGGACGGAGGAGGCCCGGCCCGGAGTCCAGGGCGGGCAGCCGGGGGAGGCCCGGCCCGGAGTCCATGGCAGGCAGCCGGGAGCGGCACCGGCCTACGGCAATGTGCGCACGGAGGTGTGGGATGCCAGGGAGCCGGACCCGGCCTGGTACGGGAAGGCGGATATTGTGATCGCGGATCTTCCCTGCTCCGGTCTGGGGGTCATCGGGAGAAAGCCGGAGATCAAATACCAGGCGTCCCCGGAACAGATCCGGGATCTGGCGGCTTTGCAGCGGCAGATTCTTACCGTAGCCAGCCAGTATGTGAAGCCCGGGGGAAAGCTGGTCTACAGCACCTGCACCATCAGTCCGGAGGAAAATGAGCGGCAGCGGCAGTGGATTCTTGCCAGTCTGCCATTTTCCGGTGTCAGCATCCGGGGGCTTCTGGGAGAAGGGGTGGAGGAAGAGACCCTGCAGGAGGGGTATGTGCAGCTTCTGCCTGGAACATATCCCTGCGACGGGTTCTTTATTGCGGTTTTTCAGAGGACAGACCAATGACAGAGAAAATCGATATCAAATCCCTGACTATGGAGGAGCTGGAGCAGGAGCTGGTAAAGCTGGGAGAGAAAAAGTTCCGGGCAAAGCAGGTGTACCAGTGGCTCCATGAGAAGCTGGCAGAGGACTTTGACCAGATGACCAGTCTGCCGCTGGGGCTGCGGAGCAGTCTGGGAGAGCACTGTTTCCTGACCAGCTTAAAGCCGGTGCAGGTCCAGGTGTCCGGGATTGACGGAACCAGAAAGTATCTGTTCGGCCTGGCGGACGGCCATGTGATCGAGAGCGTGTGGATGCAGTACCGCCACGGGAATTCCGTGTGTATCTCCACCCAGGTAGGCTGCCGGATGGGGTGCCGTTTCTGTGCCTCCACCCTGGACGGACTGGTGCGGAACCTGACCGTGTCGGAGATGCTGGACCAGGTGTACCGGATTCAGGCCCTGACCGGCCAGCGGGTCTCCCATGTGGTGCTTATGGGCTCCGGGGAGCCTCTGGACAATTATGACCATGTGGTAAAGTTTCTTCACCTCCTTACGGGAAGCGGGGGGCTTAACATCAGCCAGCGCAATATCACCCTGTCCACCTGCGGCATTGTGCCGGGGATGAGACGGCTGGCCCAGGAGAAGCTGCAGATTACCCTGGCCCTTTCCCTTCACGCTTCCAGGGACCAGGTGCGCAGGGAGCTGATGCCGGTTGCCAGACGGTTCGGGCTTTCGGAGGTGCTGGATGCCTGCCGGGAGTACTTTGCCGTCACGGGACGGCGGGTGACCTTTGAGTACAGCCTGGTAGCCGGGGTCAACGACAGCCCCGGGGAGGCCAGGGCCCTGGCAGGACTGCTGGCAGGGCTTCACGGCCATGTGAACCTGATTCCGGTGAATCCGGTGCGGGAGCGGGAGTTTGTCCAGTCTTCCCCGGCAGCGGTCCGGGCTTTCCAGAAGATTCTGGAGGAACAGGGAATCCCGGCCACGGTCCGCAGGGAAATGGGGCGGGACATCCAGGGAGCCTGCGGCCAGCTGCGGAGAAGCTACCTGGAACAGGGAATGGGAGAGAACGGAATGTCATAGGTGAGATGTGGCCGGAGGCAGATTTTTGAAGTAAAAAGCGGGAGGATTGACCAGATGCAGGCATATGCAATCACGGATGTGGGGGTCAGAAGAGCTACAAACCAGGATTATATTTTTGCGTCCACAAAAAAGGTGGGCTCCCTGGATAATCTGTTTATTCTTGCAGACGGAATGGGAGGACACAATGCAGGGGATTTCGCGTCCCGGTATCTGGTGGAGCATCTGGTGAAATTTTTCGGCAAAAGCCAGCCGGACAAGGATGTCCACAGCATTCTCAAGGAGGGAATCCGCCAGGTGAACCGCAGCCTGTACCAGGAGGCCAGCCAGAGTGCCAGCCTCCAGGGGACAGGAAGTACCCTGGTTCTGGCCACGGTCCGCGGGGATGTGCTCTATGTGGCCAACATCGGGGACAGCCGTCTCTATCTTCTGCGGGAAAGCCTGGAGCAGATTACCAAGGACCACTCCTATGTGGAGGAGCTGGTGGCCCTGGGCAAGATGAAGCGGGGCAGCCGGGATTACGAGGAAAAGAAGAATATCATTACCCGTGCGGTGGGCACGGGGGAGGATGTGGACATAGACCTGTTTGCGCTGAAGCTTAAGCGCCGGGATTATGTGCTGATGTGTTCGGACGGCTTAAGCAACATGGTAGACGAATTTGAACTGGAATACATCATCCGAACCGAGGAAAGTCTTCAGGAAAAAGCGGAGACTCTGGTTCAGGCAGCTAACCGGAACGGGGGACTGGATAATATTTCCGTCATCCTGATAGACCCGCAGATGAGTGAGGAGAGTGTATGATGCTGAGGCCAGGAGTATTTTTGCAGGACCGTTATGAGATACTGGAACAGATTGGCTCCGGCGGCATGTCCGTGGTCTACAAGGCCAAATGCCATAAGCTGAACCGGCTGGTTGCCATCAAGGTACTGAAGGAGGAATTCAGCAGCGACAGTAATTTTGTCAGCAAATTCAAGATGGAGGCCCAGGCAGCGGCAGGTCTGTCCCACCCCAATATTGTCAGTGTATACGACGTAATTGACGAGGGGAAGCTTCACTACATTGTCATGGAGCTGATCGAAGGGATCACGCTGAAAACCTATATCGGAAGAAAGGGCAGGCTGGAGATCAAAGAAAGCGTAGGCATCGCCATCCAGGTGGCCCAGGGGATTGCCGCTGCCCATGAGCAGCACATTATCCACCGGGACATTAAGCCCCAGAATATGCTGATTTCCAAGGACGGAAAGGTGAAGGTGGCGGATTTCGGTATTGCCAGGGCCGTGTCGGCCCAGACCCTTACCTCCTCGGCCATGGGATCGGTCCATTACATTTCCCCGGAGCAGGCCCGGGGCGGGTTCAGCGACGTGCGCAGCGATATCTATTCCCTGGGGATCACCATGTATGAGATGGTTACGGGAAAGCTTCCCTTTGAGGGGGATACCACGGTGGCCATTGCCCTGGCCCATTTAGAGAATGTGGTGGTGCCTCCCAGCGTGTACAATCCGGAGATTCCGGTAAGCCTGGAGCGGATCATTCTCCAGTGTGTGGAGAAGAAACCGGAGAACCGGTACGAGCATGTGAACCAGGTGGCAGGGGATCTGATGAAGGTGCTTATGGGGCCGGAGGGAACCCAGGAGGCAGAGGGGGGCGGACTGAACATCCCCATATCCACGGGAAAGAAGATGAGCGACCATACGGTGGAAATCAGCCCCAGGGAGCTGGCCCAGATCAACGGGCGGATTCCCAAGCGGGAGGATTCTGCCCGCAGGCAGGCCAGGGAGACGGCAGCCACCAGAAAGCCTTCCGCCAGGGAGGATTACCGGCGTACCGGCAGAAAGAAATGGGAGCTGGAAGAGGAACTGGACGAGGAGCCGGAGGAGGAGCGGGGCGGGGTCCATCCCCAGATTGAGCGGATTCTGGCCGTCACCGGGGTGGTGACCTCCGTGATCATCGTGGCAGTGCTGGTGGTGGTATTTTCCCGGCTGGGAGGTCTCTTCCAGGCAGGCACCGGACTTCTGGGCAAGGAGACAGAGTCCCAGACCCAGGCTTCTACGGCAGATGTGACCGTTTCCGGGGACGGGGAATCCCTGGATGATACCCAGGTGCGGATGCCCAGGGTAGCAGGGCTGCCCATAGGGGAGGCAGAGAACCAGCTAAAGGAAAATTATCTGAAAATCCAGTATGAATATGTGGATTCGGATGATGTGAAGAAGGGGGATATTATCAGTCAGAACCCGGAGCCGGGGCAGGTGGTGTCCCGCTGGTCCACGGTTACGGTGGTGGTCAGCAACGGAACCGACAAGATTGATCTGTCCGGCATGGGCTTAGAGGGGCTGGAGGTGTCCGTAGCCACAAAATATCTGGAGAACCAGAAGCTTCTGGCAGATGTGACCGAGGAGGAGCATGAGACCGTGGAGGCCGGCAGGGTGATCCGCTATGAGGTAAACCAGGCAGATCCCGGTCATCCCAGCCTGGTGCCGGAGGGCGGGCTTGTGCATCTGTATGTGAGCAAAGGTCCCCATGTGGAGCTGGTGCCGGTTCCAAATCTGGAAGGCAAGACGGAAGAGGATGCCATCGCCATGCTGGGGGAGGCGGGACTGGTTCCCGGCAATACCAGAACCGAGCATCATGAGTCCGTGCCCAAGGGCTGTGTGATCAGCCAGTCCGGGGGAACCGACGGAATGATCCTGCCGGGAGGCGCCATTGATTATGTGGTGAGCCTGGGCCCGGAGGTGCGTAAACAGCGGTATGTGGCGTCCATTGACACGGTGTATGATTTGAGCAATCTCATCGGGCCTGGGGCAAACAGCGCCAGCTTTACGGTCATGGTCCGCCTGCACCAGGTGACCAACGGCCAGGACGAGTATAAGACCCTGACAGAGCCCAGGACCATTACCGGGGATATCCTTCTGCCGGTCAGCTACACCAGCATCGAAAGCATGAACGGTACTGATGTAGGGGAGGTGGAGGTGGTGGATGCCGCCTCGGGAGCAGTGCTGAAATCTTACCCGCTGACATTTTTCCCAATGGATTAAAAGGATAAGGGCCATGAAAGGAAAGATTATCAAGGGAATTGCCGGTTTTTACTATGTCCATGACAGAAAGAGCCGGGTCTACGCCTGCAAGGCCAGGGGAATCTTCCGGAAACGGGGCATCCGCCCCGTGGTGGGGGATGATGTGGAGTTCTCCATTCTGGACGAGGCCGCAGGAGAGGGCAGCATTGACCAGATTCTTCCCAGGAAGAATGAGCTGGTCCGCCCGGCTTCCGCCAATGTGGACCAGGCCCTGGTGGTCTTTGCCGTCACCCAGCCGGACCCGAACCTGAATCTGCTGGACCGGTTTCTGGTGATGATGGAGGTGAACCGGATTCCGGTGACCGTCTGTTTCAATAAGACGGACCTGGCAGAGGAGTTCCAGTGTGACAGGTATGGCCGGATCTATCAGGAGGCCGGATACCAGGTGTTCTTTGCCAGTACCCGGGAGGGCAGGGGGGTGGAAGCGCTGCGGGCTTTCCTGCGGGGAAAGACCACCATTCTGGCCGGTCCTTCCGGGGTAGGCAAGTCTTCTCTCACCAATGTGATCCAGCCGGAGGCCGGGATGGAGACCGGCGCCATCAGCCAGAAGATCCAGAGAGGCCGTCATACGACCCGCCATGCAGAACTGTTCTGTGTGGAGGAGGACACCTACCTGATGGACACACCCGGATTCAGTTCCATGTATCTGGAGGAGGTGGAAGCCGCCGGCTTAAAGGAATATTTCCCGGAGTTTGACCGGCTGGAGGAAGGCTGCCGGTTCGGGGCAGACTGTGTCCATATGGGGGAGCCGGTGTGCGGGGTCAAGGCTGCCCTGGACCGGGGGGAGATTGCCGCCAGCCGGTATGAAAATTACAGGCTTTTGTACCAGGAGTTAAAGGAGCGGGAGAAGCGCAGGTATTAGTAATAGAGAAACAGTGCAATCGAGTAACAGTACGATCGAGAAACGGGGGACCGTGTATGATGGAGCGGAAGTGTATTCTGGCGCCCTCCCTTCTGGCGGCGGATTTTGGCCGTCTGGGGGAGCAGGTGCAGACCGTGGCCCAGGCAGGGGCCGAATATATTCATATTGACGTGATGGACGGGATGTTTGTTCCCAGTATTTCCTTTGGAATGCCGGTGATTGCCAGCATCCGGCCCTGGACGGACAAGGTGTTTGATGTCCATATGATGGTGGAAGAGCCGGGGCGGTACGCGGCTGACATGAAAAAGGCCGGGGCGGATCTTCTGTGTGTCCACCAGGAGGCCTGCCGCCACCTGGACCGGACCATCCAGCAGATTAAGGACCTGGGAATGAAGGCCGGGGTGGCCTTAAATCCGGCTACCTCCCTGGAGGTGCTGGACTATATTCTGCCCCAGGTGGACATGGTTCTTCTCATGTCTGTGAATCCGGGCTTTGGGGGGCAGAAGTTTCTTCCCTATACCCTGACAAAGGTCCGGAAGCTGCGGGAGCGGATTCTGCAGCAGGGTCTGGATGTGGACATCCAGGTAGACGGCGGCATCGGACCTGGAAATGCACGGCAGGTGGTGGAAGCCGGGGCCAATATTCTGGTGGCCGGGTCAGCCGTGTTTGGCGGGGACGCGGCGGAGAATACCAGGAGGCTGGTGGAGCTGATTACTGGGGAGAGTTAGTCTGGCCAGACGTGCGGATGGCACGGATAGCCAGTGTCGGTTACTGGAGAATTCGTATGGCGGTGTACCAGCATTGCCTTGCGGAAACCGGAGGGCAGCCCCAAACCGTTATTGCAGACAGATGGAGGAAGCTGACATGAAGACTTGCCTGGTGGTGACCGGAGGGAAGACCGATGAGGCGTTTGCCCGGTCTTTCCTTTTGCAGGAGAGCATCCAGAAGATCATTGCCGTGGACCGGGGCTTAGAGACGGCCGGCCGTCTGGGGCTGGTGCCCGACTACATTGTGGGGGATTTTGATTCGGTGGATCCCCAGGTGCTGGCAGAATATAAGAAGCTGCCTTTTATTGTGTGGGAGCACCACAAGCCGGAGAAAAACCAGACAGACACGGAGCTTGCCAGAAACCGGGCCATGACCCTGGGCTGTGACCGGATCTTCTTTCTGGGAGCCACCGGCGGGCGTCTGGACCACATGCTGGCCAATATCCACACCCTATATGTGTGTATGCAGAAGGGGGTGGAGGCCTATCTGGTGGACGCCCAGAACCGGGTCAGTCTGCTGGATGAGGGACGGACCTTCTGCCGCAGCAGCCAGTGGGGAAAGTATATTTCTTTCCTGCCCTACACGGACCGGGTTACCGGAATCACCCTGGAGGGGTTCCGCTACCCTCTGACCGGAAAGAATCTTAAGAAAGGCCAGGAGCCGGGGCTGTGCATCAGCAACGAGCTGGCAGAAGAATATGGGACCCTGCGTTTTTCCGGCGGGGTGCTGGTGTGTATGGAGACCAGGGACTAGTAAATAGTGCAACGATGTACTAGTACATCGTTGCACTAATTCCCGAGTAACTAGTACTCGCTATCCGCGCCATCTGCACGCCTGCGAAGCTAGCCGTAGGCCCCACTACG
>CAJTOV010000104.1 GCA_910577765.1 uncultured Lachnospiraceae bacterium
AGAAGAAAACAAGGGCAATCAACTTTCGCCAAAGTTGATTCGCTTGCCATGAATTGTGAGTTGTATTGCTTATAGGCAAGTATCGGTTTCGACTGTATGATTGTAAAAATTGTTCCACCAATTCCGGTTGGAAGCGTCCCTTTTGTGTCGCTGACGGAGGCTTGTAAGATCATTGCCAAAGGCGGATTGTCAATGTCTTCCATATAAGAGTAAAGCAGTTTCAGCCCTCTTGTTGACCCCAGATCGCTTTTTAGGGCCGTTTCCCAAAGTTTTTTGAGACTCCGTCTTCGAAAGTATAGCACCATATTCCATTATTACGGATATTAATCTGTTTGCTTCTTCCGCCTTTACTGTAATATGTGCCGTATGCAATGTTATTGTCATGGTCATATCCTGCCGCAAACCCTCTCACATTTCCTCCCCCGCTCCCAGCAGCACCCCGCAGTACCCCGGCAGCTCCAGGGCCACCCGGCCATCCTCCACCACCTGGGCCACCCGGCCCGAATCATAGCCCTGGGCCGTGGTCATCATGACACGCTGGAAGACGGTTCCGTCCTGGGCTCCCAGAAGCCACACCGGCAGCTCCACATACTGGGGCTCTGCCCCGCAGTTGACTGCCACCGCGCACAGGCTGGTGCCCCGCATCCGCCCGTAGGCGATTAAGTTCCTGCCGGACAGCAGCCGGATCACCGAGCCCCGCCGCAGGGCCGGCAGCCGCTTGTGTATGGAGATCAGATATTTGTGAAACTCGATCAGTTCATAATTCTCCCGCCCCCAGGGAAAGGTCCGCCGGTTGTCCGGGTCCGTCCACCCGCACACTCCGGTCTCGTCCCCATAATACAGGGTGGGGGCACCGGGCCAGGTCATCTGCACCAGCACTGCCTCCCGGTAAAGCCCAAGGTTGATCCCCTCACTGGCCAGGGCAGGCCCTGCGGTGCCGATCCGGCCCTCCTTGTGGTTGGTCCTGGTCAGGAAACGGCTGTGGTCATGGTTGGACAGCTGGTTCATGGCCGTCATCACCGACTGGGTCTGCATCCGGCTCATGTTCCAGGCCATGGACGTAAAGAACTGGTCCCCGTCCCCGTGAAGCTCCTCCCGGTACTCGTCGCTGTGCTTCTCCATGCCCGTAAGAAACCAGGACACCGGCTCCATAAATGCATCATAGTTCATGATGGTGTCCCACTGGTCCCCCTCCAGCCAGGCCCGGGGATCTCCGTAATGCTCTGCCAGAATCAGGGCCTGGGGATTGGCCTCCTTGACGCTGGTGCGGAACTCCCGCCAGAACTGGTGGTTATCCACCTCCTTGTGGCCCAGGTCAGAAGCCACGTCCAGCCGCCAGCCGTCTGCATAATAGGGAGCCGAGACCCATTTCCGGGCAATCTCCAGCATCTGATGGACCAGGGCCTCCGATTCCTCATAGTTCAGCTTGGGAAGGGTATCAAAGCCCCACCAGCTTTCATAATGTCCGTTGTCCGGCCACTTGCTGTTGGGTCCGAACCGGAAGAACATCCGGTAAGGGCTTTTCTCGTCCAGATAAGCCCCCGGCGCATAGCCGCCCTGGGAGGCGTAGATCCGCTCCCGGTCCATCCATTTGTTGAACGAACCGCAGTGGTTAAATACCCCGTCCATAATCACCCGCATGCCCCGGCGGTGGACCTCCTCCACAAACCGGGCAAAAAAACGGTCGCTGGCCTCCAGGTTCTCCGGGTCCGCACTGCGGATCTGGTAACGGGTGGCTCCCTCATTGGTCCTGGCCTGAGGCGCCACACACTCCCCGCCGTCCTTGACAATCACCCCGTAATGGGGGTCGATATGCTCGTAATCCTGGGTATCGTACTTGTGGTTGGAGGGAGACACGAACAAGGGATTGAAGTAAATGACCTCGATCCCCAGATCCTGCAGATAATCCAGCTTGTCCCAGACCCCCTGCAGATCTCCGCCATAAAAGCATCCAACATCCATGGTAGACGGATTCCGGTCCCAGTCCTCCACGAAATGCACCGGTCTGCCCACATACACATACTCATTCTCCACCACGTCGTTGGTCTTATCCCCACGGCAGAACCGGTCCACAAAGATCTGGTACATGACCACCCCTTTGGCCCATTCCGGCGTGTGGAACCCCGGGGTGATCCGGAAGGAGGCCTCTGCCTCCGGCTCCTCCACCACGCCCAGACGGTTGTAGCAGACGGTTTCCTCCCCTCTGACCACCTGGAAATAATAATACTGTGCCACCTCATCGGCGATGATGTGATGCTGGTAATAATCAAACAGGGAATCCGAAGATACCCTGGCCATTTCCTTTCTGGTCTCAGTCTCTTCTTCTATATAATATACATGGTCCACATTATCCCTGGCTGTCCGGAAACGCAGACACACCAGATCCCCGGTATCCGGCTCCTCCGGCCTCCGGTAATCCTGGGTCTCGTCCGCAAATAATGCCTGCCGGTTCAAACTGTCCTTCTGCCTCTCCACGTAAGCCTGTCCCCCCTGCTGCGGCAGATGGCCTCTGTTTCCTGTATTCCTGTCCCATACGCTTCCCTGCAATGTATCCCGCCTCCCTGCGGTCCTTTTGCCGCTGATTTATAACCGGTCCCCACCGGTCCTGCCATGATCCCCCTCCCTGTCCCACAGACAGCGAAAGAGCCAGCTATACAGCCGGCTCTTTCAGGAGAAGGTATTTCGTTTCTTATGGGGTGTAGCAAAAACTATATAATGTATTGGGGGGTTACGCCTATTATAATAGCATATCCCGCCAGATAAGTGTGCACAAACCGAAAAAAATTTATTACGGTTTTTTATGCACATTTACTCATTACACCCCGTCAAACAACCCCTCAAACTCCTGCTGGTTGATCTTCTCCTTCTCCAGAAGAAGGTCACAGCAGCGCTCCAGAACCAGCTTGTGCTCCAGAATAATCCCCCTGGCCTTCTGGTAGCACTCGTCAATAATCCGCTTCACCTCATCATCAATGGCAGTGGCCACATGCTCCCCGTAAGCCCTGGCATGGGCCAGGTCCCGGCCGATGAACACTTCATCCTCGTCACTGCCGTAATCAATGGTTCCCACCTTGTCAGACATGCCGTACCGGGTCACCATGGCCCGGGCAATCTTGGTGGCATGCTTAATATCCTGGGACGCACCGGTGGTCACATCGTCAAAAATGATCTCCTCCGCAATGCGGCCCCCCAGGGACACCATAATATCCTGCAGCATTTTCCCGCGGGTATTGAACATCTCATCCGCCTCCGGCAAAGGCATGGTATACCCGGCTGCCCCCACGCCGGTGGGAATGATGGACACCGTATGCACCGGCCCTACATCCGGCAGTACATGGAACAGAATGGCATGGCCTGCCTCGTGGTACGCGGTGATCTTCTTCTCCTTGTCGGAAATGATCTTGCTGCGCTTTTCCGCACCGATGCCCACTTTCACAAAGGACCGGTCAATATCCGACTGGATGATAAACCGCCGGTTCTCCCTGGCCGCCAGAATGGCCGCCTCGTTCATCAGGTTCTCCAGGTCCGCTCCGGTAAAGCCGGAGGTAGTCCTGGCCACCCGGTTCAGATCCACATCCTCCGCCAGAGGCTTCCTGCCGGAATGGACCTTGAGAATCTCTTCCCGGCCCACCACATCCGGCCTGCCTACGGCAACCTTCCGGTCAAACCGGCCCGGACGCAGAATGGCCGGGTCCAGAATATCCACCCGGTTGGTGGCCGCCATGACAATGATGCCCTCATTGACCCCGAAGCCGTCCATCTCTACCAGAAGCTGGTTCAGGGTCTGCTCCCGCTCGTCGTGGCCGCCGCCCATGCCCGTACCTCTCCGCCGGGCCACCGCGTCAATCTCGTCAATGAACACGATGCAGGGCGCATTCTTCTTGGCATCCTCAAACAGGTCCCGGACCCGGGACGCACCTACGCCCACGAACATTTCCACAAAGTCGGAGCCGGAAATGCTGAAAAAGGGCACCCCTGCCTCCCCGGCCACAGCCTTGGCAAGCAGAGTCTTTCCGGTTCCCGGAGGCCCCACCAGAATCACGCCCTTGGGAATCCGCGCCCCTACTGCCGTGTACTTCTGGGGTTCCCGGAGAAAATCCACCATTTCCTCCAGTTCCTCCTTCTCTTCCTTCAGTCCGGCCACACTTTTAAAGGTAATATTGCTGTTGCGGCTGAGCCGGGCACGGCTCTTGCCGAAATTCATCATCTTGGCACTGGAACCGCCGCCGCCTGCACGGGCATTCATCATAAATATCACTGCCAGCACCATACCTGCTGACAGCACAACCGGAAGAACCGCCGTAACCCAGTATGTGTACTGGGAAACATTTCCCAGGGTGTAATCAATGTCTTTGGCTTCCAGAAGCCGCTGGGCCTCCTGGACATCTGCCACGTAGGCCACATATTCCTCGCCGTTGATCTGCATCCGCACCTCTCCGGTAGGTGTCTGCTCATTCTGCCGGATCACCACTGCCTCAAGGCCGCTGTTGTCCAGGGCCTCATGGAACTGGCGGTTGGTCATCTGCCGCTGGCCTGTGTTGGGCAGGACCTGAAGTATTACCATCAAAAGCATCAAAAGCACCAGAAGTCCCGTAACCCGATATGTCTGCTGTCTCACAAAAGCTGCCTCCTTAATCTACGAAATCCACGACACCGATATACGGAAGGTTCCGGTATTTCTGGGCGTAATCCAGCCCGTACCCGACGACAAACTGGTCAGGAATGGAAAAGCAGGTGTAATCCACCTTCACTTCTTTCTTCACCCGGCGCTCCGGCTTGTCAAGGAGGGTACAGAGGCGGATACTCTCCGGCCCTCTCTGTTTCAGCACCTCAATCAGGTAGGAAAGGGTCCGCCCGGAGTCAATGATATCCTCAACGATCAGAACCTCCTTCCCCTTAAGGGATTCGTCCAGGTCCTTCACGATCCGGACCACCCCGCTGGATTTGGTCTCGTCGCCATAGCTGGACACGGACATAAAGTCCAGGCTCACCGGAACCGTCAGCCGTTTGGCCAGCTCGCAGGTGAAGAACACGCCGCCCTTCAGGACACAGATCAGGTGAACCGTTTTGCCTTCATAATCCCTGCTGACTGCCGCTGCCACTTCACTGATTCTCCGGTTCACCTCTTCTTCCGTCAGCAGGACCCGTATCTTCTCTCCCATCCGTTTCTCCTCCGTTCCACTCCGCCTGCAGCACTGCCTGCGTATGGTCTGTAATCTTATAATATTCGCTGATCCGGTATCCGATCACCCAAAGTACATGGGCTCCCTCCGCAAGCACCCGGACATGCTGCCGCAGGTCCCTGGAAATCTTCTGGTCAATCAGGAACCTGCTGATCCGCTTGTGCCCCCCGCCCTTTAAGATCAGGTAATCCCCCTCCCGCCAGGGACGGACTGACAGCGTATCTTTAATTTTATCATAATCAAACCATTTCGTATACTGGTTTTTTGGAATTTCTTCGGCTTTTTCCCTGAAAAATGCCTTTATTTTCAAGTTTCCTGCCTGGATCTGCCCGGTACCCGGCAGGGGGACAGGCAGGATGATATCCGGGACCGGACAGGGAAGGGAGACCTGCTCCACCACCAGATACCCATAGTCCCGCCTGGCAATCAGCGCGCCCGGAAGGTCACACCGGCTGCCGCTGGATTTGCCGGCCAGCTCCTCAATCTGCCGGAAATGCCGGGCGGTCACATTTTTCTGCCCTGGTGCCGCAGCATCCAGCATCCGCCGGACCAGATAGGAGCGGATCACCGGGTCCTGGGCCAGGAACAGGGAGCAGGGGATCTGGGCCCGGCGGCTGCAACGGGGAAACTGGGGCTGTGTACCGGTTTCTCCCGGCAGTTCCCCGGTCCCGCAGGCTGCACTGGGGCCCCCTCCTGCCTCAAGGAGCTCTGTCTTCCCATATTCCTGCCACAGAATCTCTGCCTGGCCTGCCAGGTACCGGTCTGCCTCCGCAAACATCCGCCCGCTCCGCAGAATATTCTCCGCCGCCTTCCCATTGATGTGGTCCCTCATGTAGGGAATCAGTTCCCCCCGAATCCGGTTGCGGGTATAATCCCTGGACTGGTTGGTGGAATCCTCGCACCAGTCCTGCCCCCGCTGCTTTAGAAACCCGGTTATCTCCTGCCGTCCCACACACAGCAGGGGACGCACCCGGTTTCCCATGACCGGAGCCATCCCCCCAAGCCCCCGCAGGCCGCTGCCCCGCAGCAGATGGTGGAGAATGGTCTCTACATTGTCGTCCTGGTGGTGGGCCACGGCGATCCGGACCCGCCGGACCGGTCCGGCGCCTATGCTCTCCGCCCACGCTGTCCCCCATGCCTCCAGGGCCTCATAGCGCAGTACCCGCCCGGCTTCCTCCGTGGACATTCCCTGCTCCCTGGCATACCCGGCTACATCCTTATGCACCACAAAAAGCGGCACCCCCAGTCGGCCGCACAGTTCCCGGACAAACCCTTCGTCCCGGTCTGCCTCCGGTCCCCGCAGCCCATGGTGCACATGCAGCGCCCGGACCTGCCAGCCTCCGGGACCTGCCAGCTCCGTCAGTGCCAGCAGCAGGCAGACAGAATCCGCCCCGCCGGACAAAGCCACCAGAACCCCGTCCCCGGCTGCCAGCAGCTGCTCTTCTTCAATAAATCTCCGTATCTTTTCAAGAAAATCCATCCGATTCATCCTCCCCCGTAAGAAAGTCAAATCCTCCGCAGGCGTACAGCAGCCGCAGACAGCGGGTGCCAGTCACTCCCGCTTCCACACACCTGCCACCAGCACGGTCATATCGTCCCGCACATCCCCCGGCTCTCCTGCTTCCCGGTCTCCCCGGCCATCCTCCCGGCAGGCGAACCGCAGAATCCGGTCTGCCATATCCTGCACATTCTTTGCCGGAATGCTCTCCAGAAACTCACACAGTCCGCCTTCTTTGTTCTCTCCCGGCCAGGCGTCCAGCACCCCGTCGGTGACCATGACAATCCGGTCCCCGTCCCACAGCTTCCGGGACAGCAGAAGCGGCTCCACCGGGCTGAGAACACCGGCCGGTACCTCCCCGGCCTCCAGAAGGCTGACCCCTTCCCGGCCCAGGATAAAGGTAGGCACCGCCCCCAGCTTCATGGCCTCTAAGACCCCGGTGTACAGATCCACACAGCACAGATCCAGGGTGGCCGGGTGAGGCTCGTTTCCCGACAGAAGTAAAATGGTGTTGACCATCTTAAGAGCTGCCCGGGCAGAGAACCCGGCTTCCAGAAGCTGCTGGGTCAGTTCCACCACCCGGCGGCTTTCCCGCTCTGCCTGCCGCCCGGAGCCCATGCCGTCGGAAAGGCTCATCATGACCTGGCCCGGGGTATTGGCCGAATAGGTATAGCTGTCCCCGGACACCTCCGACCCGTCTCCGGTCCGCTGGGCCACCCCGTAAAGCATCCGGTAGCTGCCCCTTTCCGTGAACCGGACCGTGGCGGTCTGCCGGGTGATCAGGGTCCGGGTATCCCTGGGCGCACACCAGTCCCGGCTGCCCAGGGCCTGTCCCAGCAGGTCCGCCGCCTCCCGGGAGGTGACACATTTGCCGTTGGTGGTGTGCACCGTTAAGTAAGCTTCCCGCCGGTGGCTCTCATATTCCAGCAGAAGCAGGTTCTCCACGGTCATATGGCGGGACCGGAAGACCCGCCGTATCATCTCCTCCCTGGCCCCGGTAATATCCCGGGCCTGCTCCATCTGGCAGGCAAATTCCTCCAGAATCATGGCCAGCTCCCGGAACTGGACCATTACCGTGTCCCGGCTTTCCAGAAACCGGTTCTTCCACTCCAGGTTCATGGTGGCCCGTCCCAGATTCCGGTTTAAATTGGCCAGATAATCCTCCCGCCTCCCGCAGCGCTCCATAAAGAAACGGGGCATGTCCTCAAACTCGATTCTGCCTTTCTGCTCAAAGGTCCGCAGCAGATAGTACAGATAATAGCTGTCTTCTTTTTCACTGCTGCTGTAGAGATTGCACCGGCTGCATCCGTCACAGACCATGGCCGCTGCCATCTGCATGGCTGCCACCGCGTCATCCCGGGTCAGACCCTTGTCCGTGCCGCTGTCTTCCTGGCAGGATTTGGCCAGAATCCCCAGGGACTGGGCCATTTCCTTTAAGCGTCTGGCCGTATATACATTCACATCTGCCATATCCCGGCGTCTTGTCCGTTTCCACACAAAAAATCCCCTCCTAAGCCACATTATATGCGGCTGGAAGGGATTTCATGTCTACATTTTCCAGCAGACAAAAAACAGAGCCCGGGAGTGTCCGTCCTGCCTGCCGCAGCCTGTCCGGCCAGGGACATCCGGCGGTTCCCCCGCATTTATTTGGGATTTGGTTTCAGCAGAATCTCGCCGGGCTTCACAAGGCCCAGCTTCTGCTTGGCTACTTCCTCAATATACTGCTTGGTCTGCACGTAGACCCGGTATTCCTCCAGCTCCAGGGCACGGCTTTCTTCCTGCTTCACCTGCTTGTCCAGCTGCTCCTCCCGGAGCTGGTAGTCCAGTTCCTTCCGGCGCATGGCATCACTTCTGAAATGTACCACCGCGCCCAGAAGAAATACCACCACGGTAATGCCCAGAATCGCCATCCGGTTGCTCCAGCGGCCCCGGGAACCCCTCTGGGGCCCTCGGCCCGCGGCTGTCTGGGGCCCCTGGGACATGCTGCGGCCGGAACCGGCCTGGGGCCGCTGGGACACGCTGCGGCCGGAACCGGCCTGGGGCTGCTGGGACACGCTGCGGCCGGCTCCCGGCTGCTGCCGCTGGGACACACTGCGGCTGACTCCCGGCTGCTGCCTCCGGGGTGCGCTTTGGTTTCTTCCCATATTCTCACCAACTTTTCTTTCTCAGATACCCTTTGCACTGCTGCCTTTTTTCCCATGTCCTTTTATTCTAAAGCATCCGGCCAGCTTTTTCAATACCCTAAAAAAATTTGCGCTGCACAGCCGGTCATATACCACCATGGTGAGAAGAACCGTGCCGATAACGTAGAAACGCAGACCGCCGTCATTTTCCTGGTAAAGCAGGCAGAATACGGCCAGGCCTGCCCCGCACCAGTAGACCAGGTCCTCCAGTCCTGTGGCCAGCCAGCTATGGCGCACCATCAGGCGCAGAAGGCGCAGCACGTCATAGGAGGCCATGAGTCCCGCCCCCAGGCCCATGCTCAGTACCAGAAGCCGCGCCTCGATCTGTATGTTGGGACTCATAATTCCACCGCCTTCCTCTATTCTGGCTGGGCCGGCCCCGCCTGGTTTCTGCCGGCGCCTATCCTTTACTTGAATAGCCTGGCAAACAGAGACTGTCCCTCTTTGCGGTATGCCTCGTTGGAGGAGTAGGCCAGACTGTCAACGGAACCCTGGACGTCCACCTCGCCTTTCTCCACGGTCAGGCGGCTCACGTGCAGATCGCTGCCCTTTAGGGTCAGCAGGCCCATGTCCGTGTCCATGACCACCTGTTTCTCGTCAAAAGCCACCACCTCCCGTACCCCGGTCAGATTCACCTGGGAACGGTTATGCATCTGAAGGCCGTGCGGCCGGTTCCCGATCCTCTCTTCCATGCAAAAAACCTCCCCGCTATCGGAACACATAGTCCAGTATATGGGGAGGTTCTACCATTTATGCCTTATGGCCTCATCCGACCGGAAAATTCCGGTACCGGGGCTTACAGATATCTGTACAATTCTTTCGCGTCGTCCTTGCGGACGGTCTCCTGCACGTCCAGCACTTCCACCTTTACGGAGTTTGTGCCGAACTGGATTTCAATGATATCTCCGGCTTTGACACTGACCGATGCCTTGGCGGGCTTCCCATTCACAAGCACGCGTCCTGCATCGCAGGCTTCATTGGCCACGGTCCGGCGCTTGATCAGCCGGGATACTTTCAGATACTTATCCAGTCTCATAGATTATTCGTTTACCAGATCTTTCAGGGCCTTTCCGGCTTTGAACTTGGGAGTTCTGCATGCTGCGATGGGCATGGTCTCTCCGGTCTTGGGATTTCTGCCTTCCCTTGCAGCTCTCTCAGACACTTCGAACGTGCCGAAGCCCACCAGCTGGACCTTCTCGCCTTTCTTTAATTCTTCACAAACAACATCAGTGAATGCCTTCACT
Organism: uncultured Lachnospiraceae bacterium; assembly: GCA_910577765.1. GTDB lineage: Bacteria > Bacillota > Clostridia > Lachnospirales > Lachnospiraceae > Brotaphodocola. Next base: position 10,109 of record CAJTOV010000104.1, read on the forward strand.
GCCGCTTCCGCATCCTTCTTGGTCAGACCTGCCTGCTCGGCTACTGCCGAAACTAATTCTGTCTTGTTCATTTCATTTCCTCCTAGAATAAGTCTTGCATCAACTGATTGGAGCCATACCGGTATCCCGCAGCGGAATACCCGACAGCAGCCATATCATACCTGTTGCGGCCCGGATAATCCCCGGGCAATTTACCTGTACTCTATTGTACTCTACCATTTATATATGTTTTGCGGCGCTTTGTCAAGGTTTTTTGACGGTTGGCTGCTATTATTTTGTTATTACGCGGTAACAGTTCAGATACCCCTTGAACTGTTACCGCATACGGCCATTTAGAATCGCTGCGCGGTCCCAGGCGCCAGTGACGCCTGTTAGGGACCGACCGAAACGGAGTGTAGAGGGCCGTATGCCCGCGACCGCTAACGCGCAGACCTATCTGAACTGTTACCCTTTTTACGTTATTTTCCACTGTCAGCAGAGATTATATCTTGAATCCCGTCCTGATCTGTGCTATATTAATGGGAAGCAAAATTACTTTTACACTTTATAACTTTCATGTTGTAAAGCAGTTTTTTGCCTTTAAAAGCAATGGTTATAACGGAGGAACCTATGGTACATACCTGGAAAATCAGGGTCCCGGAGCTGACGGGCAATAAGACCCGGAGGGCCTATCTCTATCTTCCGCGATCCTACAAGCAGAATCCCGATGCCCATTATCCTGTGCTGTATATGTTCGACGGACACAATGTCTTCTTTGACCGGGACGCCACCTACGGCAAGTCCTGGGGTATGAAAGAATATATGGACTGGACCCGGACGGAGCTGATCATCGCCGCTGTGGAATGCAACCACAGCCCGGACCACGGGCGTCTCAGGGAATATTCCCCTTACACCTTCCGGGATAAGCAGTTTGGGGAGATCACCGGACTGGGGGACATCACCATGGACTGGATGATCCACACCTTTAAGCCTTATATTGACAGCCACTACCGGACCCTTCCTGACCGGGAGCACACCTTCATTGCCGGCAGCTCCATGGGGGGCCTGATGAGCATCTACGCGCTGCTGGCTTACAACCACACCTTCTCCAGGGCAGCCGCCCTCTCCCCTTCCCTATGGGTGGCACCGTCCAGGCTGGAGGAGCTTGTCAAGACCGCGGATATTGCCCCGGACACGGTTCTCTATATGGACTACGGCTCCCGGGAGATTCACGGACGCCGGATGATGGAGAAGAAATTCCGTAAGTTTGCTTCCCTGCTTCTGGAGCGGCAGATCTTTCTCACCTGCCGGATCGTACCGGAAGGGGAGCACTGCGAAGCCTGCTGGGAAAAGCAGCTTCCCATCTTCATGGAGACGCTGATGTATCAGGCGTAAGGGGCCTTACAAGCGGCGGACCGGCAGCCTGGGGCTGCCCGCTGAAATACACTATAAAAAGGAGTTCTTATACAGTATGGAAACCCAATATCTGAAAGAATACAGCCCCGCCCTGGGGCAGGAGGCTGAGTGCAAGATCTACGGCCATGCCGGAAGACCGGTTCTGTTTATCCCCTGTCAGGACGGACGGTTCTTTGACTTTGAGAATTACAAAATGACCGACTACTTTGGCCCCTACATCGAATCCGGCCAGGTGATGGTCATTGCCGTGGACACCATAGACCAGGAAAGCTGGTCCATGAAGCACGGGGACCCTGGCTGGCGCAGCTGGCGGTATGAACAGTGGATCAGCTACCTGGTCAACGAAATCGCCCCCTTCATCCGTACACGGGCCAGGGAGCGCAACGGCTGGACCAGTGATCCGGGAATCCTGGCCTTCGGGTGCAGCCTGGGGGCAACCCATGCCCTGAACCTTTATTTCCGCTTCCCGGGTGTCTTTGACCGGCTTCTGGCTTTAAGCGGCATCTATACGGCAGATTACGGCTGGAACGGATATATGGACGGGCGGGTGTATCTGAATTCCCCGGTCCACTATCTGGCCAACATGCCCGCGGACCACCCCTATATTCCTCTTTACAACCGGAACAAGGCAGTGATCTGCACCGGCCAGGGGCCATGGGAGATCCCGAATTCCACCCGCCAGATCCAGGGTATCCTGCAAAATAAGGGTATCCACGCATGGGTGGATTTCTGGGGCTATGACAGTGCCCACGACTGGCCCTGGTGGTATAAGCAGGTGACCTATTTCCTGCCTTATCTGCTGGATATGCAGTAACACTTCATCAAAACCAAAGAAAGAGGCCAATTATGAAAAACATCATTTTCATCTCACCGAATTTTCCCACCAACTACTGGCAGTTCTGCCGGGAGTTAAAGAACAACGGCATGAATGTCCTTGGCATCGGGGACCAGCCTTATAATGAGCTGGGGCAGGATCTGAAAGACAGTCTCAATGAGTACTACAAGGTAACCAGCCTGGAGAATGAGGACGAAGTCTACCGGGCCGTGGCCTTCCTGACCTTTAAGCATGGCCGCATTGACTGGCTGGAGTCCAACAACGAATACTGGCTGGAGCGGGATGCCAGACTGCGCACGGACTTTAACATCCGGAGCGGCTTCCAGACCAGCGACATGCCCCGGGTCAAATACAAATCCAGGATGAAGGAATACTACCAGAAGGCCGGCATTCCCGTGGCCCGCTACCACATGGTGGACAATCTGGAGAACTGTCTGGCGTTTGCAGGCAAGGTGGGCTATCCGGTGGTGGCCAAGCCGGACAACGGCGTAGGGGCATCGGATACCTGGAAGATTGAAAATGATGACCAGATGAAGAATTTCCTGGACCGCAGAATGGACGGCGTGGAATATATCATGGAAGAATTCGTCCATGCGGAGGTCAATTCCTACGACGCCATCATTGACTCCAAAGGGGAGCCTGTCTTTGAGACCGGCAATATCACCCCCTTCTCCATTATGGATATTGTCAACAACAATGACAACTCCATCTACTATATCCTCAAGAACCTTCCCGAGGATACCCGCAGGGCCGGCCGGGCCACGGTAAAGAGCTTCGGTGTCCGCAGCCGTTTTGTGCATTTTGAGTTTTTCCGGCTAATCAAGGACCAGGAGGGCCTGGGAAAGAAGGGGGACGTGGTGGCCCTGGAGGTGAATATGCGGCCCTGCGGCGGCTTCACCCCGGATATGATCAACTATGCCCACTGTACCAATGTCTACAAGATGTGGGCCGATATGATCGCCTTTGACAAGACGGACCTGACCTGTGAGGACCACCAGTACTGCGCCTTCTGCGGCCTTCGGGACGAAAAAAATTACGTGCTGTCCAAGGCGGATATTCTGGAAAAGTACGGTAATCATATCAAAATGGAAGCCAGGAATCCCGATGTGCTGGCCCCGGCCATGGGCAACCAGTTCTATATAGGGATCTTTAAGACCCGCAGGGAGCTCAATACCTTTTACCGGGATCTGTTAAAGTGTAAGAAGGAACGCAGGTAAATGCGGAAACTTGGTAACAGTTCAGGTAACAGTTCAGATAGGTCTGCGCGTTTACCGCGCTGACCGTAAGAAAACGTAG
>CAJTOV010000105.1 GCA_910577765.1 uncultured Lachnospiraceae bacterium
AACTGGCGGATCAGCTTGTATTCATTGGGATAAGTCACCACCAGGGACCCGGCGGCAGACACCAGCGCTGCCACCAGCAGAATAACTCCCAGCATATTTCCCATCAGACGTTTCATGATACCACCTCCCCCGGCTCTGCGGCTGCCTGCTGCCCCGCCTCTTTGCCAGGTTCTCTCTCCTGGCCCTGGCCCGGCTCTGTCCCGCCTCCGCTGGCCTGGCTTTCGGAAGCTGGTTCTGTCTGCCTGTCTGCCGGAACACTTCCGGTAAAACTCTCAAGGGGAAGCATTTTCTGGGTGCCCTCCTCGTCCACAATGTAGACCCGCATGGACGGCAGCAGCTCCTCCATAGCCTCATAAAACATCCGCTGCCTTGTGATCAGCGGGTACTTGCTGTACTCGGCGTACATCTGCTCGAACCGGGCTACCTGGCCCTGGGCCTCGTTGATTCTGGCCTGCTTCTGGGCTTCGGCATTCTTGATGATCTGGTCACACTCTGCTTCCGCCAGAGGGATCTTCTCGTTCCGGTCCTTGTTGGCATTGTTAATGGCCGTCTCCTTGCCCTGCTTGGCATTCTCCACGTTCTTGAAGGCGCTCATTACCTCGGAGGTAGGGGGAAACGCGTCCTGGATGGTGATATTCACTACCGACAGACCGATATCCTCCTGGATCATCCGGTTGGTCAGCTTCTCCTTGATCTCCGACTGGATCATGGCCTTTCCCGTGGTAATCACGTCATCCACATTGTAGATGCCTACGGTGTCACGGATGTAGGACTGGGCCAGCATCTTCAAAGTAGCCTCCGGGTCCACGGATGCGTAGAGATACTTGACCGGGTCGCTGACCATATATTCCAGATAAAAATCCGTATTGACAAAATTGAAATCCTTGGTGATCATAATGGATTCCTCGTCAATGGTATCCCCGGACTCTACATCATAGCCAATGGGCATACCCTTGATTCCCTTGGACACCCGGCGCACCCGCTGGATAAAAGGCACCTTAAAATGCAGGCCTGCCTGGGTCTGGGCCTGGGCGCTGCCCAGGGTGGTGACCACCGCGTAGTTTTCCTCATCCAGCATGTAGTAGCTGTTCATGCCGGCATAGACCAGAAACAGTACCAGCAGTGCAAAGGCCGGTCCTTTGGCCCACGGCTTCTTCCGTACCGGCCGTCCGGCGGAATCGAACCGCTCCGGCTCCTTTCCGCCCTCCGGTCCTTCCCCCGGGTTCTCTCCCCGGGGCTTCCGGGAATTCTGTCCCCTCTGGCCAAAAAGCTGGTCAAAGGGATTCTGCCCGCCAAACAGATTGTTGCCAAACGGATTCTGATTCATGGACATTCCTCTTTTCTTTCCACACGTCCAGGGCTTCCGGCCCGGCAGCAGATTCCACATCTGCCCGGGCCTGGAAGCTTTCTGTTCTTGTAATGGTTAATGATGGAACAGGCGAATCCCGGTAAATGCCATGGCAATGCCATATTTATTGCAGGTTTCGATCACATGGTCATCCCGCACGGAACCTCCCGGCTGGGCAATATACCGGACGCCGCTTTTGTAAGCCCGCTCTATATTATCCCCAAACGGGAAGAAAGCATCCGAACCCAGAGCCACACCGGTCATCTTGTCCAGCCAGGCCCGCTTCTCCTCCCTGGTAAATACCGGCGGCTTTACCTGGAAGGTCTTCTCCCACACGCCGTCTGCCAGCACATCCATATACTCTTCCCCGATATACACATCAATGGCATTGTCCCGGTCTGCCCGCTTAATGCCGTCCACAAACCGGAGATTTAAGACCTGGGGAGCCTGACGAAGAAACCAGTTGTCTGCCTTCTGGCCCGCCAGTCTGGTACAGTGGACCCGCGACTGCTGGCCTGCGCCGATGCCGATGGCCTGGCCGCCTTTTGCATAGCAGACGGAATTGGACTGGGTGTATTTTAAGGTAATCAGGGAAATCAGCAGGTCGGTTTTTGCCTGGTCAGGAATCTCCTTTGCGGCAGTGACCACATTGGCCAGCATATCCTTTCCGATGTCCAGATCATTCCGGCCCTGCTCAAAGACCACGCCGAACACCTGCTTGCGTTCCACTGCCTCCGGCTCATAGGTTTCATCCATCCGGATCACACAGTAATTGCCGTTCTTCTTGGCCTTGAGAATCTCCAGGGCTTCCGGCTCATAACCCGGGGCAATGACGCCGTCGGACACTTCCCGTTTGATCAGCTTTGCCGTATCCACGTCACACACGTCAGACAGGGAAATGAAATCCCCGAAGGAGGACATCCGGTCAGCGCCCCTTGCCCTTGCGTAAGCACTGGCCAGCGGGGACAGCGCACCCATATCATCCACCCAGTAGATCTTTGCCAGGGTCTCGTCCAGAGGCAGACCCACGGCGGCTCCGGCTGGGGATACATGCTTGAAGGAAGCGGCTGCCGGAAGACCGGTGGCTTTCTTAAGTTCCCGCACAAGCTGCCAGCCGTTTAAGGCATCCAGCAGATTGATATAGCCGGGTCTGCCGCACAGCACCTGGATCGGCAGGTCCTTTCCCTCTTTCATGAAGATTCTTGCCGGCTTCTGGTTAGGGTTACATCCGTATTTCAGTTCCATCTCGTTCATCTTCTATGTCTCCTGTTCACTTTGCCGGCAGCCGTCCAGCCGGACATCCCGCTGTCTGGCTGGGCGGCTGCCTTTGTTGAAAGTTCCGTCAGCCGTTCTTATTGACAATCCGGCTTTCATACTTGCCGGTTGCAATATCGATATACCGCACGAACAGGGACACCTTGTTGTCTTCATTCAGACTGTCCCACAACAGTCTGGTAAACCCATCCAGGCTGTCCGGTATCTCCACCAGCTTAGGCTCTCCCTCAAAGCTTGGCAGCGGGTTCCCGTCGTGCATGTAGGTGTGGATGAAATGCCCCTCCCCTGCCAGAGGATTCTCGTAGGCAAAGGTAAACCGGCAGCAGGAATCCGGGTTGCCGCCGCTGCTTTTCAGGATGGACATGGCATAGTTATACCGGCCCTGCTCCAGGTGCAGGATCCCGGAGATCCGGGGCGTATAGTTGGGGCCGTCAGGCTCAAACTCCCGGCAGCGCAGGGACTGCTCAAAGGTAAGCTGCTTATCCATCCCCTCATAGATGGTGTCGGTCTGGTCCCCGTTGGTGACAATGGTCTTGTTGCCCAGGACCCGCACCGGCGCATAGATGATCAGGCTGGGGTCCTTAAGCTTTGCCGGATCAAAGGCCTGGGTACGGATTCCCTCCCCGTCCTCCACGAAAATCCGGTTGCGGCTGTTTTCGCTTCTGCCCATGATAAAATAGGCTGCCACAGCCTTTTTCCCGTCCGGGGTCTTCCCGATGACGATCCCCCGTCCGGGATAAGCATTGTTCTTCAGCTCCTGTTCCAATGACAGCATGTTCCTCTATTCCTCCTTCATTTGTTATGAAACTACATTTTCCGCGCCAGGCACCCGGCACCGGTCCAGATAGAACTCTGCAAAAGTAGCAGACTCATAAGGCCGGACAAACAGAACTCCGATTCCGCACAGCAGACTGCCCAGAATATTCCATCCGATGAAAGACAGCTCCAGCACAAACAGCCTCCATCTGTGGCCGAACATCATCTCCGTACTGATCCGCAGCGCCTCCCGGTAGCTGAGCTCCGGGGTTTCTGCCAGCAGATAGGGAACCAGATAATAGTCATAGCTTTTGATGATCCCCGGAATAATCAAAAGAAAGGTCCAGAGCATCTGAAACAGCCCTCTCATGAACATGACCTTCACCACATTCAGATAGTTCCCTCCGCCAAATCCGCTGAAAACCTGGCCCAGGCCTGCGGACCGCCCGATCTCCTGGCTTTCCACAAAGTAACGGCAACAGCCTACCTGAATCACATTGCCCACAAAGCTGCTCCAGAGAATTCCCACCAGCCACATGGTGCCCAGCACCGTGACCAGCACCCCCAGAATCACCAGGGCCATGGAGGATGTGGGCTCTGAGGAACCGGCGATCTCTTCCACACCGGAGCTTCCCATGCTGCCTGTAAGGCCTGACAGGGGATTCTTGACTCCCCCGGCGCCTCCCAGAAGCATGGCAATCACACACACCAGAAATCCGGTCCAGTAATAGCCGCCCAGACCGTCCAGTGCTTTCCGTTTTAATTCTTTTCTTGTAGTCATTTCCCCGTTCTCCTCCCTTTCTTCTTTATACCAGAGCCGGATATTCCCTACTCGTTGCGGATGGCTGCCAGGGGGCTCAGCTTCATGGCCCGCATGGCAGGGAAAAAGCCTGCCACCATGCCCACCAGAATGGCAAATGCCACCGCCATGGCCACCAGCCACAGGGGAATCCGGGAAATATCCCCGGCCATACCGGTCAGGGACTCTCCGATCCGCAAAAGCCGGTTCAGTCCCATGGAAATCCCATAGCTGATTATGACCCCGGTCGCACCGCCCAGAAGTCCGATAAAGCCTGACTCTATCAGGAACATGTTGCGGATGGCCCCCATATCACAGCCCAGGACCTTCATGACACCGATCTCCTTGGTCCGCTCATAGATGGACATCATCATGGTATTGGCAATGCCGATGGCTGCCACAAACAAAGACACGGCGCCGATGCCCCCTAATACCGCCTGGATCATTCCCGACTGCTTCTCTGACTGCTCCATCCACTCCGCACGGCTGGAAGCCTGGAACCCCATGTCCGTCAGCTGCTTCTGAATCCCCTCCACATGCTCGATCTTATCCACATTGACCACCATACTGGAGTAGATAAAATACTTAAAAGGCTTGCCCTTCTTGTTGGTGGGCTGGCGGGGAATGGGATTCTTGCGGAACACCTTTTTTAACTGGGCCTTCAGAAGGTCCAGGTCCGTGTAGACCTGGTACGCATACTCGTTGTAATCATTGACCTCCCCTTCCACCACACCGGCGGTTTTGATCATGTATTTCTTGGGCGCCTTCACCGGCTGCTCGGAATTCCCCCACTGGGACTCCCGGTAAGCGTCGGTGTCGAATACCACGAACATGGGACGCCCCATCAGGTCCACATCCGGCAGTTCCCCGGTTCTCCAGTAAGAATTGCTGCCTTTCCCGTCGGAGAACCACTGGATCACCGCATTGCCGTAGATCAGCTCCATTTCCTTGGAATCTGCCGGCGGCAGACTCCCCTGGCCCAGGGTAATCTGCTCCAGGTATTCCCGGGGAGCCCCTATTAGCTGGGCATCCATGGTATTCTTCCCCTGAATAAAGACAGCATCTGCCTCCAGAAGAGGATATACACTGACCACATGGTCCATGCGGCATATCCCCTCCACCAGGTCATCGGTCAGGTAGTTGGGCTCAGTGGTGCCGTCATTGCCGCCCCAGTAGTAGTCCCCCCGGACCTCAATGGCAGTCAGGCTTCCGAAGGACTCGATCAGCTCCCGGTTCAGCTCATTTAAGCCGATTCCCAGGGAAATCATCACCACGATGGAGGCGGTACCGATGATCACCCCCAGCACCGTCAGGGCGGTCCGCAGCTTCCTGCGGCGCAGGTTATTGACGCTCATGGTGAGCAGATCAAGAAATCTCATCGTCCTCTTCCTCTTCCTGGCTGGCCTTTTTCTTCCTGCGCCGGATCACCAGCACAGCCACCGCCGCCACGGCTGCAATAGCCGCCACCGCCGCCACGGCCAGATACTTCTGCTTCTGGTCATTCTCCATGAATCCTGTACCGCCTGCGGATACATCCTCATATTCCCCCATTTCGAAGTCTTCCATACCGGACAGGTCCTCCTCCATAACAAGCAGGCTCAGTTCCTTCTCTTCCGAAGAGACCGCACCGTTTTCATCCTCATAGGTGATGGTGACCTTGATCTTCCCGTCGTCCATGGTGGGGGCGGCTCCTACTACCATACAGTCCACATTTCCCGTTTCCCCAGGCTTAATATTGCCCACATAGGTGTCCACGGTCTGGATGGAATCTGCCTCGAACTTGACCATTACATTATAGAGGATCACCTTGCCGGTGTTGTTGATGGCAAACATCACATTGGACTCTGCCCCTACATTGATGGAATCCGGCATCACCTCAAAGGTGCCGGTATTCAGCCTGGGAATCTGCTTCACCGGTATGTCCACCACCATACTTTCCTCTGCATTCTTGAACTCGGGGCTGTCGTACTTGGCCTTGATGGTCATGCCGTAGGAACGCTGGTCCACCCCGGCCTTGGACAGAAGGCGCACCCGGATCTCCTTGACCTCCCCGGGCCGCAGGGAATCCATGGCCACGGAAGAGGAACCGGATTCCGTGGTAAATACCGCACTGTCCGAAACTTTCTCCGATTCCAGGGAATACAGAATATTGGTGGCGGAAATGGAGCTGGAAGCATTTTTCATCCGCAGAACCAGTTCAAACTCCTGGCCTGCGATAATGGTGGCCGGATCTGTGGTATAACCGTCCACCACCAAGCGGGCCCGCTCCCGGTCATGCTCATTGAACTCTCCGTACTCGTCCTCCTTGTCCTTGTTGTGAATCCGCACATAGAACAGGGTCTCGTAGGTCTGAAGCTCGTCTCCGGTGGAGCTTTTGGAATAGTAGATCTTCATGGTAATGGGATAATACCCGCTGTATACATCTTCCCGGATGGCAAAGCTGTATGTAAGGGGAACCGTCTCGTCCACCTCGATCTTCTCGAACATCCGGTCATAGTTGGCATCGTTGATTTCAAAGGGGAACTTCTCGCTGTCCGCATCCATGACCATGGCAGCCTTTACATTATATACGGTTGCCGGGCTGTTGTTGCGCAGATTCAGGGCAAAATCCAGCACATGGGGGTACACCCCGTCCGGTGTGCTCTGGCCCTCGCCCAGAACAAAGTCATAGGTCTTGGGCTCGTCTTCCTCATCGTCGCTGGAGCCTGTGGACTGGGTGACCCAGATGGTTAAGTCTGCCTGGCCCAGCCAGCTTCCGTCCTTGTCCATGACCACCACCGGTGCCTTGTAATACCCGTTGCTTAAGTCCCGGCGGACCACTCCCGAAAGGGAGACCGTCTTCTCGTCCCCCAGCTTGCCGATGGGCTTGGGATTCTCCGTGGTAGGCAGGGCCTGGGTCATCTCAAAGGGGAAGGAATAGCCGGCTTCCCTGTCCCCGTCCTCCTCGTCCCAGATCTCCCCGCCGCTGACATCAAAGCCAATGGTCAGATCCCGCATGGAAGCATTGCCGGTATTTTTGATCCGGAAGGAAAGATTCAGCTTCTTCCCGGTCTTTCCGTGGGGAATCTTGTCGGAGGTAATCTCCACTTCCGATGCCCAGGCCTTCATCCCGGAAGGAAAGGGTACCGAGCAGACGGTAAACGCCGCCGCAAGCAGAAGCAGCAGGGGCATCTTTAAAAAGGCCAGAGGGCCTGCCCCCCTTCTGCGCCCTGAATCTGTAATATAGTTGTTATGCATCTTTCTTGACATGTTCTGCTGCTCCTTCCAGTCTGCTGTCGTTTATTTCCTGAGGCTCCTCGTCCTCTCTATGGTGTCCTTCCTCAATCTTATAGATCTTTCCGTCCACAATATGAAACTGCCGGTCCGCATAGGAAGCCAGGTGATTGTCATGGGTAACCATGATCAGGGTCTGGTTCTGCTCCCGGACGATCCGGCGCATCAGGGCCAGCACCTCCATGGTTGTCCTGGAATCCAGATTTCCCGTTGGCTCGTCGGCAAAGATAATCTTCGGGTTCAGCACCAGGGCCCGGGCAATGCCCACCCGCTGCTGCTGTCCTCCGGACATGGCATTGGCCATGTGCTTCATCTGTTTCTCCAGCCCTACCAGTTTTAAATATTTTTTCGCCTTCTCGTTGCGCACCTTCTTTGGCACCCCGCGGAAGGAAAGAGGCAGGGCTACATTCTCCACTGCATTAAGCGTCTTGATCAGATTGTAGGACTGAAAGATAAAGCCCACATGCTCCCGCCTGAATCCTACCAGCTGGTTCTCCGTCATCTTTTCCAGATGCTTTCCCACAATCACAACCTCCCCTTTGGAAGGCTTCTCAAGACCTGCCAGCATGTTCAGAAGCGTGGACTTTCCTGACCCGGAAGGTCCCACTATGGCACAGAACTCCCCCTTGTAGATGGTGAAATCTACGCCGTTTAAGGCGTATACTTTGTTGGTGCCTACTTTATATATTTTGTAAAGGTTTTTGACCTGAATGATTGGTTTTCTGTTTTCCTGCATTTGAACTCCTGATGGTTTTGTAAGGGCAGCGCTGCTTTTGTGCGGGCAAAACGCCGCCTTCGCGCCGGCTTTTTCCGCACTTCCTCCGGGCTGCCCCGCAGTGCAGCGTGACTCCGCTTCGCTTCGTCACGCTCACGGGCTTCGCCCTATGGAAAAAGACGGCGCCAGCGCTGCTTTTGTGCAGGCACAACGCCGCGCTGGCGCCGTCTTTTTCCGCACTGCTCATTGCCTACGTGAACATTATACCTCAAACTCCCGGGTGTGGGGGGGAGAATTTTCTTAAATATTCATTACGACGGGGTTTTCGGGAAAAAAGGACTAGCAATCTTATCCATTATTCGCTATAATATCATTCGAACATGAAGACAATGGAACCAGGAAGGAGACTTTCTATGAGACACCTGTTAAACCCATTGGATTTTTCTGTGGAGGAGACGGACCGCCTGCTGGATCTGGCAGCCGATATTGAGCAGAATCTTCCAAAATATTCCCATGTTTGTGATGGTAGGAAACTGGCAACCCTGTTTTATGAACCAAGTACAAGAACCCGGCTAAGCTTTGAATCTGCAATGCTTAGTCTCGGCGGCAGTGTACTTGGTTTTTCTTCGGCTAATTCCAGCTCTGCCACCAAAGGTGAAAGCGTATCCGATACCATCCGCATGATTTCCTGCTATGCAGACATTGCCGCCATGCGCCACCCCAAGGAAGGGGCTGCCCTGGTAGCCTCCAACGCAGCAAAGATTCCGGTGATCAATGCCGGCGACGGCGGCCACCAGCATCCTACCCAGACCCTTACGGACCTGATGACCATCCGCTCCCTGGCGGGACGCTTAAACAACATGACCATCGGCCTTTGCGGGGATTTAAAATTCGGCCGCACGGTCCACTCCCTGATTGATGCCATGGTCCGCTATCCGGGAATCCGCTTCTACCTGATCTCCCCGGACGAGCTGCGCATCCCCGGTTATATCCGCCAGGATGTGCTGGAAGCCAACCACATTGAATACAAAGAAGTCAACAATTTGGACGAAGCCATGCCGGAGCTTGACATTCTCTACATGACCCGGGTGCAGAAGGAACGTTTCTTCAACGAGGAAGATTACATCCGCTTAAAAGACTGCTACATTCTGGACCGGAAGAAGATGAAGCTGGCAAAGGAGAACATGTTCGTCCTCCATCCCCTTCCCCGTGTCAACGAGATCTCCACGGAGGTGGACGATGACCCGAGAGCAGCCTATTTCCGGCAGGCCCAGTACGGTGTGTACGTCCGTATGGCCCTGATCATGACCCTACTGGAGGTGGAAAAACCATGTTAAATATCAGCGGATTAAAAGAAGGGATCGTTCTGGACCACATCGAAGCAGGCAGGAGCCTGGATATCTACTTTAACCTTGGACTGGACAAGCTGGAGTGCCAGGTGGCCATTATCAAGAACGCCCGCAGCAACAAAATGGGACGCAAAGACATTATCAAAATCGAAGGCGGACTGGACAAGCTGGATCTGCAGGTCCTGGGCTACATAGACCACAATATCACGGTCAATATCATCCGCGACAACAAGATCGTAGAGAAAATGACCCTGAAGCTTCCCCAGAAGATTACCAACATCATCCGGTGCAAAAACCCCCGCTGCATTACCTCCATCGAGCAGGAGCTTCCCCATATCTTCTACCTGTCCGATGAGGAAAAAGAGACCTACCGCTGTCTCTACTGCGAACAGAAATACAGCAAATAACCGTTCTGAAAAAACACAAGCAGGAGGCCATGGCTTCCTGCTTTTCCTAATTCTATTCCTGCCGCTCCACACCAGCCTACGGCTGGCTTTGCAGGCGTGCAGAGGGCGTAGGCAGCGGGTGCTTTATTCACCGGAATTTCCGCAAGGCAGTACCATCCCCTCACGGACGGGAAAATCTGCCGGCTTCCCCTGTCTATGGGCAGCTTTCCGCTGCTGCCGTTCCCTTTCCCTGCTTCCGGCGGATACGTTCCAGAATATACTGCTCCATCTGGCTTTTGGGAATCTTTAAGGGAATCTCCAGTTCGGAATACAGATAATCCTCTGCCATGTGGAGATACTTTTCATCCGTGGCCGTGACTTTCTTTCCCTGGGCGCTGCGCTCCTGCCTGCGCAGATATAAGGTCTTGATGATCCGCACCCACTCCCGGCAGTCCCCGGACCGCATACACTCCTTATACTTATTCTCCCGCAGCTTCTCGCTGGTGATCCACAGCTCCTCGATCTCCGGAATCCCGTCAATGAGACTGGTCGCCTCCTCATGGGTCAGAATCCGCCTCATAAGCGTCTTCTCATTGTCCACCGGCGTAAAGATCTTCCCGCCTTTCTGGCTGGCAGGGACCAGCACATAGTAGAGACGGTCCCTGGGAACCCCCTCCATATTCATGGTCGTCACATCCTCCACCTGGCACACTCCCGAATTCCCGTAAATAATATACTCGCCTTTATCAAACATCCGGCACCATTCCTTTCTGAACCCTTACATCACCCTACCTCCAGATACTGTCTTTCTAATCTATATTTTACCAGAAAAATGCTCCCGTGAATAGGGGCATCTTTACCGAATATACCCCGGAATGTCTCCTGGCGTCTCCGCAAGGAAATCTGCCCCGGCCTGCCCAAGCTCTTCCCTGGAACCATACCCGTAGAGTACGCCTATGACCTCCAGGCCATGGGCCTTTGCCCCTTTCACGTCATATTCCCGGTCTCCTGCCATCACTGCCTCCTGGGGAAGACGGATGTCTGCAGTATCCAGAACATACCGGATCACATCCCCCTTGCTGACCCGGCTGTCATCCAGAGTAGCTCCCCCGATAAACGTAAAATACGAATCCAGCCGGAAATACTCCAGCACCCGTCTGGCTGCCACCTCCGGCTTGGAAGTAGCCACCAGCAGCCGGCATCCCATATCCCGCAGGGTCCGCAGCATGTCCTCAATCCCCGGATACACCCGGTTCTCAAAGATCCCCTGCCGGTCAAAATATTCCCTGTATTTTTCCACACCCTCCAGGGCCTTCTCCCGGCTGAATCCGTAATACTTCATCAGGCTGTCCTTTAAGGGCGGCCCCAGCCAGGGCTGCAGCTGTGCCCGGTCCTCCACATGAATCCCGTAATACTCCAGCATATATTCGATGGAATTCAGAATTCCCACCCTGGAATCGGTCAGTGTACCGTCCAGATCAAATAGAACATACTTTTTCATCCTGTTTCCTGCCTTCCCGGATATACAAAGAGCCGGGCCGGAAATCATAGGGTCTCCGGGCCCGGTTCTGATCAGTCATTTTTTAAATAATAACAGGTTGTTCCTCCGCCGCTGCCATACCGGCACCGGGAACCATTAGTTCAGTTCGTCCACAACCTTCTGGATGGCTGCAAGTGCATCATCCGGCAGCTTGTCATAGCCTTCCTTGGCCACTGCGAATTCCTTGATCTCATTGACACGGTCATTCATGCGGGCCTTCAGCTGGCCTACATACTCGGGATCGTTCATATCCGGGATAAAGCCTTCCCAGTCAAGGATCTCAATATCAGAGAAGGGACCCCACTTGTGGAAATCAGCCCGCTTCTCCACGATGGCTTCCAGGATACCCAGGGTATCGGCAGGTTTCACCTTCTTGCCCATGAAGTCACCGGTGTTGACGATGTAGCAGTCTACGTTCTTCTCTTCCACCAGCTTTTTGAACTTCTCGTAGTCATTGGCCAGAGGATAGGTACGGAACGGGTTTGCGTAGGGAACCACCACCAGCTTGTTGGGGTCTACGCCGGGAGCCAGACGCTCTGCGGAAGAACGCTTGGTAGCCAGGGTTGCGCCCATAACGGAAGCCAGGGAAGCGCCTTTTAATTTTACTACCGGCGGAATGGTGGGATCTTTCATGATCCAGAAGATCGCATTCACCGGAGCTTCGATCTTATCCACACGGTTGGGAGACCACAGCTTGGACTTGATGGCGCGGCCGTTGCCGTTGCGGATGTCCTCGGTCACCAGCTGGATCATTCCCTCGTCGTCCAGGGTTGCGGAACAGTTCTGGGCAGTCAGCAGGTACTTGTTGTCATCACAGCCGGTGGGATAGTCTGCGGTCTTGTCAAAGTAAGTGGGCTCAAGGGCGATGGAGGCGCAGGTGTCTGTATTGATGATAAATGCATCGTCATGAAGCACCTTGATCTCGTACTTGCCGCCATGCTTTGCATGGGTCAGGGTAGACTTGCCGGAGCCTGACAGACCGTATACGGAAGCCACATACTTGCTGCCGTCGGCCAGGGTGTACTCCTTCTGTCCGCCATGACAGGAAGCATAGCCGTTGCGGTTGGCAATGGCCCAGGCCATGGTCAGGGTGCCCTTCTTGTGCTCACCGAAATACCGCATACCAAGGATGCATGCACAGTTGGTCTCCGTGTTGAAGTAGCACAGAGTCTTCTTCTGGGGATCTGACAGGCAGTCCAGGGATACGTTGGGACGGTCGGAACCGGTCCACTGGGGATCTGAGAAGATGTAGATGTCAGCCTCTTTGCCGTCGCCTACTGCCTTGGAGTTCTTGTACATCTTCACGTACTCGTCGGACATGTACTGGAAGTTCAGCATCCAGTTGTACATGATATTCTCTTCGCCTTCCGGAATCAGCAGATGGGCTTTCACCATGAATTCCGGGTCCAGACCTACGAATACTTCTGCATGGTACATGGTTTTCCAGCGGGACTCATAGACAGCATCCATAGCAACAATATCCAGGGCTGCGCAGTCCACTCCTGGCTCACCGGAGATCCGGCGTGCAGTGGCATAACGTCCGGTAATAGCGCCGTCATTGAACAGCAGGACTTTCGCGTCCTTCTCCAGACCAAACTCCTCGCCTCTGTATATCGGCATGTCGGTTACGATGGTGCCTGGAGAATTCTTGGCCAGTTCATAAGCTTCCTTTAAGGTGTTGACCTTCAGCACATTGTTGCCATAAAAAGCAGCCTCGATAATGGATCTTGTCTTGGAAAAGCCAGCTTTTCCTTTGCCAATCTCGCTAATTGGATAGTACGCTTTTGTCGACATTCTACATCCTCCTTAATCTAAATTTCATGAAATCGAAATTTGCTTTTATTATCTCATTTTGTTAAGAAAAAGTCAATATTTCAGAAAAAAAAAGTTGCGGAGCCGGTGCTCCGGGTGTAACAGTTCAGATACCCCTTGAACTGTTACGGCATACGGCCATTTAGAATCG
>CAJTOV010000106.1 GCA_910577765.1 uncultured Lachnospiraceae bacterium
GACACGAATATCAAGCACTATTTACTTCGGGATTAATGCAACGATGTACTAGATCATTATATTCCTGGTCTGTAAATATATTGTGAATGGTCACATCTCCAATATCCGCCTCCGTCACATCTGTATCTTCCGGATGAAGTGCCTGATACAACTGCAAAGCATATTTGCGATTGCCAAACAAATCACGGAACACCGAATCCTTGACTGTTCCTTTTACGTCCGTCTTTGGGGTTTCTGACACAGAATTGCGCTCTTCCCCATCTGCCTCCGGCATAATTTCAACCGGTATTTTGTCCTTTTCTTCCATAGCACTTCACCCCCTGCATAAACATAAAAAACTCTCACTCTGCCCACAATTCTATTATAAGAAAAAAATATACTTGTAACAAGATATATGACCTGATTTCTGCGAATTCTTACATCTCCTTTGCAACAATTCAGACGAGCCTCGGAATCCCCCTACCGGAACTGTTACTCTCTTTTAACAAACAGAGCTTTTCTCTCACCCAAAATCAAACAACGACAACTGGTTACTCTCCGGCAGATCCCCCAACAGTCCCAGATCCGCCATCAGATCGCACAAAGTCTTACTGATTTTGGACCTGTTCCGGAAATCCTCCCGGGAAAGGAACGGCCCTTCCGCCGCGGCCACAGCCACCCCTTCCGCTGCCTTGTCTCCCATGCCGTCGATGCTGCTTAAGGAAGGCATCAGCTTCCCGTCAATGACCTGGAAGTGGTCTGCCTGGGCCCGGTAAATATCCAGGGGCATGAACTCATACCCTCTTGCATACATTTCCTGGACGATCCGCATGTCCCGCAGGGTATCCTGCTCCTTCTTGGACAAGGTGTCTATCCGCTTCCGGTAGTCTGCCAGATGAAATTCCAGCTTGTCCCTGCCCTGGCACATAAGCTCATAGGAAAAGCCGTTGGCCCGGATGCTGAAAAAAGCCGCATAGTAAGCCAGTGGGTAGAACACCTTGCAGTAAGCCACCCGCCAGGCCATCATCACATAGGCTGCCGCATGGGCCTTGGGGAACATGTACTTGATTTTCAGGCAGGACTGGATATACCATTCCGGCACATTGTGCTGACGCATCTCTGCCATCCACTCGTCCTTCAGCCCCTTGCCCTTTCGCACACTCTCCATGATGGTGAAGGAAAGCCCTTCCTCCAGCCCCATCTGAATCAGATAGACCATAATATCATCCCGGCAGCAGATGGCTGTCTGGATGGTGGCCTGGCCGCTTAGGATCAGGTCCTTGGCATTGCCCAGCCACACATCCGTGCCGTGGGCCAGGCCTGCGATCCGCACCAGATCGGAGAAATACTTAGGCTGGGCGTCTATCAGCATCTGCATGGCAAAATCCGTGCCGAACTCGGGAATCCCCAGGGCCCCCAGCTGGCACCCGCCGATATCCTCCGGGGTGATCCCCAGGGCGCTGGTATTCTGGAACAGGGACATGACCTCCGGGCTGTCTAAGGGAATATCCTTCACCGGGTCCAGTCCTGTTAAGTCCTGAAGCATACGGATCATGGTGGGATCATCGTGTCCCAGAATGTCAAGCTTTAGCAGGTTATGGTCAATGGAATGATAGTCAAAATGGGTGGTCACTGTCTTGGTGGTCATATCGTTGGCCGGCCGCTGGACCGGGGTAAAGGAGTAGATCTCCTCCCCGATAGGCAGCACCACAATGCCTCCCGGATGCTGGCCTGTGGTCCTGCGCACACCCACGCAGCCCTGGACGATCCGGTCGATCTCGCAGTTCCGCTTGTGCATGCCCCGTTCCTCGTAGTAGCGCTTCACATAGCCGAAGGCAGTCTTGTCCGCCAGGGTACCGATGGTCCCGGCCCGGAAGGTCTGGCCCTTGCCGAAGATCACCTCCGTATAGTCGTGGGCCTTGCTCTGGTATTCCCCGGAAAAGTTCAGGTCAATATCCGGTTCCTTGTCCCCCTTAAATCCCAGAAATGTCTCAAAGGGAATGTCAAACCCCGCCTTGGTCATAGGCTTGCCGCACTGGGGGCAGAACCGGTCCGGCATGTCGCACCCGGCCATGCCCCCGAATTTTTTCACTTCCTCCGAATCGAAATCATAGAAATGACAACAGGGGCAATAGTAATGGGGGCTTAGGGGATTCACCTCCGTGATCCCCGACATGGTAGCCACAAAGGAAGAGCCCACAGACCCACGGGAGCCTACCAGATACCCGTCCTCATTGGACTTCCACACCAGCTTCTGGGCGATGATATACATCACCGCAAACCCGTTGGAAATGATGGAGTTCAGTTCCCGCTCCAGCCGCTCCACTACAATCTCCGGCAGATCCCTGCCGTACATGTCGTGGGCACAGTCATAGCAGATTTTCCGCAGGGTCTCGTCGGAATTCTCAATCACCGGCGGACATTTGTCCGGCCGCACCGGAGCAATCTGCTCGCACATATCCGCCACCAGCCGGGTGTTGGTGACCACCACCTCCTGGGCCTTGTCCGGCCCCAGATACTCGAACTCCTTCAACATTTCCTCTGTGGTCCGCAGATACAGAGGCGCCTGTTTGTCCGCGTCGGAAAAGCCCTGGCCGGCCATGAGAATCCGCCGGTACACCTCGTCCTCCGGGTTTAGGAAATGCACATCGCAGGTGGCACACACCGGCTTTCCCAGCTCTTCCCCCATCTGGACGATCCGGCGGTTCAGATCCTTTAGATCCTCCCAGGTTTTCACCGTGCTCTTCTCGTCCCGCAGCATAAACTCGTTATTCCCCAGAGGCTGTATCTCCAGGAAATCGTAAAAACCGGCAATCTTCATCAGGCTGTCCCTGGGCTGTCCCCGGAGCATGGCCTGATAAAGTTCCCCTGCCTCGCAGGCAGAGCCGATGATGAGCCCCTCCCGGTACTGGTTCAGCAGGGTCTTGGGAATCCTGGGCCGCTTGGCAAAATAGTCAATGTGGGACCAGGACACCAGACGGTACAGATTGATCCGGCCTACTTCATTTTTCGCCAGAAGAATCACATGGTAGGTGGGCATCTTCTTGATAGTGTCCGGGGACAAGGCGCTCATGGAGTTTAGCTGGTCCAGATTCTCCACCCCCCGTTCCCGGAGCATCTCCACGAATTTCACGAAGATTTCCGCCGTGGCCCCGGCATCATCCACGGCCCGGTGATGGTTCTCCAGAGAGATTTTTAAGGCCTTGGCCACCGTATCCAGCTTAAAACGGCTTAACTGGGGCAGAAGCTGCCGGGCAATGGCCACCGTATCCAGCACCGTGGGATGAAAGGCCAGTCCCTGAACTCCGGCCTGGAAGGCTATGAAGCTTACGTCAAAGGAGGCATTGTGGGCCACCAGGGCACAGTCCCCGCAGAACTTCAGAAACTGGGGCAGCGCGTCCTGGATCTTGGGAGCCGGAAGCACCATGCTGTCATTGATTCCCGTAAGCTGCTCAATCTCAAAGGGAATGGGCACCTCCGGGTTCACGAAGGTACTGAATCTGTCCGTGATTTTTCCGTCCTCCACCTTCACGGCGCCGATCTCGATGATCTGGTTCTTCTCCGGGCTAAAGCCTGTGGTCTCGATATCAAAGACCACATAGGAATCTGCGAAATCCTGCCCTCTGGAATTCTCCACCAGCTCCTTCATGTCATCTACCAGATAGCCCTCCACCCCGTAGAGGACCTTAAAGGTGTCGTTTTTGTCCAGGGCATGGCTGGCATCGGGAAATGCCTGGACACAGCCGTGGTCGGTGACCGCAATGGCTGGCATGCCCCAGGCCTTGGCCCGTTTGACAATGTCCTTGACCTCCGACACTCCGTCCATGTCGCTCATCTTGGTGTGGCAGTGAAGCTCCACCCGCTTTAAGGGACTGTTGTCCACACGCTTGCCGGTGAAATCCTCCGCCCGCTTGATGCCCCGCACAGACCCGATGGTCAGCTCCCCGTCAAACCGGTCAATGGTGGTCATGCCCCGCAGCCGGATAAAGGACCCCGGCTTCACCGCATTGTCCAGATCCTCCAGGGTATCCTCATTGGCAAACAGCTTCACGGTGATGGTATCCGTAAAGTCTGTAATATGGAAGATAATAATGGTCTTGCCGCTTCGAAGCAGGCGGCTGTCCTTGTCCAGAATCTTCCCGCGGATGGTGATCTCCCCGATCTCCCCCTCGATCTTTCCGATCTCCGTGAAATCATCCTCAAAGTCACGGCCAAACAGCACATCCGGGTTGTCGGACTTTTTGTGAAAACCGCCGCCAGACCGGTCACCTTTGCGGAAGCCTTTCCGGTCCCCTTCCTGCTTTCTGGCTGCCAGTCCACCGCCGCCGGCCCCGGCTCCACGCTCTCCGGCTCCGGCACTGCTGCCTGCTGCTCCACGGTCTCCGGCCCTGCTGCCCACGGCTCCACGGTCCACAGCTCCGCGGTCCACGGCTCCGGCCCCGCTGCCCACGGCTCCGCGGTCCACGGCCCCG
Organism: uncultured Lachnospiraceae bacterium; assembly: GCA_910577765.1. GTDB lineage: Bacteria > Bacillota > Clostridia > Lachnospirales > Lachnospiraceae > Brotaphodocola. The sequence continues at coordinate 4,452 of CAJTOV010000106.1, forward strand.
GCGGCTTCCCCGGCCCGTCCCGGCATTCCCCCAGGACTTCCCGCCGGATACACCGCCTCCCCGGCTTCCGGCTCATCCATAAGTCCCCCGGTCCGGGTCCGCACCGGCGGCACATAGGCAAACTCCACCTCCACCGGCATCCCGCACCGCTCATGAAACACCTTTTCCAGAATCCGTTTCAGCTCCCCGGCCTTTTCCTTATTGACCATGGTATCCTCAATGGTCATATGTAACAGATCCGGCTGGGGGAAGGTGCACTCTGCCTTGCGCAGCATGCTGTACTCCACGATGCTGTAGTTTTTCAGCTCCAGAAGCAGGCTGTCCTTGTACACCATCAGAAGCTTCTCCGGGGTATACTGCTCCGACAGCCTGTATTTCTCGAAAATCCGGATCTCCACCTGCTTCTTTGGAAAGAGCTGGTCCCGGATTCCTTTCTCCAGATCCAGAATATTTTTCTTATGGATCAGCCTGGGACTGACAATGGAGACGCGAATGGAGCTTCTGTCCCTGGTCATGGACACCTTCTCCACCTCCACCAGGTTCAAAAGCTCCTGCATCTGTCCCGTCATATGCAGATCCGGAAATACTTCTAAAAATGCTTTCATTCCATCACCTTTCGCTTCGCAGCTTCAAAAGCTCCTGCCGGAGAGCAGAAAGCAGCTCTCCTTCCGGCAGCTTGCGGATCACCTGGCCCTTGCGGATCAGCAGACCCTCCCCAATGCCTCCGGCAATGCCTAAGTCTGCCTCCCTGGCTTCCCCGGGTCCGTTGACCACGCAGCCCATGACCGCCACCTTTACATCCAGGTCGTCGAATTCGGTTACCAGGTTCTCCACCTGTCCGGCCAGCCCGATGAGATCAATCTGGGTTCTGCCGCAGGTAGGGCAGGACACTACCTCCACGCCGCCTTTTCTCAGTCCCAGGGTCCGCAGGATCAGTTTGGCGGACTTGATCTCTTCCACCGGGTCCCCGGTCAGGGACACACGGATGGTATCCCCGATTCCCTGGTACAGAATAATCCCCAGGCCCACGGATGACTTGATATTGCCGGAAACCAGGGTGCCTGCCTCCGTGATCCCCACATGAAGGGGATGCCGGGTCCTTCCGCTGATTATCTGGTGAGCCCTGACGCACATAAGCACATCCGAGGACTTGATGCTGATGACCAGATTGTCGTAGCCCATAGCCTCAATCATGGCTGCCTTGTCCAGGGCGCTTTCCACCAGCCCCTCTGCAGTCACGCCTCCATACTTTTCGATCAGGGGCTTCTCCAGGGAGCCGCTGTTGACCCCCACCCGGATAGGCACTCCGTATGCCTTTGCCTTATCCACCACGGCCCGGACCCGGTCCGCACTGCCGATGTTGCCCGGATTGATGCGGATCTTGTCTGCCCCATATTCCATGGCGGCAATGGCCAGGCGGTAGTCAAAGTGAATGTCTGCCACCAGGGGAATGTGAATCTGTTTCCGGATGGCCTCCAGACTCCGGGCCGCCTCCATGGTGGGAACCGCCACCCGGATGATCTCACAGCCTGCCTGCTCCAGCTTCCGGATCTGGGCCACAGTGGCCGCCGTATCCTGGGTCTTTGTATTACACATGGACTGGATCAGCACCGGACGGCCTCCGCCGATGACCCGGTCCCCGATCCGTACCTCCCTGGTGATTCGTCTCTCTGTCATGGCTTCTCCTCTCCTTTTTTACAGCAGCTTCCGTATATCATTAAACAGTACCAGCACCATAAATGCCATCAGAAGGGCCATGCCTGCCATGTGGACCATGCCCTCCTTCTCCGGGTCCACAGGCCTGCCCCGCAGAAGCTCAAAAAACAGGAACAGAAGCCTGCCCCCGTCCAGGGCCGGAACCGGAAGCAGATTCATGATTCCCAGACTGGCGCTAAGCAGAAGAATCCAGTTGGACAGCACAAAGAGCACTGCCGCCGGTCCCTGCTGCCGGCCTTCCTCCACGGTCTCCCCTACCATGGTGACGATCTGGACCGGGCCTGCCACCGCCTCGTCCATCTCCACCTGCCGCCGGAACATCATGCCGATGCTGTCAAAGGTGGACCGGACACAGTACCCTACCTCATAGGCACTGGCACTGATTAATTCCGCCAGGCCATGGGTTTTCTCATAGCCCCGGAACTGGACTCCCAGCATGTGGGACTGGTATTCCTCCGCATAGACCGGGGTGATCCGGACACTGCGCCGTTCTGCGGCTCCCCCCTGTTCCCAGGAGCCGCCGGCCGGCCGCTCATAGTAGATGGTCATCTCCTCCCCGGGATGGGAGTAAAGATACAGGGACACATCCCGGTGGGCCCGGATCTTCCGGTTGTTGATCCGGGTAATCTTATCCCCGGCCTGAAGTCCTGCCTCCTGGGCCGGATAGCCCTCCATGACCCCATAAAGCACCGGCGTGTCATGGCCGATCTGGGCCACAATCACCATGGCAAAGAGAAAGGCCAGGATAAAATTAAAGACCGGCCCTGCCGCAATCACCTGAATCCGCGCCCACACCGGCTTGCTGTTAAATGCTTTAGGGTCCGGGGCTACCCCCTCTTCCTCTCCCATGTCCTCTCCCACCATCATGCAGGAGCCCCCAAAAGGCAGGATCTTAATGGAATAACGGGTCTCCCCCCGGACTGTGCTGAGAAGTCTCGGGCCCATTCCGATAGAAAACTCCACCACCCCGATGCCGTTCAGCTTTGCAAAAAGAAAATGCCCGAATTCATGAATCAGTACAATGAGTCCGAACAGAAGTACTGCCGCCAGAATGTTCAGCAATCTGCCACCTGCTTTCTATAAACTCACAAGTCTCCCGCTCCGCCTCCAGGATCTGTTCCACAGACGGGTTCTCGGTGACCTGATGCTGCTCCATGGCAGCTTCAATCATCTCGACAATGGTCAGGTAGGAAATTTCCCTATTTAAAAACCGCCCTACCCCATACTCGTTGGCCGCATTGTACACCGTAGGCAGGGAGCCTCCCCTCCTTCCGGCGTCATAGGCCAGCTTCAGTCCCCGGAACACTTCCATGTCCGGGTTCTCAAAGGTAATGCTTCCCAGCTTTGCAAAATCCAGCCGCTCCCCGGACAGAACCCGTCTCTCCGGGTAATACAGCGCATACTGGATGGGAAGCTTCATATCCGGTGTGCCAAGCTGGGCCATGACTGCCCCGTCGGCAAACTCCACCATGGAGTGGATCACGCTCTGGGGCTGAACCACCACCTGGACCTGGTCCATGGACACCTGGAACAGCCACCGGGCCTCCATGACCTCCAGCCCCTTATTGACCATGGTGGAAGAATCAATGGTAATCTTCCGGCCCATGGACCAGTTGGGATGCTTTAAGGCATCCTCCAGCCTTACCCCGGCCAGCTGCTTCCGGGTCCATCCCCGGAACGGCCCGCCGGAAGCGGTCAGAAGAATCCTGCTTACCCCCCGCCGGGGTTCCCCGTTTAAACACTGGAAGATGGCGCTGTGCTCACTGTCCACCGGCAGAATCCGCACCCCCTGTTTCCTGGCCAGGGGCATGATCAGGTGCCCGGCTGTCACCAGGGTCTCCTTGTTGGCAAGGGCAATATCCTTCCCTGCCTCCATGGCAGCTATGGTGGGACGGATGCCGATCATCCCCACCACTGCAGTCACCAGAATCTCCGACCGGGGCTCTGTGGCCGTCTCAATCAGTCCCTCCATGCCCCAGGTCACACGGACAGAAAGGTCCGCCACCCGGGTCTTAAGGTCCCTGGCCTTTGCCTCATCCCAGACACACACCACAGACGGATGGTATCTGCGGATCTGCTCTTCCAGAAGCCGGATATTGCTTCCGGCTGCCAGGGCCGTCACCTGTATATCTTTCTGCTGGTCCACCACCTGCAAAGTCTGGGTCCCGATGGACCCGGTGGAGCCAAGTATTCCGATTTTCTTCATCATTTCCTCCCATGTACCCATATCCGGCTGTCTGCCGGCCACAGGCATTTTCAGACAGTCCCCCGCATCCCCTTCCCGGGCAGCCGCCTGGCACTGGCAGATGGACCAGCGGCCGGTATAACACTGGTCTACCGTACAAACTGTCCCAGAAATGTAATGGCAAAGTAAATGGCCGGCGCCGTAAACAGCATGCTGTCGAACCGGTCCAGAATCCCTCCATGGCCGGGAATCACGTTCCCGTAATCCTTGATATCGTGGTTCCGCTTAATGGCTGACGCGGCCAGGTCCCCGATCTGGGAGATCACCGCGGCAATGGCGCAGGCCACCGGGCAGGCTACCCGTGGGTTCATCAGCTCCGACATCCGGGCGCCAAAGGCCAGGGCATAGAGAAAGCCCAGAAGGCCGGCTCCCAGGGCGCCTCCTATGGCCCCCTCCACCGACTTCTTGGGGCTTAAGACCGGTGCCAGCTTATGCCGGCCAAAGAGCATCCCGGTACAGTAGGCGCAGGTATCACAGCCCCAGGAGCTTATGAAGATCAGCCACACCAGGTAGCCTCCGTCTGCCATGGTCCGCACCTGGTACAGATAGGACAGCATCACCGCCACGTAGAACACTCCGAAAAATGCCACCGTCACCTCCCCGGTCTCGTATTTGGGAAAGGTAAACACATAAAGGCTCATAAGGATCATCAGGGCAGCAATGACCATCAGGGTCACATACTTCTGGCCGTCATACCATATGATCCCATAGTAGGAAATGGTAGTCAGATAGCCTACCACCCCCAGCAGCTTCTTCTCAATCCTCATCACCCGGTACAGTTCGAACAGCCCGATCAGGGAAATCAGGGCTGTGGTGGCGTACAGCAGCAATCCTCCGTTCCCCACTATTATAATAGCAAGAATCACAAGAATAATACCGCTAATCAGTCGTTTTGTGAACAAAGGCTGCTACCTCCTTCCCGCATGTTTGCCGCTCCGGCATAACCAGACACCGCCGGTCATGCATTCCCCCGCCAGGCGGTTCCGGCCGGGCTGTAGGCGGTTTCTTCATCTGCCGGGGTTCTGTTGTTCCTGTTCCGTGACTCCTCCGAATCTCCGGTCTCTTTTATTATACGCAGCAATGGCCTTTACAAACTCTTCCCGGTTAAAATCCGGCCACAGGCAGTCTGTCACATAGATTTCTGTGTAAGCAAGCTGCCACAGCAGATAGTTGGACAGCCGCAGTTCCCCGCTGGTGCGGATCAGAAGCTCCGGGTCCGGTATCCCGGCAGTATCCAGATAAGAAGCAACCGTTTCTTCGGAAATGGCCTGGGCTTCCAGGTTTCCTGCCTTCACATCCTGGGCCATTTTCTTCATGGCCCGGGTGATCTCATCCCTTCCGCCGTAATTTACCGCAATCACAAAGGTCAGGCCTGTATTCTCCCGGGTCTCATTTTCCAGCCGCCCGATGCCGTCGATAATATCCCGGGCAAACCGGGTCCGGTCCCCGATCATCCGCACCCGCACATTGTTGGCGGAAGCCACCTTGAGAAGCCGGACCATATAGTACCGGAACAGCTGCATCAAAGCTCCCACTTCCTCTGAGGACCGCTTCCAGTTCTCCGTGGAAAATCCGTATACGGTCAGATACCGGATGCCCATCCGGGCCGCTATCTCCACGGTCTTCTCCACTGTGACACAGCCTGCCTTGTGCCCTGCCGGGCGGGGAAGCCCCCGCTTCTTTGCCCATCGTCCGTTTCCGTCCAGAATCAGCGCAACATGCTTCGGGATCACCATCCCCTCCAGTGACTGTTCCATATGTCCGTCCCCTTTATCTAAAAATATGGGACAGGCGTTTCTTCCTGTCCCCCTTTCTATACTAAGTGTTCACCACTACGGTTACACCATGTCCACTAAACTCATGCTGCGCCTTCGGCTTGCATTCCTTAAGTGGCCAGGTGTGTGTTCTCACTAAGTTCCTCCTTCGCCTTCGGCTCGGACTCACTAAGTGATCACTACAAGTGATCACTACACCGTCATGATTTCTTTGGTTTTGGTGTCTATGGCGGCGTCGATCTTCTCGATCATCTTGTCGGTGATCTTCTGGATCTTTTCTTCGCCCAGCTTCCGGTCGTCCTCGGACATCTCACCTGCCTTCTCCATCTTCTTGAAGGTCTCGTTGGCGTCCCGGCGGATGTTGCGGACTGCTACCTTGGTGTTCTCGCCTTTCTTCTTCACATCCTTGGCCAGATCTTTTCTGCGCTCCTCGGTCAGCTCCGGGAATACCAGACGGATCACATTGCCGTCATTGGTAGGATTGATGCCCAGATCCGAGGTGAGAATGGCACGCTCAATGGCCTTTAAAAGGCTCTTCTCCCAGGGCTGGATCACGATGAGGCGGGCTTCCGGCACATTCACATTGCCCACCTGCTGGATAGGCGTGGGGGTTCCGTAATAATCCACCCGGATCTTATCCAGCACATGGGGGTTGGCCCGTCCGGCGCGGATGGAGGCATATTCGCTTAAAAGCACCTCCAGGGACTTGTTCATCTTGTCTTCGTATCCTTTTAACTTTTCCTGCATAACATCCTCCTGCAATTTTCCAGGACCGGCCCGGTGAAGGCCCAGACCTATTTTTTAAACTTATTCTACGGTTACCACCGTACCATGAATCCTTCCCTGCATTGCGTTGGCGATACCGTCTTTTTCATTGAGATCAAAGACAGCCATGGGCATCTTATGCTCCATACACATGATGGAGGCAGTTAAGTCCACCACCGCCAGCTTCCGGTCGATCACTTCCTGGATACTGATGGAATCATACTTTTTCGCATCCGGGTTTTTGGCCGGATCGCTGTCGTAAACTCCGTCAATGGACTTGGCCAGAAGGATACAGTCCGCATCCATCTCAATCGCCCGCAGGGTGATCCCGGTGTCAGTGGAAAAGTAGGGATGTCCCGTACCACCGGCAAAAAATACCACCATGCCTCTGGCAAAATACTTATTGGCCCGGTCCTTAGAAAACAGCTTTGTCATGGACCCGCATTCAAACGGTGTCAGAATCTGGGTCTCCATACCGCAGTTGCGGAAAATCTCGGACACATAGATACAGTTCATCACCGTAGCCAGCATACCGATCTGGTCTGCCTTGGTCCGGTCAATAGCATCGCTGGTCCGTCCTCTCCAGAAATTGCCTCCGCCGATAACGATTCCCACCTGGACACCTGCGTCCACAGAAAGCTTAACCTGCCTTGCAACCTCCTTCACCGTAGCCTCATCAAAGCCGGTCCTTTTGTCCCCGGCCAGGGCTTCCCCGCTGAGTTTTAAAAATACACGTCTCATCTTCATATCAGAATTCTCCTGTAGTTTTTTGTCTGGAGTGCAACCGCTATGTTGCTATCATACCACATCCGGCAGATTTTGAAAAGAGATGTTTCAGTAATTCATATTGGTCCAGGCCCTGTATACCTGGTCACAATCATATTGGGGGCCAAAGTCCAGGGCCACCTGGCAGATCTTCCAGATTATTTCCGGCTCCTCTTCCAGCTCTGCGGCTATCATTTTCGGCGACTTTCCCTTCCGCAGCTTCCGGCAGCTTAACTCAATCAGCTTCCGGCTCTCTCCACGGGCCTCTCCCCGTTTTTCTCCCCGTTTCTCGCCTCGTTTCTCCCCCTGTTTCTCTCCTGCACGAAAACCGTCATCAAATATCATTTTTCCAATCTGGGTCATCTTCCACTCCTCCTTGATCCGTTCCCGAAAATTTTCGTCAATAATCTTGTCTGTAAAGGTCAGAATTCCGGCCAGAACCTGGTTCCTCTGTTTCCGGTCCCCAATCTTTTTTGCAAGTTTTACTGCTTCCATAGCCACTTCCTGCTTGCGCCGGTTCCCCTTCACAGTCAGGGGAAGTACCATCAGCTGCATCTGCTCCTCCATGTCCAGACGCTTCCTGCGGCTGATCTTTTTCACCAGCTTTTTCCTGATACTTTCTGTATCCAGATTAACCAGGAATGCCGGTTCCACCCGCACGGTTACACCTTCCAGGTCATACTCTGCGGGAGCTGTCTCCACATCTGCCGTATAAATCACAATAATCCTCAGCCTTTTCAACTGGGGAAGCCTCTTCTGGACCGAGTAACGTTTTACGATCCGGGCTGCATAGTTAAGATATTTCACAAAATTATCCCGGCTGTAACCGGACTCGTAATCAATGATCGCTACAGCTTCATCCTCCAGAAGGAACAGATTGTCCAGTCTCAGTTCATTACTCTCAATGGCCGGAAGGTTCGTAGGAAGCATATTCACAATCCGGATATGGGGCAGGCCAAAGGGCGCAAGGCTGCTTCCCAGCAGAGCCTCTCCGGTTACTTTGGATGCCACGTCCTTGTTCTGGTACGCGACTGCTTCTGCATCCGGCCGGACCTTTGTCTGTTCTGGTTTCTTTTTCATCGGTGTGTGTTCGTTCATGTGTTCTCACTTTCATTATACTGTACTATTCCGCGATACTGCAACATAAATCGAAATTGCCTTGTACAACAGCCGCCTGGGCCGCCATTTGAAATCACCCTGGGTGCGAAAGTAACACAGCATCACCACCTTTCATCCATAATTCGAAATACTCAAATGTCTGGTTTTCCTGCAAATTTGCAGAACGATAAGAGAATTACCGGAACTTGGCCAGAACGAATTCCTGGCGAAGAACAACTGTAGTATAATGGATTTGGAACCATATGTCAATCCTTAAAACCGGCAAAACAGTAACTGATGTACTGTTTGTTACTATTCACGGGGGGCATCTTCTTGTC